>NZ_JBIDDQ010000018.1:0-181232 GCF_043195415.1 Streptomyces sp. Y7
GGAGTGGGGAGGGGTGGGTGGCGCGGAGGGGGGAGGGTTGGGTGGTGAGGTGCGGGAGGAAGGGGGCGATGAGGGGTCGGGAGCGGTGGGTGGCGCGGAGTGGGGAGGAGTGGGCGGTCCGGTGCGAGGAGAGGTGGGTGGTCCGGTGCGAGGAGAGGCGGGCGGTCCGGTGCGAGGAGAGGTGGGTGGTCCGGTGCGGGGAGAGGTGGGTGGTCCGGTGCGAGGAGAGGTGGGTGGTCCGGTGCGAGGAGAGGTGGGTGGTCCGGTGCGAGGAGAGGTGGGTGGTCCGGTGCGAGGAGAGGCGGGCGGTCCGGTGCGGGGAGAGGTGGGGTCGTTGGTGGTGGGGGGTGTGTTGGGGGCCGCCGGGTCGTGGCGCCGGTCGTCGGCGGGAACTGGGGCGTCGGAGGGCGGGGGCGTGGGGGTGTGGCGCGGATGGTCGGCCGGCTCGAAGGTCTCGGACGCCTCGGACGCCTCGGACGCCTCGGACGCCTCGGAGGGCAGGTTCGTGGGGGCGGGGCCCAGGCGATCGGGCAGCTCGGAGGGCGGGGCAGTGGGGGCGTGGCGCGGGCGGTCGGCGGGATCGGGCAGCGCCGATTCGTCTTCGCCTTCCGGCAGGTCCGAGGACGGCATCAGGAAGGCGCCCGCGAGCAGGCTCTGTACGTCACGGACCCGCATCCGGGCGGCGGCCGTCCCCGGCCGACGAAGCGGCTCACTCTCGCGCTGCCGGACGTCGTCGCGGCCCGTGTCCCGTCGGCGACTTCGGTCTCCGGAGCCGGTCGCCGGCGTGGGCCGGCGCAGCCTGTCGGCGCCCTGCGCTCCCCTGTCGGCTTCCTCCGACTCGGCTCGCCGCCGCTCCTTCAACGCCGCGCGCAACGCCTCACGCGCGGCGTCCCCCGGCCGCGGCCCTGGTCGACCGGAGGCCGGGGTGGGCGCGCCAGAGGCCGGGGCGGACGCGCCGGAGGCCCGGGCGGACGCCTCGGTGCCGGGTGCCGTCGCCTCGTCCGACGGTTCCGCCTCGGTCATGTCCGCTTGCGTGCCCGGCCGTTGCGGCGCACCTGGCTGATTCGCTTCCGGCCGATGCGGGTCCGTGCCGGCTGAGCGGGCCGCCCCGGACGGCAGAGCGTCACTACCGCCCTCCACGCTGTCCGGACCCTCGGCAGAGCTGACGCCCGCGCCGCCGAGGCCGAGGTCCCGGTTCCGGGTGGGCCGCACGGCCGCGCGTGCGGCGTCTCCCGGGCGGGCGACCCGCCGCCGGCCCTCCCCCACGGCCGACTCCCCGCCCGCAGCGGCCGCTTGCTCAGCCTCTCGCCGCTCCCGGGCAGCCCGCAGCGCACGGCGTGCCGCATCAGCCGGTCGAGCGCCGGCGTCCCCACGCCGGCTCGACTCACTCCCTGCCGGCACCCCGGGCGACGCCTCCGGCACGGCGCCCGCCCGCTGACTCGACCCACCCCCTACCGACGCCCCGGCGTCCCCAGGCCGACTCGACTCACCCTCTGACGGCACCGCGGGCGGCACCTCCAACCCGGCCTCCCCACGCCCGCTCGGCTCACCCCCTACCGGCACCCCGGACGGCACCGACGACGAGGCATCCCCACACCGACTCGGCTCACTCCCTGCCGGCACCCCCGGCGACGCCTCCGGCCCGGCCTCCCCACGCCCGCTCGGCTCACCCCCTACCGGCACCCCCGACCCGGCCTCGGCCGGTCGGTGCGACTCGTCCTCTGCCCGCACTGTCGGCGGCACCTCCGACCCGGTGGCGGAGTCTTCCCTCTCTGTGGGCTGCACCGGCTCACCGCCCTCCGCGCTCCAGCGCTCCCCCGCCCCCGTCATGACTCCCTCCTCAGCGACACGAGGTCGGACAGTTCGTGGTTCGTCAGTTCCGTGAGGGCCGATTCGCCGGAGCCGAGGATCGCGTCGGCGAGGGCGCGCTTGGCTTCGAGCATCTCGGCGATGCGGTCCTCGACGGTGCCCTCGGTGATGAGGCGGTGGACCTGGACGGGCTGGGTCTGGCCGATGCGGTAGGCACGGTCGGTGGCCTGTTCCTCCACCGCCGGGTTCCACCAGCGGTCGAAGTGGACGACATGGCCGGCGCGCGTGAGGTTCAGGCCGGTGCCCGCGGCCTTGAGGGACAGGACCAGGACCGGCGTCGCGCCCTCCTGGAAGCGGTCCACCATGCGTTCGCGGTCCGGGACGGGCGTCCCGCCGTGGAGCAGGTCCACCGGGACCGCCCGGGCGGCGAGGTGGGCGGCGATCAGGCGGGCCATGCCCACGTACTGGGTGAAGACCAGGGCCGAGCCGTCCTCGGACAGCAGGGTGTCGAGCAGTTCGTCCAGCAGGGCGAGCTTGCCGGAGCGGGCCGCCAGGCCGTCGGCCGGTGCCGCCGCCTCCTTCAGGTACAGCGCGGGGTGGTCGCAGATCTGCTTCAGGGACGTGAGGAGTTTCAGCACCAGTCCGCGGCGCGCGATGCCCTGAGCCGTCTCGATGGCGAGCATCGACTCACGCACCACGGCCTCGTAGAGAGCGGCCTGTTCCCGGGTGAGAGGGACGGGGTGGTCGGTCTCGGTCTTCGGCGGCAGTTCGGGGACGATCCCGGGGTCGGACTTCTTGCGGCGCAGCAGGAACGGCCGTACCAGACGGGCCAGCCGGGTCACCGCCTCCTCGTCCTCGCCGTTCTCCACGGCACGCGCGTGGCGGGCACGGAATGCCTTGAGGGGTCCGAGCAGCCCGGGGGTCGTCCAGTCGAGCAGGGCCCAGAGTTCGGAGAGGTTGTTCTCCACCGGTGTGCCGGTCAGCGCCACGCGTGCGGGCGTCGGGATCGTGCGCAGCGCCTTCGCCGTCGCCGAGTAGGGGTTCTTCACGTGCTGCGCCTCGTCGGCTACGACCATGCCCCAGGTGTGCCCGGCAAGCGTCGGTGCAGTCGACCGCATGGTGCCGTAGGTCGTCAGGACGAAGCCGCCGTCCATGTCGTCCAGGGTGCGGTCCGGGCCGTGGAAGCGGCGGACGGGCACGCCGGGCGCGAAACGGGCGATCTCCCGCTGCCAGTTGCCCAGCAGGGACGCCGGGCAGACCACGAGGGTCGGGGAAGTACGGGCGCGCTTCAGGTGCAGGGCGATGACGGTGATCGTCTTGCCGAGCCCCATGTCGTCGGCCAGGCAGCCGCCGAGTCCCAGGGATGTCATGAGGTCCAGCCAGGCCAGGCCCCGGAGTTGGTAGTCGCGCAGGGTGGCGCGCAGGCACGGCGGCGGCTCGGCGGGCCGTACTCCCGCCGTGAGCCGGTCCCGCAGGGCGGCCAGGGCGCCGACCGGTACCGCTTCGACCGTCTCGCCGTCGACCTCCGCGCTGCCGGTGAGGGCGACGGAGAGCGCGTCGACCGGGTCGAGCAGGCCCAGTTCGCGCTTGCGTGCCTTGCGCACGAGGGCCGGGTCGACCAGTACCCAGCTGTCCCGCAGCCGGACGACCGGGCGGTGCGCCTCGGCGAGGGCGTCCATCTCGCCCTCGGTGAGCGGGTCGCCGCCGATCGCCAGCTGCCAGCGGAACTGGAGCAGTTCCTCGCTCTCGAAGAACCCGGTGCCGTCGGTCGCCGAGCCGGGCGCGGGCCGTACGACAGCGGCGGCGCTGAGGTCCTGTGCCAGGTCCCGGGGCCAGTGCACGGCCACGCCGGCCGCTGCGAGCCGGGTCGTGGCCACGCCCAGCAGGTCGCCCAACTCGTCGTCGGAGAGGGCCAGTACATCGGGCACGTCCTGCTCGGCGAGCCGGTCCAGAGGGGCCCACACCCGGGCCGCGCGGCGCACCGCCAGTGCGGCGTCCACCCGCGCCCGGGGCCCGAAGGCGTCGTCGGCCTCGCCGGCCCACAGGGCGGCCGCGTCGGCCACCAGGGTGGGGTCGGCGAGGCTGTGGACCTGGACGACGGCGGCGCCCGCGCGACGTGCGCCGTCGTCACGGTCGTCGAAGAGGTCGTACGCGGACAGGTCCAGGCGCAGCGAGATCCGTACGCCGGCGTCCATGCCGGCGGCGACCTCCGCCGCCCAGTCGTGGGCGCCGGGCAGGCGCTGGGCCTCGCGCGCGGCGAAGGGCTTCCCCGAGACGTGGGGCGCGGCGGGGGTGCGGGGCAGGGTGTCGGCGACCGCGTCCAGGAAGGCGCGCATCAGTGCTTCCGGCTCGGGCAGCCGCAGCGGGCCGGGACCGGGCAGGGGGACGGCGTGTCCCTCGTGGGGCAGGGCCGCGGCGATGGCGCGCAGATGGGCGATGTCGTCGGGGTCGAGGGGTCCGGCCCGCCAGGCATCGTGGCCGGTCGGGGTCAGGCCGGGCAGCAGCCGGCCGCGCGCGGTGAGGCGCAGGGCGTGCAGGGCGGCCGCGCCCCAGCAGGCGGTGGCGGGGTGGGCGGCCGGGTCCCGCCGGGCCCGCACGAGCAGCGGCAGGGCCTCGCCGAGCGGCAGGGTCAGGGCGGGGGCGGTCCTGCGGCGGACTCCGGCGCCATGGCGTCGTACGACGGTGAGCTCGGTGTCCCCGGTGGGCAGCGGGCCGCCCTCCGGGTCCCAGAAGGCGATCCGGCCCTCGCGCGGGAGGGGCGCGGGCAGGAAGAGGGCCGCCAGGCGCTGCGCGGGAAGGGCCGCGCCGTGCTGTCGCGCGTCCGCGGGCCGGTCGTGGCCGGTCGCGCGGTGCCCCGCGCCCCTGCCGGGCGCGGGAGAGCTGCCCACGGCAGTCCCGTCGCTCATCTGCCCTGTCACCTCCCGCCCTCGAGTCCGATCAACCGTCTTCGACTCTACGGGCGGGGTCTGACAATCGGCCTCGGTGGCCTGCGCGGCCCGGGGACCGTCACGGGTCGATCACCGGGCCGTCAGGGAACCGTGCGGGAGACCGCGTACACGAACGGGTGGTCCGGGTCGGACAGGTTGACGACGATGTCCTGGGTCGGCGCCGGGTTCTTCTGCTTGCGGACCAGGCCGTACCAGAGTCCGGAGTCCTTGAAGTCCCAGCCGGTGATCTTCTGATCGCGGGCGTTGATGGTGATCTCGTCGGCATCCAGGTCGTTCCGGTCGGCGCCGATGGACTTGAGGAAGACGTCCAGGTTGCCCTTGGTGGTCTCGAACTGGACGTAGAGACGGCTGGTCTTCCAGTTGTTCGTCTCGTAGTAGGCGACCTTGTACGACGGCACCGGGATCGGGATCTGGTACAGCCGGCGCTGCACCCGCGACGGCCAGCCCTCGCTGAGGCCGGTCGCCGAGTACTTCTCCTCCTTGTCCTTGCCGCTGTCGCGGCTCTGGTTGGCGGAGATCACCAGGTAGCCGGCCGGCACGCCGATGAGCAGCACGATGATGAGCAGGGTGAGCGTCCTGCGGCGGATCATGTGGCGACGGCCCTCGGGCGGCGGCTGGTCGCCCGGGGAGTCGGTCTGACGGGGTACGGACACGGTCACGCCGACCCCTGGGACGTCCGGCGGGCTTCGGCGAAGCGGGCGTAGCGCTCGTAGCGCTCCACCCGGCGCCGGTTGGCGCGCCGGAAGCGGCGGGCGACCAGGCGGGCCAGGTCCGCGGCGCCGACCATGCCGGCCTCGGGGCCGAGCTGGGCCCGCGTGATGCGTGCCTCGGGGCGGTAGCCGCGGCCGGTGAGGTGGCGCTTGAAGGCGTCCCGCGCGGGACCGATCAGCAGGTCGTCGGCGGCCGACACACCGCCGCCGATCACGAAGCAGGAGGGGTCCAGGGCCGCCGCGAGGTTCGCGATGCCGACGCCCAGCCACTGGCCGATGTCCTGGAGCAGCTCGATGCACATCGCGTCGCCGTCGCGGGCCAGCTCGGTGATCATCGGGCCGGTGATGTCGCCGATCTGGCCCTTGACGTGCTCGATGATCCCGTACGCCACGGGAGAGTCCGCGGCGGCGAGCTCCTTCGCCTCGCGCACCAGCGCGTTGCCGGAGCTGTACTGCTCCCAGCAGCCGCGGTTGCCGCACGGGCAGCGGTGGCCGCCGGGCACGACCTGCATATGGCCGAACTCACCGGCGACGCCGTACTTGCCCCGCTTGACCTGCCCGTCCTCCAGGATCGCGCCGCCGATGCCGGTGCCCAGCGTGATCATGACGAGGTGGTCCTCGCCGCGGCCGGCGCCGAAGCGCCACTCGGCCCAGGCGGCGGAGTTCGCGTCGTTGTCGACGAGGACGGGCACGGCGAGCCGGCCGGCCAGGCGGTCGCGCAGGGGCTCGTTGCGCCAGGACAGGTGGGGCGCGAACAGGACGCGGTTGCGTTCGGCGTCGACCCAGCCGGCCGCGCCGATGCCGACGGCGTGCACGTCGTGGCGGTCGGACAGGTCCAGGACCAGTTCGACGATGGTGTCCTCGACGACCTTCGGACTCTTGGACTTGTCCGGGGTCTCGGTGCGGACCTTTTCGAGGATGTTGCCGTCGGCGTCCACGACGCCCGCCATCACCTTGGTGCCGCCGATGTCGATGCCGACGGTGGGGACTCTGGGCGCCGTCAGGTGTGAGCGGCGCTCCCGGGGGCCCACCGTCCTCAGAACGGGGGCCCGCCGTGAGCCGATGGGGGCCGTGAAGTCGCGATAGGTGCTCATCGAGGCCGATTCTGCCGCACGCTCACGCGGGGTGCCGAACGGGGCGGCAAAGGTGGGCGCGCGTCACACGCCACCTGGGGGGCGCTCGTGGTCGCTCGCGCGGTTCATCCACGCCCCGAGGACGTCGCGCATCGGAGGAGTTTCATTGTCCTGACATTGCAACGTACCGAGCGGTCTCTCGCTCACGACCGTACGAGCTCACGACCGTACGAGTTCACGGCCGTACGAGCTCACGACCGCGCGAGCTCACGACCGTACGAGCAACTGGAACTCGAAGGAGTAGCGGCTCGGGCGGTAGGTGTGCGTGCCGTACTCCACCGCCCGGCCCGTGTCGTCGAACGTCACGCGCTGCATGGTGAGCAGCGGGGCGCCCTCCTCCTCGGCCAGGCGCTCGGCCTCGGCGGCGGTGGCGGCGCGGGCGCCGATGGTCTGGCGGGCGCTGTGCAGCGTGATGCCGGCGGCGCGCATCAGCCGGTACAGACCGGTGGCCTCCAGCTGCGCGGTGTCCAGGCCGAGCAGGCCGGGCGGCAGGTAGTTGCACAGGTACGCCATCGGCTCGCCATGCGCGAGACGCAGCCGCTCCACGCGGTGCACGTCGCTGTCCTCGGCCACCCCGAGGGCCGCGGCGACCTCGGCGGACGCCGGGACGACGGTGTTGACGATCACCCGGGTCGCCGGGCGCTGGCCGGCCGACTCCAGGTCGTCGTAGAGGCTGCTGAGCTCCAGCGGGCGCTTGACCTGGCTGTGCACGACCTGTGTCCCGACGCCCCGGCGGCGCACCAGCAGGCCCTTGTCCACCAGCGACTGGATGGCCTGGCGGACGGTCGGACGCGACAGGCCGAGGCGTGCGGCGAGCTCGATCTCGTTGCCCAGCAGGCTGCCGGGCGTGAGCGCTCCGTGCTCGATCGCGGCTTCGAGCTGTTGGGACAGCTGGAAGTACAAGGGCACCGGACTGCTCCGGTCCACGCTGAGCTCGAGTTCCACGGTCGGGTCCACTTCTGGTTTCGGCACGGGCCGACTGTAGCTCTACGCGTTGTTGACGGGAAGTCGTGTAGTTTGATTGTCCGGACATTTGCATTGACAGCGTACGCACTGAACCCGCACTTTGTTTCCATGCGCATCGGGGTCATCGGTACGGGCCGCATCGGCACGATCCACGCCAACACGCTCAGCCGTCATCGCGACGTCGGCTCCTTGATCCTCACGGACGCGGACGCCTCGCGCGCCCAGGAGCTCGCCCACCGGCTCGGTGAGACGGCGGCGCCCGGGGTGGACGAGATCTTCCGGTGGGGCGTGGACGCGGTGGTGATCACCACCGCGACGTCGGCCCATGCCGAGCTGATCGGCCGCGCGGCCCGGTCGGGGCTCCCGGTGTTCTGCGAGAAGCCCATAGCGCTCGATCTGCCGGGCACGCTGCAGGCGATCGGGGAGGTGGAGACCGCCGGGACGATCCTCCAGATGGGCTTCCAGCGGCGCTTCGACGCGGGCTACGCGGGCGCCCGTGAGGCGGTGCGCTCCGGCCGGCTCGGACGGCTGCACACGGTGCGGGCGCTGACCAGCGACCAGGCGCCGCCGCCGGTCGCCTGGCTGACGCTGTCCGGTGGGCTGTACCGGGACACGCTGATCCACGACTTCGACGTGCTGCGCTGGGTGACCGGGCGCGAGGTCGTCGACGTGTACGCGGCCGGGTCCGACGCCGGGCCCGCGATGTTCCGCGAGGCGGGCGACGTGGACACGGCCGCGGTGGTGCTCACGATGGACGACGGCACGCTCGCCACGGCCACGGCGACACGGCTGAACGGCGCCGGGTACGACGTGCGCATGGAGCTGGCCGGTGAGCTGGACACGGTCGTGGTGGGTCTGGACGACCGCACGCCGGTCGCGTCCACCGAGCCGACGGGGCCACCCGCCGCGGACAAGCCGTGGCCGGGGTTCCTGGAACGGTTCGGGCCCGCGTACGAGGCGGAGCTGAACGCCTTCGTGGAGGTCGTGCGCGGTGAGCGGGCCAACCCCTGCGACGGCCGGGAGGCCCTGCAGGCGCTGCGGATCTCGGAGGCGTGCGAGGTGTCGAGACGCGACCGAAGACCGGTCGCGATCGCCGAACTCCCGGGCGGAACGCAGAACGCGGCGCTGTGAGGCCGGGCCCCGGCCCGCGCCGGCACCCGCCCCACCCACCACGCCACCGGCGCACCGGAGCACCGGAAGACGGCGCCCCTCTCACTGGAGCACCGGAAGACGCCACCCGCTCCCCTACCAGCGCACCGGAAGGCTCCGTACCCCACGGATCAGTACGCCCGGCAGCCATGGCCCCGGCGGTCCGTCCAGGGCCAGGTCCGGGGCGCGCTCCAGCAGGGAACGTATCGCCGTGCGGGCCTCGAGGCGGGCCAGTGGGGCGCCCAGGCAGTAGTGGATGCCGTGGCCGAAGGCGACGTGGCCCCGGGTGTCGCGCCGGATGTCGAAGCGCTCCGGGGCGGGGAAGCGGGCCGCGTCGCGGTCGGCGGCCGTGAGGCCGATCATCACCGCCTCCCCCGGCGCGATCGGCACCCCGGCGATCTCCAGAGGCTCGGCGGCGAACCGGAACGTCGCGTTCTCCACCGGCCCCTCGTAACGCAGCGCCTCCTCGACCGCGCCGTCGACCAGGGTCATGTCGGCGCGCAGGGCGGCCAGTTGCTCGGGGTGGGTGAGCAGGGCGTGGATGGCGTTGGTGATGAGGTGGACCGTCGTCTCGTGGCCCGCGATCAGCAGGACGAAGGCCATGCCGCGCAGCTCCTGCGGGGAGAGCCGGTCGCCGTCCTCCGCGGTGGTGCGGATCAGGTCGCTCAGCAGGTCGGCGCTCGGACCCGCGCACCGCTTGTCCTCGATGAGTTCGGTGAGGTACTCGGCGAGGCGTGCGAAGGCGTCGTACTCGCTCTGTGCGCTGGTCGGGGCGACCGCCTCCGTGGAGATCTTGCGGAACTCCGTGCGGTCCATCTCGGGCACGCCGAGCAGCTCGCAGATCACGGTGATCGGGAGCGGATAGGCGAAGGAGTCCACCAGGTCGGCCCGGCCCCGCGGGAGCATCGCGTCGAGCAGTTCGTCGGTGATCTGCTGGATCCGCGGCCGCATTTCCTGCACCCGGCGCATCGTGAACGCGCGGGTGATCAGGGCGCGCAGGCGGGTGTGCTGGGGCGGGTCGGCGACGAGCAGGTACTTCCCGATCAGCTCCTCGTCGAGGAACGTCACGCCGATCCGGCTGCCGTCCTTGGCGAGCCTGGGGTCGGCCAGCGCGGCGCGCGCCTCCTCGTGGCCCACGACGAGCCAGGTCTCGTGGTGGGCGTCGGGCTCCTGCAGCCGCACCCGGTGCACCGGGCCGTCGGCGCGCAGCCGCGCGTACACGGGGTGCGGATCCGTACGGAACCCGTCGCCGAACTCCCCGAGATCGATCACGTCCGCCATGACGTCCCCCTCCCACTGCACCGAGAACGCACGGCGGCCCGCCCTAGTGCCCGTTGTCCTCCATTTCCTCCAGCAACCCCGCGTCGTACGCCAACAGGGCGATCTGGACACGGTTGTTGAGGTCGAGCTTGGCGAGGACGCGCGAGACGTGGGTCTTGACGGTGGCGACACTCATGAACAGCTCGGTGGCGATGTCGGCGTTGGACAGGCCCCGCCCCACCGCGACGGCGACCTCGCGTTCGCGGTCGTTGAGCACGGTGAGCCGTTCACGCGCGCGCGTGCGGCGGGTGTCGGCGGCGGCGCCGGCCGCGTGGTCCATCAACTGCCGTGTCACGGTGGGCGACAGGACCGGATCACCGGCCGCGACCCGGCGCACCGCGGCGACGATCTCGGCGGGCGGGGTGTCCTTGAGCACGAACCCGGCGGCCCCGGCGCGCAGGGCGCGCAGCACCTGGTCGTCGGCGTGGAAGGTGGTCAGCAGCACCACCTGCGGGGCGTCCTTCCTGCCGCGCAGCCGCTCCGTGGCCGTGAGCCCGTCGACCGACGGCATCCGGATGTCCATCAGCACCACGTCCGGCCGGGCGCGGTCGACCAGCGCCTCGACCTCGGAGCCGTCGGAGGCCTCGCCGACGATCTCGATGTCGTCGGCGCCGCCCAGCATGAAGGACAGCCCGGCCCTGACCAACGGGTCGTCGTCGACGAGGAGGAGCCTGATCGCAGTCATGCGCCACACGTAATCACGGTTGCACGGGGTTCAGGTGCCGTACGGCGTGGAGCGAGTTCCGGGCCCGCGCCTCCGGCCGACGCGGCACACGCGCGTGGACGCCGTTCCGACCGCTGGGCAACACAGCGGTGGGGAGGGCCTGTTGGGCGCCGTACCCCGGGTTCCGCGAGGGTCACGCCCACGGCAGCGCGCCCCGCACCTCGAAGCCCCCGTCCGCCGCGGGCCCGTGCTCCAGCCGCCCGCCGGTCAGCGTGGCCCGTTCGGTCAGGCCGATCAGGCCCTGTCCCGAGCCGGGTACGTGCGGGACCGGGCCCTCGGGCGCGGGATTGCGCACCGCGACGCACAGGCCCTCGCCCGGGGCGCCGGTCACCGTCACCGTGACCTCGGTGCCGGGGGCGTGCTTGCGGGCGTTGGTCAGGCCCTCCTGGGCGATGCGGTAGGCGGTGCGGCCGACGGAGGACGGTACGGCGCCGGGGTCGGTGACACGCAGGTCGAGGGTGACCTTCATGCCGGCCTCGCGGGACTCGGTGACCAGCGCCTCCAGGGCCGCGAGGGTCGGCTGCGGCCGGCCGCCGTCGTCGGCCTCGCCCGCCCGCAGCACGCCGATGATCTCCCGGAGGTCCTGGAGGGCCTCGTGGGAGCTCTCCCGGATGACGCCCGCCGCCCGCTGGATCTCCTCGCGGGGCGCGTCGGGCCGGAACTCCAGGGCGCCCGCGTGCACGCTGAGCAGCGTCAGCCGGTGCGCCAGGACGTCGTGCATCTCGCGGGCGATGGCCTCGCGGGCGAGCCGCTGCGCCTGCTCGGCGCGCAGGACGGCCTCGGTCTCGGCGCGCAGGGCGCGGTCGCGCAGGCTCAGCATGAGCTGGCGCTTGGACCGTACGAACATGCCCCAGCCGACGATCGCCCCCGTCAGCAGCACGCCGAAGACGATCGCCCAGACGTACGGCACGTCGGGGTCGGGGCGCAGCCAGAAGAACACCGGGACCAGCGCCAATTCCGCGAGGGCCACCCAGGCGACGTACCGGAAGGGCCGGTGCACGGAGAGCGTGAAGAGGGCGACCACGGCCGCGCCGCCCGCGGTGTTCGACACGAAACCGATCGGGATCATCGCGACGGCGAGTCCGAGGGGCCAGCGGCGCCGCAGCCACACCGCGGCGCACGAGAGGGCGCCGAGGACCTGGTCGAAGATGGCGTAGCCGTCCGGCAGGTCCTCGCTGCGCAGCGTGTCGGCGGCCAGCAGCCCGATGAACACCGCGAGCAGGAAGCAGCAGAAGTCGACGACCCAGTCGCGTGCCGTGCGCCGGGTTCGCCCGGAGCGTCCGGGGTCGAGTCCGAGTTCCTGCACCAGGGCGGACGGCAGCAGCCAGCGCGGCCCCGCGAACGCCTGCGGGGCGTGCTCCTGCGTGTCACCACTCACGGTCGACAAATCTACGCAGTACGAGGCACCGTCGCGCTTCCTCGGACGCGATCGCCGACCAAAGTCGCGGCATCGCCGACTTTGGACGCACCGGCCCCCGCGGAAGGTGGACTTCCGTCGGTCATGCCTCGCCCCGCGGCCGATTGGTGTGGGGGGTCCGCGGGGCGAGAGTCATGACATGAAGCAGTTGCTGGAGATCCTCGGATTCATCGCTCTGGTGCAGGGCGTCGCCGGACTCGTGCACGAGTTCACCGACTGGAACTGGGGTCTCGTGCAGCGGCTCGGCTTCCTCGACGGCCTCGAGATCTACGCGAGCGTGGCGCTCCTCGCGCTGGCGTTCGCGCTGTTCGCCGCCGCCGAGAGCCGGAAGTCCGGCTGAACCCGGACCGGACGTCCGGCAGGTCGCACCGTTCCTCGGCGTCGATCTCGTCCGGCGGGTTCAGCAGCCGTAGTCGACCAGGTCGAAGGACTCGTAGTGGTCGGCCGTGTAGTAGTCCTCCTGGTTCTCCTCACCGGTGACGATCCGGCGAGCTCCGCGCGTGGACGAGCCGGGGGTGATGACCGTGTACTCGTGGTAGTACCCGGTCGACTGGCTCGGCAGGATGCCTTCCCGGTTCTGGAAGACGGTGCCGTCCTGCTCGTAGGGGAAGGGACCGCCCTGCTCGATGAGGTCGAGCGTGTCGTGCGCCTGGGAGGGCAGGTCGCTGTAGCAGATGCTGCCCACGGCCGCGGCGGCCGGAGTGGCGGTGACGGTGCCGCCGACGAGGAGGGCGGACAGGACGGCGGCTGCGGCGCCGATGCGAGTGATTCGTGGGGGGAATCTCATGGCTTCATGATGACGCGCGTAGACAGTGGCATGTCAATGTCAAGAAGGGAGATTTTCCCTTCGAGTCCGTTGAGTTCTCGGGAAGTTAACGTGCTCCCCGGCACCCTCACCCGATCTCCATGAGGCCGAGCGAGAGCGTCTGCCGGGGGCGTCTCACGCATTCTCGGGGAGCTCGTACGTGCCGTACTCGGGGCGGCCCGCCAGGTCGTACGAGTTGATGGCGACGCCCTTGCTCGTGCTGCTTCCGCCGGTGTGCCGGAAGGCGGTGGGCACGGCGCCCTCCGTGAAGAGCCGGTGCCCCGACCCGAGCACCACCGGGAAGGTCAGCAGATGCAGGGTGTCCACGAGTCCGAGAGCCAGCAGCGACCTGACGAGGGCCCCGCTGCCGTGGATCTGGAGTTCGCCGTCGGTGCGCTCCTTCAGGGCGGCGACCTCCTTGCCGAGGTCACCGCTGACCACGGTGGTGCCGGCCCACTGCGGGTCGGTCAGGGTGGAGGAGGCGACGTACTTCGGCAGCGCGTTGAGCTTGGAGGCGACCGGGTCGGCGGGGTCGGTCACCTTCGGCCAGTACGAGGCGAAGATGTCGTACGTACGCCGCCCGAGGAGGAAGGCCGCGGGGCGCTCGAAGACCCCGGTGACGAACCGCCCGAAGTCGTCGTCGGCGTACGGAAAGCTCCAGCCGCCGTGCTCGAAGCCGCCGCGGGTGTCCTCCTCCCGGCCGCCGGGCGCCTGGTAGACGCCGTCGAGCGTGACGAAGAGGGTGGAGACGAGCTTGCCCATGACGAGTGCCTCTTTTCCAAGGGGACGTCTGCTGTCATGAGCTCAGACCCCGCCCGCACCCGCAACTCATCGGTGGGCCGGCCGCCGCAGCAGGGCGAGCAGCGCTTCCGGGGGCAGCGGGTGGCGCGTGTCGCCACCGGGTCCCGTGGTCGTGGTGGCGGCCAGCAGGGCGTTGAGGACGGCCTCCTCCACCGCGTCGAGTACGGCGGTGAAGAGTGGGTCGAGCGTGTCGTCGGGCGCGAGGGCGGGCCCTGACGGGCTGCCCGTCGGCCGGGTGCCGAAGGCGATGCCGTAGTCGCCGCTGCCGTGACCGTAGGCGCCGCCGGACCTGGCCAGCGCGAAGACGGAGCGGCGGGCGAGCCGGGTCAGCCGGCGGGCGTCCAGCGGGGCGTCCGTCGCGGCGACGACCATGCAGGAACCGGTGTCCGGCAGCCCGGCCGGGGCCGGCAGACCGACATCGGCGGGAGTGACCGTACGCCCGCCCACCCTCAGCGTGCCCCCGAAGTTGGCCTGCACCAGCACGCCGAGCGTGGTCTGCCGCCCCGCCACCGGCACCCTTCGCGAGGAGGTACCGATGCCGGCCTTGAAGCCCAGGGCGACCGTGCCGGTGCCGGCCCCGACGCACCCCTCGGGCACCGGCCCGTCGGAGGCCGTCTCCAGCGCCGCACGGACGTGGGCGTCGCGGACCGGGCGCGAGCGGATGTCGGACAGCAGCCCGTCGTTGCACTCCCCCACCACGGGGTTCAGGCTCCGGGCGCGCGCTCCCTCGGGCCGTTCGAGCAGCCAGCCGACCAGGGCGTCCGCGACACGGAACGCGGACAGTGTGGAGGTGAGCAGGACGGGCGTCTCCAGGGCGCCGAGTTCGGCCAGTTGCGTGGCGCCGATCAGCTTGCCGTAGCCGTTGCCCGCGAACACCCCTGCGGGCAACGGACTTTCGGGGCCCACCCCGGCGGGCACGATCGCGGTGACCCCGCTGTGCACGTCCGGTGGGGCCACCAGGGTGGTGTGCCCCACGCGCACCCCCGGCACGTCGGTGAGCGCGTTGTGGGGGCCCGTCGGAAGGTCGCCCACGCCCAGTCCGATGTCACGGGCTCGGCACGGCGCAGGGGGTGCGGTTGGGTGCATGGCGGCACCCTAGTCCGGCCCTGCTCGCGGTCGTCACCTGCGGCGGCCGCGGGCCGACCAGCCGCTTCCGACGCCCGCCAGGTGAAGGGCCAGCGCCATGAGGCCGAGCAGCATGATGTTGGTGGAGGTGAAGGTGTCGTTGGTCGAGATCTCCGCGGCGTTGATCAGGAAGGCTATGAAGAACAGGACTGCGGAAGCGATGGCCAGCACGATGTCCGTCCCTTTCGTCGACTCCGGCCGGTGCGCCGGTCGCCATCCGGATGCCCCGAACCCGGCTGAGCATGCGGCGGGGTGACGGGCCGGCGTGCGACGGGCGCCTCGAACCCGCCCGGACTCGGTGTCCGGATGCCGCCAGCATCGCCGTCCGCGCGGAGCTGGGATGGACCCATGACAACCACTTACGGAACTCTGCACGACAAGGTCGCCCTGGTCACGGGCGGCAGCCGGGGCATCGGCGCGGCCACGGCACTGCGGCTGGCGCGGGAGGGCGCGGACGTCGCGGTGACGTACGTGCATGGCAAGGAGGCGGCCGAGGAGGTCGTACGGGCCGTCGAGACGCTGGGCCGCCGAGCCGTGGCCCTGCGCGCGGACGCCGGTGACGCGGACGAGGCGCAGGGCGCGGTGGACCGTGCCGCCGAGGCGCTCGGGGGCCTGGACGTGCTGGTGAACAACGCCGGCGTCGGGGTGCTGGGCCCGCTGGAGGGTCTGTCGCTCACCGATGTCGACCGGGTCCTCGCGGTGAACGTGCGGGGCGTCTTCCTGACGTCGCGGGCGGCGGCCGCCCGCATGGGTGCCGGGGGCCGGATCATCACGATCGGCACCTGTATGACACAGCGGGTGCCGGGCCCCGGCGGCACGCTCTACGCGACCAGCAAGTCGGCCCTCATCGGCCTGACGAAGGCGCTCGCCCGCGAGCTGGGCCCGCGCGGGATCACGGCGAACATCGTCCACCCCGGCCCCATCGACACGGACATGAACCCGGCCGACGGCCCGTTCGCGTCCGGCCAGGCGGCCATGACCGCGCTGGGCCGCTTCGGCACGGCCGACGAAGTGGCCGCGACGGTCGCGTACCTGGCCGCGGCGGACTACGTCACGGGGACGGAGTTCGCGGTGGACGGGGGCCACGCGGCATGACAAGACGTGGGGCGCACCGGTGCTGTCCGGCCGGCGCGCCCCACGAGATCAGAGCACCGGCGCCGCCCGACCGGTACGCCCACGAGATCAGGGCACCGGCGCCGCCCGACCGGTACACCCCGCGGGTTCAGAGCACCGGTGCCGTCCGACCGGTACACCCCGCGGGATCGGGCGCACGGCACAGTCCGACCCGCCCCGACGGATCATGCGCACCACCGGTGCCGTACGGCCGGCGCGGCCCGCGAAAGCGGGTGCGCCGGTCGTCGTCCGGGCCGTTGCCGCTCGGAATCAGCCGCCCAGCTCCTGGTGGCGTGCCGTCAGGGTCGCCGTGCCCTGCTCCGTGAGGGAGCCGTGCAGACGCAGGCGGGAGATGCCGCCGTCGGGGAAGATGTCCACGCGCGCGCGCGTGCCGACGGCGGGCTCCGGCAGGACGAAACGGTGGTTGGTGTCGGGCTGCAGGCGGGTGCGCGGCAGGATCTCCGTCCACTCGCCGTCCTCGCCGTCCTTCACGGACACCGCCGCCCAGCCCGCGCTGTTGCCCTTCAGGTACGCCGTGTCGATCTCGACGGCCCTGATCCGGGACTCCGCCACCAGCTGGTAGCGGATCCAGTCGTTGCCCCGGTCGCGGCGCCGGCGGGTCTCCCAGCCGTCGTCCATCTTGCGGGAGCGGCCCGGCTGGATGGTGTTCGTGGCGGGCGAGTAGAAGCGGTCGGAGGCGTCCTCGACCTGGCCGCCGTTCTCCAGGGCGACCACGTCGAAGGTGTCCAGCACCGACAGCCACGCGGGGTCGGGCACGACCTCGCCGTGCACGCGCAGGCGGGCGATGCCGCCGTCGGGGTGCTGGCCGACCCGCAGGTGGGTGAAGCGCTGCTCGGTGGAGACGGCGAACCCGTTCGCCGCGTGGCCGCCGATCGGCGTGCGCGGGACCAGGGTCGTCCACTTGACGTCGTCGCCGAGCAGTTCCTCGGGGGACGGGGAACCCGGTACGGACGCGCCCTCGACGGACACCGCCTGCGGGTAGTTGCCGCGGAAGTGGGCCGTGTCGACGACGATCCCGCGGATCACGCCGGGCGCGCCGAGGCGTACGAGCGCCCAGTCGTGGTCCTCGGCCGTGGGCCACGGGTGCTCGGCGGAGGCACCGCGGCGGCGCCGGGTCTCCCAGCCGTCCATGATCTTGCCCTTGTGGCCGAAGTGCTCGGGGTCGAACTCGGCCCGCTCGGGCACCAGCAGGTTCTCCCGCTGGGCGAAGAACTCGTCGTTGGCGGCGATGACTCCGGCGCCCAGCCGGCGGTCGGCGAGGTTGGCGTACTGGGTGAACGGGAAGTCGGCGGTGCGGTAGTCCGCGTACGGGTCGCCGCCGCCGTAGGGGTTCGCGTCGCCGGTGAAGCTGGGTATCGCCGTCACGGTGATCAGTTCTGCCTTTCGGGATCGATGGGTGGGAGTCAGTGGGTCCGGGTGAGGAGTCGCCCCTTCGGGTCGGTGAACTCGCCGTCCGCGACGATGCGTTCGCCGCGCAGCCAGGTGGACTTCACGACGCCGTACAGGGTCTTGCCGGCGTACGCCGTCACGCGGTTGCGGTGCTGGAGGGCGGCCGGGTCCACGGTGAACGTCTCGTCGGGCGCGAGGACCGCGAAGTCGGCGTCGCGGCCGGCCTCGATGGCGCCCTTCTGGTCCAGTCCGACGAGCTGCGCGGTCCGTGCCGACATCCAGCGCACCACGTCCTCCAGGCCGTGCCCGCGCCTGCGGGCCTCGGTCCACACGGCCGCGAGGCTCAGCTGGAGTCCGGAGATGCCGCCCCAGGCGGTGGCGAAGTCGTCGGTCTTGAGGTCGGCCGTGGAGGGCGAGTGGTCGGTCACCACGCAGTCGACGGTGCCGTCGGCCAGTGCCTGCCACAGCAGGTCCTGGTTGGCGGACTCGCGGATCGGCGGGCAGCACTTGAACTCGCTGGCACCGTCGGGGACTTCCTCGGCGGTCAGGGTGAGGTAGTGCGGGCAGGTCTCGACGGTGATCCGTACGCCGTCCCGCTTGGCCTCGGCGATCAGCGGCAGCGCGTCGCTGGAGGAGAGGTGGAGCACGTGCACACGCGCGTGGAGCCGCTTCG
Source organism: Streptomyces sp. Y7 (assembly GCF_043195415.1). Taxonomy (NCBI): domain Bacteria; kingdom Bacillati; phylum Actinomycetota; class Actinomycetes; order Kitasatosporales; family Streptomycetaceae; genus Streptomyces; species Streptomyces sp. Y7. Next base: position 18,104 of record NZ_JBIDDQ010000018.1, read on the forward strand.
CCTGCGCGATGAGCTGAGCGATCGCCGTGTCCTCGGCGTCACGCGGACGCGAGGCGAGGAAGTCGGCGTACCTGGGGCCGCCGTGCTGCGGGGCGGCGTCGAGGTGGTGCGGGTCCTCGGCGTGCACGATCAGCAGGCCGCCGAAGGAGGTGATCTCCGCCAGGGACTGGGCGAGCCGGTCCTGGTCGAGGTGCGGGAACTCGTCCACGCCGGACGGCGACAGGAACGCCTTGAAGCCGAAGACACCGGCCTCGTGCAGCGGGCGCAGATCCTTGACGTTGTCGGGCAGGGCACCGCCCCAGAAGCCGACGTCGATGTGCGCCTTGTCGGCGGCGACGCCCCTCTTGGTCCGGAGGTTGTCGACCGTCGTGGTCGGCGGCAGGGAGTTCAGCGGCATGTCGACGAGGGTGGTGATGCCGCCGGCCGCCGCGGCGCGCGTGGCGGTCCAGAAGCCCTCCCACTCGGTGCGCCCGGGGTCGTTGACATGCACGTGCGTGTCGACCAGGCCGGGCAGCAGCACGTCGTCGCCGAGGTCCACCAGGCGGGCCCCGGACGGGACTTCGGCGTCGTGGCCGAGTACGGCGGTGATCTTGCCGGCGGAGACGGCGACCGAGGCGGCCCGCGTCCCCTCCGGGGTGATGACGCGCGTCGAGCGCAGCACCAGTTCAGTGTCGGACACCCGGACCCCTCTCTGCCGCCCTTGACTTCCGTCCCAGCGGAATTCAACGTTCTGTTGAAGGAGTCTTCACTCCCGTTCCGGCGCCGTCAAGGGCACACTTCTCCACAGTGCACCCGTGCGACACTCTCTGGACGTTTCCACAAAGCGGAATTACAATTCCACCAAGCAGAACGTAGCTACGTACAACCAGGGAGTCAACCGACCGACGGGTAGGCTTCTGCCCTTCCACCGGTCCCGAAAGGAACGCGCCGTGCCGACGTCCAGCGCCAGCACCACCGACGCCGCCAAGTCCAACGGCGGCGGCGTCCAGTCCCTCGAGCGCGCCTTCGACCTCCTGGAGCGGATGGCGGACGCGGGCGGCGAGGTGGGCCTGAGTGAGCTGTCCGCGAGCAGCGGGCTGCCGCTGCCCACCATCCACCGCCTGATGCGCACGCTCGTGGCCTGCGGCTACGTCCGTCAGCAGCCCAACCGCCGCTACGCCCTCGGCCCCCGCCTGATCCGTCTCGGCGAGTCGGCCTCCCGGCTGCTCGGCACCTGGGCCCGCCCCTACCTCGCCCGCCTCGTCGAGGAGACCGGCGAGACCGCGAACATGGCCCTGCTCGACGGCGACGAGATCGTCTACGTCGCCCAGGTGCCGTCCAAGCACTCGATGCGCATGTTCACCGAGGTCGGCCGGCGCGTGCTGCCGCACTCCACCGGTGTCGGCAAGGCGCTTCTCGCCTCCTTCCCGCCGGAGGAGGTGCGCGCGCTGCTGTCCCGCACGGGCATGCCGGCCGCCACGGAGAAGACGATCACCACGCCGGACGGTTTCCTCGCGGCGCTGGAGGACGTGCGCCGCCAGGGTTACGCCGTCGACGACAACGAGCAGGAGATCGGCGTGCGCTGCCTCGCGGTCCCGGTGCCCGACTCCCCGACCGCGGCGGCCATCTCCATCTCCGGCCCGGCCGGCCGGGTCACCGAGGCGGCCACGGACAAGATCGTGCCGATGCTCCAGCAGGTGGCCGGCGAGCTGTCGGAGGCACTGGCCACCCAGAGCACCGCGTGACGCCGTTAACGCGTTGGCCGGGCCGGTACACCGACCGGCACGGCACCGAGGAGATCGTCTTCGAGTCGGACGGCCGCGAGCTGATCCGTACGACGATCAGGGGTGTGCGCTTCGAGGGCCCGACGATGGACTCGCTCGGCGCGCAGACCGGCGAACCGCCCGAGCCGGCGTTCACCTTCCTCGACGGCGACCTCTGGTCGTGCCTGCTGGAGTGGGAGCTGACCGTCCCCGTCGAGGCGGCGGGTCGGCCCGGGCGCCTCGCGACGGTGCACTGCGCCGCGCGGCTCCAGTACCCCACGGAGACGGAGAACCTGACCGTCACCCTGACGCTGGACGGCCACGAGTACCGCGCCACGCACCTCGACTTCGAGGACGCGCTGAACGAGATCGCGAACGCGCTGCCCGGCCGGGCCCGCCTCAGGGCGTGCCTCTCGTGCGCCTGGTCCGACTACTCGCCGGGGACCCACGGCATGATGACCGGGCTGGCCTGCTTCCGGGACGCCAAGGACGCCTACCGGCGCTGCGACGGCAAGCACGGCCCCGACGGCATCTTCGCGATCTGGCCGCGGCGCACCGAGCTCGTCCAGGAGACCTGGCGGTGCGAGGAGTTCGAGCACCGGACGGCGGACCGGGGTTACCGGGGCCCGTTCCCGTACCCGGCCTGAACTAGCGGCGCGGTTCGCCGAACATCTCCACGGCGTCGCGTACCTGCGTGAGCCCCGGGGACAGCGCGCTCACCGATCCGATCGCACCCGCGATCAGCAGCAGCGACCTGCGCAGCCGGGGCGTCTCCGGCGCCCCCGTGACCACCATCGCGGCCAGCGCCGCGAGCTCGTCCTCGGCGATGGCGCGGTCCGGGAACTCCGCGGGATGCGCGGCGAGTTCGCGGCGCAGCCGGGACACCGCCGTCCGCAGTTCCGCCACCCTCGAGTCCTCGTCGCTGCCCGTCACCGGCCTCTGCCCCAAGCTCCGCAACAAAGCTCCCCCTCGCACGCCGTTGTGCGCCAGCCCTCGCGCAATCCCCGCCGAGCACCCCTGGCGCAGCTCGGGCGCCGGGGACGCCGGTCAGTAAACGCCACCGGATGCCGAAGCGCCACCGCGCGGACGGAAATTCAGTCGTTGGGAGTCGGGGCACTCGCGCAGGTGTCAGGTATGCAGGACGCATGACGGACAAGGACATGACGCATGGCTGAGAACGAACCGCTTCCGGTCGCCGGTCTGCTGCTCGCCGCCGGCGGCGGCCGGCGCCTCGGCGGACGCCCCAAGGCCCTGCTCCCGCACCGCGGCCGGCCGCTCGTGGAGTACGCGGCCGGGGTGCTGCGCGCGGCCGGCTGCGCCCGCGTCCACGTGGTGCTCGGCGCCGCCGCCGACGACGTACGGGAGCGCGCGGAACTCGGCGACTGCATCCTGGTGGAGAACCCGGACTGGGCCGACGGGATGGGCTCCTCACTGCGCGCCGGGCTCGCGTCGCTCACCGGGACGGGGGCCCGGGCGGCGCTCGTCTCGCTCGTGGACCAGCCGGGCATCGGTGCCGAGGCGGTCGCGCGGGTACGCGCCGCGTACACGGACGACACGTCCCTCGTCTCGGCCGCCTACGAGGGGGTGCGCGGCCATCCCGTCCTGTTCGGCGCCGCCCACTGGACGGGCATCGCGGCGAGCGCGACGGGCGACCGGGGGGCACGCGCCTACCTCAAGGATCACGCGGCGGCGGTCCGGCTCGTCGAGTGCGGGGACGTGGCACGGCCGTACGACATCGACACGGCGGCCGACCTGAGCCACCTTGAGTGAGCGGGGTGGCACCGAGCGCCACCTTGCCTCGACTCAGAGAATCTCGATATCAACAAACCATTGAACTTCCACCATGAGGAAACTAGTATCCACTGTTCAGAAGCGCCCGACCGCTCCACGGGCGCCAGTAGCCGTATCCGGGAAGACTGGCACCCGGTGCCAGAAGCTCGACAGCTCGTCCACGTAGCTCGCTGAAGGAAGTGACAGCTCATGTCCGCACCAGCGCCGTCCCCGCTGGCCATCGTCGACGCCGAGCCCCTGCCGCGGCAGGAGGAGGTCCTCACGGAGCCGGCCCTCGCCTTCGTGGCCGAGCTGCACCGCCGGTTCACGCCCCGGCGTGACGAACTCCTCGCCCGTCGCGGTGAGCGCCGCGCCGAGATCGCCCGCACCTCCACGCTCGACTTCCTCCCGGAGACCGCCGCGATCCGCGCGGACGACTCCTGGCGGGTGGCTCCCTGTCCGCCCGCGCTCCAGGACCGCCGCGTCGAGATCACCGGCCCCACCGACCGCAAGATGACCATCAACGCGCTGAACTCCGGCGCCAAGGTGTGGCTCGCCGACTTCGAGGACGCCTCCGCGCCCACCTGGGAGAACGTCGTCCTCGGCCAGGTCAACCTGAGCGACGCCTACACCCGGAACATCGACTTCACCGACGAGAGGTCCGGCAAGTCGTACGCCCTCAAGGACGCCGACGAGCTCGCGACCGTCGTCATGCGCCCGCGCGGCTGGCACCTGAACGAGCGTCACCTCCAGGTCGACGGCGTGCCGGTCCCCGGCGCCCTCGTCGACTTCGGCCTGTACTTCTTCCACAACGCCCAACGCCTGCTCGACCTCGGCAAGGGCCCGTACTTCTACCTCCCGAAGACGGAGTCGTACCTGGAGGCCCGCCTCTGGAACGACGTGTTCGTCTTCGCGCAGGACCACGTCGGCATCCCGCAGGGCACCATCCGCGCGACCGTCCTGATCGAGACGATCACGGCGGCGTACGAGATGGAGGAGATCCTCTACGAACTGCGCGACCACGCCTCGGGGTTGAACGCCGGCCGCTGGGACTACCTGTTCTCCATCGTGAAGAACTTCCGTGACGGCGGCGCCGAGTTCGTCCTGCCGGACCGCAACGCGGTCACGATGACGGCCCCGTTCATGCGGGCGTACACCGAACTCCTCGTGCGCACCTGCCACAAGCGCGGCGCGCACGCGATCGGCGGCATGGCGGCGTTCATCCCGTCCCGCCGGGACGCCGAGGTCAACAAGGTCGCCTTCGAGAAGGTCCGCGCCGACAAGGACCGCGAGGCCGGGGACGGTTTCGACGGCTCCTGGGTCGCCCACCCCGACCTGGTCCCGATCGCCATGGAGTCCTTCGACAGGGTCCTCGGCGACAAGCCGAACCAGAAGGACCGCCTGCGCGAGGACGTGTCCGTCCAGGCGGCCGACCTCATCGCGATCGACTCGCTGGACGCCAAGCCGACGTACGCGGGTCTGGTCAACGCCGTCCAGGTCGGCATCCGCTACATCGAGGCGTGGCTGCGCGGCCTCGGCGCGGTCGCCATCTTCAACCTCATGGAGGACGCGGCCACCGCCGAGATCTCCCGCTCGCAGATCTGGCAGTGGATCAACGCGGGCGTCGAGTTCGAGAACGGCGAGCACGCCACGCCCGAGCTGGCCCGCAAGGTCGCCGCCGAGGAACTGGCGAACATCCGCGCCGAGATCGGCGAGGAGGCCTTCGCGGCCGGCCACTGGCAGCAGGCCCACGACCTGCTCCTGGAGGTCTCCCTCGACGCCGACTACGCGGACTTCCTGACGCTGCCCGCCTACGAGCAGCTCAAGGGCTGACCTACAGCGGCGATGCCTTGTCCGAGTGGCCCAGGGACCTTCCCGGGGCCACTCGGTCGCGTACGGCCTGCTTGACCGCCGTCGGCTCGGGGAAGCCCTGCTCGCGGCGGTCCCAGACCACCTCGCCGTCCACGCGCACCACGAAGATGCCGCCCTTGCCCGGCTTCAGCGCCAGTTCGGACAGCTCCGCCTCGAAGGTGGTGAGCAGTTCCTGCGCCAGCCAGGCCGCGCGCGGCAGCCACCTGCACTGGGTGCAGTACTCGATCTCGACACGGCCGCTCATCCGAGGTGCACCGACCAATCCTGTTCGGCCGCCGGCTTTCCGTGCAGGTCGGGGACCCGCTTGAGCCAGTTCGGCCGGCCCGCTTGAGACTTCGCCGCCCTGCGGGCCTCCTCGGCGGCGAGTTCCTCCCGGGTGGGGAAGTCGGTGGGGAGCCAGGCCGCGGACGCCTCCACGCGCGCGTGGAGGTGGGCGACGTAGGCCTCGCGGGCCGCCTCGGGCGTCCCGTGGCCGGGCTCGTCGGCCAGCCAGGCGTCCGGCACCTCCGCCACGATCGTCCGCAGCAGCTCCTCGGTCACCCTGGGCGCCAGTTCGGCGTCGGCGGCACGCACGTCCGGGGCGTAGTGGCCGAGGGCGTGGTGACGGAAGTCGTAGGACTTCTCCGGGTCCGCGCCGTCCCAGCGGTGGTGGAAGATCAGGGCCGCTCCGTGGTCGATCAGCCACAGGCGGGCCGGGACGGTGCCGGACGTCGGCCAGATCATCAGGTTCGAGCTGTGGACCGTGCGGTCGACGTTCGCGGTCAGCGCGTCCAGCCAGACGATCCGTCCGGCCTCCAGCGGGTCCACGGGGAACGCCTTGGCGACCTCCGGCGTGAAGTCGCGCGCCCCCGGCAGGAAGTCCATGCCGAGGTTGACGCCCGCACTGGCGGCGTGCAGCTCGCGCACCTCCTGGTGCGGCTCGCCGTCCGCGACGGCGGGGTCGAAGTGGACCAGGACCAGCTCGGGGAAGCGCAGCCCCAGGGCACGGGCCAGCTCACCGACGATCACCTCGGCGACCAGCGCCTTGCGGCCCTGCGCGGAGCCGGTGAACTTCACGACGTAGGTGCCCAGGTCGTCGGCCTCGACGACGCCGGGCACGGAGCCGCCGGACCGCAAGGGGGCGACGTAGCGGACAGCGGTGACCTCTCGCAGCATTCTCGCGGGTCACCCGCCTCTCGTGAGCGATGCCGGCCTCGGGCACGAACAGCTCATGGTAACCGAGCGTGACATCGGGCGACGAATGCTTTCCGGGCCCGGGACAGCCTGAGTCGGCCGGCGCCAGAGGGGTACACGTCCAGGGCCACCCCGGAACGAAGCTCGTTCTGGACAAAGTCCAGAAGGTGCCGATGTCCCGGCAGCGGGGTTCACTGCTGGGGTGGGCGAAGCGACCTGGAATCGGCTCAGGACGGAGGACGCTCATGACTCAGGAGCCTCGGACGGCCCCCTACACCACCAACAACGTCGGCATCCCGGTGGAGAGCGACGAGCACTCGCTCACCGTCGGCGCCGACGGCCCCATTCTGCTCCAGGACCACTACCTCATCGAGAAGATGGCCCAGTTCAACCGGGAACGCGTCCCCGAGCGGGTGGTGCACGCCAAGGGCAGCGGGGCGTACGGGTACTTCGAAGTGACCAACGACGTCAGCCAGTTCACCAAGGCGGACCTGTTCCAGCCCGGCAAACGCACTCCGATGCTGGCCCGGTTCTCGACCGTCGCCGGTGAGCAGGGTTCGCCGGACACCTGGCGCGACCCGCGCGGCTTCGCCCTGAAGTTCTACACCGAGCAGGGCAACTACGACATGGTCGGCAACAACACGCCGGTCTTCTTCGTGCGCGACACGATCAAGTTCCAGGACTTCATCCGGTCCCAGAAGCGCCACCCGGTGACCGGGCTGCGCAGCAACGACATGCAGTGGGACTTCTGGACCCTGTCCCCCGAGTCCGCGCACCAGGTGACGTGGCTGATGGGCGACCGGGGCATCCCGAAGACCTACCGCCACATGAACGGCTACTCGTCGCACACCTACATGTGGATCAACGGCGGCGGCGAGCGGTTCTGGGTGAAGTACCACTTCAAGACCGACCAGGGCATCGACTTCCTCACCCAGGAGGAGGCCGACGAGCTGGCCGGGGCGGACGCGGACAAGCACCGCCGTGACCTGTTCGACGCGATCGAGTCCGGGAACGCGCCGAGCTGGACCCTGAAGGTCCAGATCATGCCGTTCGAGGACGCCGCGGACTACCGGTTCAACCCGTTCGACCTCACCAAGGTCTGGCCGCACGGCGACTACCCGCTCATCGACGTCGGCCGGATGGTCCTCGACACCAACCCCGAGGACTACTTCGTCCACATCGAGCAGGCCGCGTTCGAACCGTCCAACATGGTGCCGGGCATCGGCCCCTCGCCGGACAAGATGCTGCTGGGCCGCCTGTTCTCCTACCCGGACACCCACCGGTACCGGATCGGCCCGAACTACGCCCAGCTCCCGCCGAACCGGCCGCACGCGCCGGTGAACTCCTACGCCAAGGACGGCCCGATGCGCTACGAGCCGTCCCGGGCGTCGATGCCGTACGCGCCGAACTCCTACGGCGGACCCGACGCGGACTTCGGCCGCTTCGGTGACCCGGCGAGCTGGCACACCGCCGGTGAGCTGGTCCGCGAGGCGACCAAGCGGCACGCCGAGGACGACGACTGGGGCCAGGCGGGGACCCAGGTCCGCGAGGTCCTGGACGACGCCGCGCGGGACCGGCTGGTCTCGAACGTCAGCGGCCACCTGCTCCAGGAGGTGTCCCGACCGGTCCTGGACCGAGCGCTCCAGTACTGGCGGAACATCGACAAGAACATCGGCGACCGCATCGCCGCGAAGGTCAACGGCGGCTGAGGCCGCCGCTCCCGGCACCGGCGGCGAGGGCGACCCGCCCGGCCGCCGGGAACACCGGAACGTCCCCGTGCGGACCTCGCTGTTCCGCACGGGGACGCGGTGCGAACGCACGCGTCCCCGCGGCCGAGGCGAACGCCCGCAGCGGACGGGTCGTGGACCGGCGGACGCGCGTCACCCGCCGGCGAGCGGGTTGGGCAGCGGCAGATAACGGGCGGCCGCGCCGTCCGCGCCGGTCCAGCGCAGCAGCAGGTTGGTCTTGCCGGGCAGCGTGGGGGACGACAGCAGGGCCCAGATCTCCGGGAGGTCGTGGCGGGCGAGCTCGCGGCGTACCGCGGGCCAGGGGTCCAGCGCCGGGTGGTGTTCGACCAGGGCGCCGGCGATCTCCACGAGATGGTTGACGACCAGGCAGTACACCAGCCGCTCCCAGCCCGCCTCCCGTGACACCTCCGGCAGCAGCTTGACGCCCTCGGCGTCCCGGAACAGGGCCTGGACCGGCAGTCCGGCGCGGTCGACGGCGACCAGCGTGTTCTGCAGGTGTGCCTCCAGCACGACGCCGTGGTCGGCGAAGGCCGCGAGGGCGGGCGGCACGACCTGGGCCAGATACGCCTCCCACCACAGGGCCGGGTCCGCGGCCCCGTCCAGCGGGCTGCCCTCGAAGCCCTCGACGAGCCCGGCGGCCAGCAGCGGGGTCGCGCCCGGGAGGACGTGGCCGCGCAGCCCGTCCCGGACCAGGACGGCGAGTTCCTCGAAGGCGAAAGCGGCGGTGCGGTAGCCGCGGTCGGCGAGCCAGGCGGCGGGGCCGTCCTGCGCGGCGAGGGCGGCGGCCGCCGCGGTGTCGGTGCGGCGCAGCCTCAGCAGGTCGTGGCGCCACAGCCGGCGGATGTCGTTGGTGATGCGCACGTCCAGGCTGAACTTCAGGAAGAGGTCGTGCTCGGCGGCGTACAGCGTGCGGATCGCGGCCGTCGGCCGGACGTCGAAGCCGGTCGTGCCCAGCCGCAGCAGCCGCCCGTCGGCGAACGCGTCCGCGAGCTCACGGCCGGCCAGCTCCAGCTGCCAGGGGTGCGCGGGCAGCAGACGGTAGCCGGGCGGGGCCTCGCCCAGGGCGTCCAGCGCGGTGGTGTCGCCCTCCTCGGCGACCTCGTCCTCCCGCACGGCGAGCAGCGTCAGCGGGAAGCGGGCGTACGCCTCGGGCGCGTAGGGCAGCCAGGCGGCGACCGGGCCGCCGCCGCGCGCCTTGGGGGCGGGGTGGTAGGGGTGGCCGGTCAGGAGGGACTGCTCGGAGCGCAGGTACGGGTCCTCCGGCGGCGGCGTACGTGTGCGGGCCGTGAGCAGCGCGGCCACCGCGTCCCGGCTGTCGAGCATCTCGGCGGGCAGTTCGTGATTGGACAGTCCGGTGTGGCGGCGCAGCTCGTCGGCCACGAGTTTGACCAGTTCCGGGTGTCCGACGCGCTGCCAGGCACCGTCGACCCGCAACTCGGGCTCGGCGGGCCGCCGCTCCCCGCGGACCCGCAGCAGCCGGCCGGTGCCGCCCAGCCGGTACACCCGGCGCTCGGCGTCCGCCGCGCCGGCCGCCGCGTACGGTTCGGCCACCTCGCGCAGCAGGCAGTTGAGCAGGGGCGCGACCGCGTGGGCGTCGGCGCGGTCCGCGACGCCGGCCGCGGTCGGAGGGGTGAGCTGCACGTGATCCACTCGTTCTCTATGGTCCGTTCAGGTGGGAAGACGATCAGTATGTCTGTCGTCGGCGCCTGCCCGACGCCCTACTCGTACCCGAGGAGCCCGCCCGTGCACCGTCCTCCCAGCGCAGAGGCCGAGGTCGCCGCCGAACTGGCCGAGGTGCGCCCCGGCCTCGTGGCGCGCTACACGGCCGAACTCCCCGGAGCCCGGGCGGCCGTCCTGACCCGGCTGTGGCGTGCGCTCGCCCACGAGCCGCTGCCCTGGGTGGCCGGCCGTGAGCGGGGCGCGCGGGGCCTGACCCTGCGTCTTGCGGACGGCCGCCGGCTGCACGGCCCGCATGCCGACCCGTACACCACCGCCGCGTACGTCACCGCCGTACGACTCGACGGGACGACGTACGACGACCCAGCCCGGCTCGTGACCGCTCTGGCGGTGCCGCACGGTATGTCGTTCGCCGCCGAACTCGGCCACAGCGTCGCCTCGTTGGCGCTGTCGCGGGCCGGACAGGAGGATCACTCGCAGGAGTGGCCGACGCTGGACCGGGAGTGGGAGCAGCGGGTGGTGGACGGGCATCCGTTCCATCCCAACTGCCGTTCCCGGCCCGGGTTCTCGGTCGCCGAGCAGCTGGCCTACGGGCCCGAGCACCGGCCGGTGGTGACGCTGGGGCTGGTGCCGGTGCGGGCGGAGGAGTGTCTGGTGACGGGTGCGTGGCCGCGGGAGATGCGGGACGGCGGGCGGCTGCTGGTCCCCGTGCATCCGTGGCAGGCCGAGCACGTCCTCAAACGGCCCCGCGATCCCTACGAGGCCGGATCGGCCGCGCATCCGCTGATGTCCCTGCGCACGCTCGCCCTGCCGGAAGGGCCGCACGTCAAGACGGCGTTGAGCGCCCGGCTGACGTCGTCGGTGCGGGACATCTCGGTGTACTCCATCGGCCTGTCGGCCACGCTGTCGTCGTTCGCGGAGATGCTCGCGGCCCGGATGGACGGGCTGCTGCACGTCACGCGCACGCTGGGCGCGGCCACGGCCGGCTCCCCCGATCTGGCCGCGGTGGTGCGGGAGTCGCCGCAGGAGTACGCCGGGCCCGGTGAGCGGGTGGTGCCGGTGGCCGCGCTGGCGACCACGGACCTGCCCCGGTCCCCGCAGTGGCTGGCCGAGTTCACGCGGCTGGCGCTCACCGTGGGGCTGCGGCTGCTGGAGCTGGGCGTGGCGCTGGAGGCGCACGGGCAGAACCTGCTCGTGGTGCTGTCGGCGGACGGCTCACCGGTGCGTCTGGTCTACCGCGACCTCGCCGACATCCGTGTCGGCCCGGCGCGGCTCGCACGGCACGGCATCCCGGTGCCGGAGCTGACCGGACGGGTCGTCACGGACGATGTGACGGCCCTGCGCCGCAAGTTGTTCGGTTCGCTGGTGGCGGGGGCGCTCGCGGGTACGGCGGGTTCGGGCCCGGTGCTGCGCGAGGCGCTGGGGGCGGTCGTGGGCGACCTGCCGGACACCGGGGATCTCGCGGCCCTGCGTGCGGAGCCGCTGCCGACGAAGGCGCTGACGCTGATGCGGCTGTCGCCGGGGACACCCGGGGATCAGTGGACGCTGCTGCCCAATGCGCTGGTCACCGAGGTGTTCTGACCTCGTTTTGAAGCGGGACACCTGAGATCAATAAGATCCGCCGATGATCAGAACACAACGGCTGGCGGCAGGGATCTGTGCCCTGCTCGCCGCGCTCACGGCCGGGATAGCCTTCCCGGCCGGGGCGGTCGCCGACGAGACCACCGCCACCGCTCCGAAGGTCGATCTCGTGATCGACGTCAGCGGCTCGATGCGGGCGAAGGACATCGACGGCCAGTCGCGGATGGCCGCGGCGAAGCAGGCCTTCAACGAGGTGCTGGACGCGACCCCCGAGGAGGTCCAGCTCGGTATCCGCACCCTCGGCGCCAACTACCCGGGCGACGACCGGAAGACGGGCTGCAAGGACACCGCGCAGCTCTACCCGGTCGGCCCGCTGGACCGCACCGAGGCCAAGACGGCGGTGGCGACGCTGACGCCCACCGGCTGGACGCCGATCGGCCCCGCGCTGCTGAAGGCCGCCGACGACCTCGACGGCGGCGAGGGCTCCAAGCGCATCGTGCTGATCAGTGACGGCGAGGACACCTGCGCCCCGCTCGACCCGTGCGAGGTGGCCCGCGAGATCGCCGCCAAGGGCATCGGCCTGACCATCGACACGCTCGGCCTGGTCCCGAACACCAAGATGCGCCAGCAGCTGAGCTGCATCGCCGAGGCGACCGGCGGCACCTTCACCTCGGTCGAGCACACCGAGGAACTCGCCGACAAGGTCAACCAGTTGGTGGACCGGGCGGCGGACCCGGTCGTGACTCCGGTCGCGACGACCGGCGCCGACCAGTGCGCGAAGGCACCGACGCTGAAGTCCGGTCTCTACACCGACCGGGAGGAGTTCGGGCAGCAGCGCTGGTACCGCGTGGACGTGGAGCCCGGCCAGGAGCTGCGCACGTCGGTGAGCGTGTCGGCCGACCGGGCGGTGAACCCCTCCTACGGGGTGATGCTGCGGGCGGTGACCGAGCGGGGCCGGGAGATCGTGCGCGGCGAGGCCGCGGGCAACGGCCGCACCGACGTCGTGTCCACCGGTGTGCGCTACCCGAAGGCGGAGGCCGACGGTGACGACGAGGACACCGCACCCGCCGAGACCGTGTGTCTCCAGGTCACCCAGTCCTTCTCGGCGGGCTCCGGCGTGCAGACCACGCCCGGACTGCCGCTGGAGCTGACGGTCGACGTCGTGGACGGGCCGTCGGCGGCCGGCGACGTGGCCTCCTTCGGCCTCGGGCGCGGCTGGTGGCTGCTGGGCGCGCTGATCCTCACCGGCTTCCTCGCCGGTCTCATCTGGGGCTGGCTGTCGCGCTGGCGGGTCGCGGTCTGGAGGACCAACTGATGCGGATCACACGAGTGCTGAGCGGCGCCCTGCTGGCGCTGGGGCTGGCGGCGGGTCCCGCGGCCGCCGACGCCTCGCCGTCGCCGAGCGCGTCGGAGGAGGGCGGCACGCCGACCACGGCGGGCACCTCCTTCCGTACGGCCGCCGAGGTCGAGCAGGGGCAGACGGCGACGGCGAGCGCCTCCACGGGTGACTACCTGTACTGGTCGTTCCCGGCGGACGCCGGACAGCGCCCCACCGTGAAGGCGACGGTGAAGCTGCCGGACACGCACGCCGCCGAGAGCTGGCAGATCGACGTGTACGACGGTCTGCGCCGCCGTCAGGCCTGCCAGTACGGCGCCCAGACGCGCACCGCCGCGGCGAACTCCGCCTCGGTCGAGCTGACCTGTGTCCTGCGCACCGTGCGGGCCTGGTCGGAGCAGTGGGCCGACGACCCGCTGCCGGGCACCTACTACGTCCGGCTCTCGGTCGTGGACGTGACCACCTCCGACCTCGGCCTGCCGGTCGGCGCCGAGGTCCGGGTCGACTCCAAGGACATCGGCGGTTCGGCCGCGGTGGACGGGTCGCTGGCGCAGCCGCTCGTGCCGGGTGTGGCCGTGAAGCCGCAGGAGGAAGAGGAGAGTTCGTCGGCCTCGGCGGTGCTGTCGAGCATCGAGCCCGAGGACGGCTGGGCCTCGGGCTGGTGGTCCGACCGCTGGGTGTGGACCGCGATCGGCGGAGCGCTGGCCGCGCTCGCGGGCATCGGCGGCTATGCGCTGACCCGCGGTGCGGGGCGGCCGACGCGGGTGCCGCCGAGCGCCTGACACTCCGCCACCAGGGGCTCACCGCACGGGCGGTGGGCCCCTTGGCCCATCACGCCTCCTTCAGCGCCTTCGCGAGCGTGCCCTCGCCGGTCACCTCGATACGCCCGCCCCGTACGGCGTCGGTCACGCTCAACTCCCCGCGGGCGACGGCCTCGCACGTCTCTGAGTCCAGGACCAGCCGTGCGTCGGGCTCCCCGGGGGCGGGTCCGTCGCCGTAGACCGGCCCGTCCTCGGCGCCGACGTGCAGATGGAAGTCACCTTCCTCCAGGCGGACTTCGACCAGCCCCTCCCCTTCGAGCGCCCGCAGCAGCGGCAGCGCGAACCAGTGGGCGCGCACCGCGTCGGTGGGCCGCCGCTCGCCCAGCTCGGCCTGACCCCACTCCCCCAGCGCCTGCAGCACGGGCAGCAACTCCCGGCCACGCGGGGTGAGTTCGTACACGTAGGCCGCTCCGGGCGGCGGCAGCCTGCGCCGTGTGCTGATGCCGTCCCGCTCCATGTCCTTCAGCCGGGAGGCCAGCACGTCCGTGCTGACGCCGGGCAGGTCGGCGTGCAGGTCGGTGTAGCGCCGCGGGCCGGCCAGCAGTTCCCGGACGATCAGCAGGGTCCAGCGGTCGCCGACGGTGTCGAGCGCCCGGGCGGCGGAACAGTACTGGTCGTAGCTTCGGCGAGGTGACATGCGACGCAGTCTAGACATGTTGTTGGACTTTCCAAGCTCGAACTTGGTAAAACCAAGCAACACACGAAACCGGAGGGGCGAGCGCGCATGGAGTTCCGGCAGTCGAGCAAGCTGAGCGAGGTCTGTTACGAGATCCGCGGCCCGGTGATCGAGCACGCGAACGCGCTGGAGGAGGCGGGCCACAGCGTGCTGCGCCTGAACACCGGCAACCCCGCGCTCTTCGGCTTCGAAGCGCCGCAGGAGATCCTCCAGGACATGATCCGGATGCTCCCCCAGGCGCACGGCTACACCGACTCGCGCGGCATCCTCTCCGCCCGCCGCGCCGTCGCCCAGCGCTACCAGACGCTCGGCCTGGAGGTCGGCGTCGACGACGTCTTCCTCGGCAACGGCGTCTCCGAGCTGGTCTCGATGGCCGTACAGGCACTGGTCGAGGACGGCGACGAGATCCTCATCCCCGCCCCGGACTTCCCGCTGTGGACGGCCGTCACGACGCTCGCCGGCGGCAAGGCCGTCCACTACCTGTGCGACGAGCAGTCCGACTGGTACCCGGACCTGGACGACATGGCGTCGAAGATCACGGACCGTACGCGCGCCGTGGTCATCATCAACCCGAACAACCCCACCGGCGCGGTCTACCCCAAGGAGGTCCTGGAGGGCATCCTCGACCTCGCCCGCCGGCACGGCCTGATGGTCTTCGCCGACGAGATCTACGACCAGATCCTGTACGACGACGCCGTGCACCACTCGGTCGCCGCCCTCGCCCCCGACCTGGTCGTCCTCACCTTCTGCGGCCTGTCCAAGACCTACCGGGTGGCGGGCTTCCGCTCGGGGTGGCTGGTGGTCACCGGCCCGAAGCAGCACGCGAAGGACTATCTGGAGGGCCTGACCATGCTGGCCTCCATGCGGCTGTGCGCCAACGCGCCCGCCCAGTACGCCATCCAGGCGGCGCTCGGCGGCCGCCAGTCCATCCGGGACCTGACGAACCCCGGCGGCAGGCTGCGCGAACAGCGCGACGTGGCCTGGGAGAAGCTCAACGAGATCCCGGGCGTGTCCTGCGTGAAGCCGAAGGGCGCGCTGTACGCCTTCCCGCGCATCGACCCCAAGGTGCACAAGATCCACGACGACGAGAAGTTCGTCCTGGACCTGCTGCTGCGGGAGAAGATCCAGGTCGTGCAGGGCACGGGCTTCAACTGGCCGGCCCCCGACCACTTCCGCATCCTGACCCTGCCGTACGCGGAGGACCTGGAGGCGGCGATCGGGCGGATCGGGCGTTTCCTGAGCGGATACCGGCAGACCTGACCGCGGGATTCCGTGGAGTCGGGGCGCTGGGCTCTTAGCCTGGGCCCATGAGTGATCTCTTTCTCGTCCGGCACGGCGAGACCGAGTGGTCCCGCTCCGGACGGCACACCGGCTGGACCGACGTACCGCTCACCGAACACGGGCGGGAGGAGGCGCGGCGGCTCGTGCCGCTGATCCGTTCACACCGGATCGGGGCGTCGTTCGTCAGTCCGGCCCAGCGCGCACGGGAGACGGCCGAGCTGATCGGGCTGCACGGCACACGCGTCGACACCGATCTGCGGGAGTGGGACTACGGCGGCTACGAGGGCATCACGACCGTCGAGATCCAGGCCGAGCGGCCCGGCTGGTTCCTGTTCCGGGACGGTGTCGCGCCGGGGCCGCCCGACCATCCCGGGGAGACCCCGGAGCAGGTCGGGGAGCGCGCGGACCGGATGCTGGCCAAGGTGGACGCCGCGTTCGCCAACACCGAGGGGTGCGTGGTGCTGGTGGCCCACGGGCACTTCCTGCGCGTGCTCACGGCCCGGCGGCTCGGGCTGCCGCCCGCGGACGGGGCGCTGTTCCAACTG
Source organism: Streptomyces sp. Y7 (assembly GCF_043195415.1). Lineage (NCBI taxonomy): Bacteria > Bacillati > Actinomycetota > Actinomycetes > Kitasatosporales > Streptomycetaceae > Streptomyces > Streptomyces sp. Y7. The sequence continues at coordinate 34,326 of NZ_JBIDDQ010000018.1, forward strand.
GCCACGGGGACGGTGTGCCGGCTGAGCACGGAGCACGGGCGGCCGGTGATCTCGGGGTGGAATGTCAGACCCGGGCCGTAGCCTTCCCAGCAGAGGGGAAAGCCGCCCGGCCGGCAGACGGCACCGGCGCCGGGCGCCCGGGGAGGAGCACGCCGTGACCAGACCACCGACCGCCGCCCAGCGGCGTGTCATCGACGCCGCCGATCCCGACACGGGACGGCTCAGGGGCACGGAGACCCAGCTCGCGGCACTGGTGAAACGGGGCCTCGCCTTCCGGCATCCCCGGCCGCCGCACGATCACTTCCTGACCCCGGCGGGACATCGGATACGGGACGCGGAGCCGGCGCCGCCCGCGCCGGCCGAGGACACCGCGGCCAAGGGCGTGTTCGCCGCGCGGATCGGCGGTGAGGAGGACGCCCCGCGCTCGGGCCCGGCCCGGCTGCGCGAGGTGCGCGGAGCCTGGCAGGGCCTGCTGGAGCTGCGCCGGATGACCAGTCGGGACGGAGCGGTGGACCGGCCCTGCGACTGGGAGCGCACGCATCTGGTGCAGGCCGCCGCCCTCGCGCTGGAGGCGGCCGGCCATCCTCCGGCCGAGCCGGACTCCACGGAGGGATACCGGGTGCGGGCGACCCGGCAGCCCGAGGCCGTCGCCGTGCACGAGAGCGACGCCGCGCGGCTGCGGGGCTGCGCGGCCACACTGGAGGAGGCGGGCTGGCAGGTCGGCGAGCACACCGAGCCGCGTACCAGGGCGCGCTATCTGCTGGCGTCCCCACGACGGGCATGACGCACATGCCAAGATCGGTGCACTGGGCACCGAAGGCGAGAAGGGGAAGCAGTGAGCGAGCAGTTTTCCGTCCGGGTCACCGTCCGCGGCTACGAGACCGACACCCAGGGGCACGTCAACCAGAGCGTGTACATCAACTACGCCGAGCACGCCCGCTGGTCACTGCTCCAGGCCGCGGGCATCACCCAGACGGGGCTGATGGGCAAGGGCGTCGGTCCCGTCGCGCTGGAGACGACCATCCGCTACCAGCGCGAGCTCCTCGCCGGTGACGAGGTCGACGTCACCTGCGCCTTCGCGTGGTCGGGCGGCAAGACCTTCCGCGTCCTGCAGACCATCAGCAAGGCCGACGGCACGGTGGCGGCCGAACTCGAGGGCGTCGGCGGGCTGATGGACCTGAAGGCCCGCAAGCTGGTGGCGAACCCGCAGGACTACTTCAAGGAACTGTCCACGGACCCGAGCCTGTTCGGGCTGTAGTCGCCGCAGTCACCCCTGCTCCTCGTCGTGCGCGGCGTCGTAGGCCGCGCGCGACTCGGCGATGTGGACCCTGTTCCGCTCGGCCCAGTCGGTCAGGCGTTGCAGGGTCTCGTGCAACTCCAGGGCCACCGGCGTCAGTTCGTACTCCACCTTCGGCGGCACCGTCGCGTGCACGGTGCGCGTGACGAGGCCGTCGCGCTCCAGATTGCGCAGGGTGAGGGTCAGCATCCGGCGGCTGATGCCCTCGATGCCGCGCTCCAGCTCCGTGAACCGGATGGGGCCGTGGGCCGCCGCGACGAGGATCTGGACGCTCCATTTCCCGGAGACCCTGTCAAGAACTTCCCGGACCGGGCACGCCTGCGCGTTCACTGCCTGGACGGTCACACCGGTGTTCCTCTGGGACATCGGACTGCCTCCTTACGCCGCCCTCCATGGTCACTCACGATGTACCCCGTTACAAGTCGTGCACCTATGGAGAACCCGGAGGCAGCGCCGTCATGGCCATCGTCGAGTCCCGGAGGCGCGGACCGCGCCGCACACGCACCCACTCCCGCTGGGCGTCTCTCGTCGTGCTGTGCGCGGGGACCCTGATGACGATCCTGGACGGCAACATCGTCACGGTCGCCATGCCGGCCGTCCAGAGCGACCTCGGTTTCTCGGGACCCGGGCTGGCCTGGGTCGTCAACGCCTATCTGATCCCCTTCGGCGGGCTGCTGTTGCTGGTGGGCCGGCTCGGCGACCTGATCGGCCGCAAGCGGATGTTCACGGCGGGCCTCGCCGTGTTCACCGCGGCCTCCGTGCTGTGCGGGGTGGCGACCGGGCAGAGCGCCCTGATCGCGGCGCGGGCTCTGCAGGGCGTGGGCGGGGCGATGACCTCGGCCGTGGTGCTCGGCATGCTGGTCGCGTTGTTCCCCGAGCCGGGTGAACGGGCCCGCGCCATCGCGGTGTTCAGCGCGGTCGGCGCGGCGGGCGGTGCGCTCGGCACGTTCCTCGGCGGGGCGCTGACCGAGGCCCTGAACTGGCACTGGATCTTCCTGATCAACCTGCCGATCGGCGTCGTGGCCTGGCTGGCGGCCGTGCGCGTACTGGAGCCGGACCGCGGCGCCGGGCTCGGCAAGGGCGCCGACTACCCGGGCGCGCTGCTGGTGACCGGCGCGCTGATGCTCACGGTGTACGTGATCGTCGGCGCGGGCGACCGGGATCTCACCGCGACCCTGCTGCTCGCCGCTCTCGCCCTGGCCCTGTTCGCGGCGTTCACCCTCCGCCAGGCCCGGGCCGCGCGTCCGCTGCTACGGCTGCGGCTGTTCGGCTCCCGGCTGCTGAGCGGCGCCAACGCCGTGCAGATCCTGATGATCGCGACGATGTACGGCTTCCAGTTCATCGGCGCGCTCTACCTCCAACGGGTCCTCGGCTACGGCGAGTTGCTCACCGGCACGGCCTTCCTGCCGGCGCCGGTCGCGATCGGGGTGCTGATGCTGGGGCTGTCGGCCCGTGCCGTCGGACGGTTCGGCGCGTACCGGGTGCTGCTCGCCGGGCTGCTGCTCATCGTCGCCGGCATGGCGCTGCTGAGCCGCGCACCGGTCGACGGCTCCTACGTCACGGACGTCCTCCCGCCCCTGCTCCTCCTCGCCACCGGGTTCGCCGCGGCGATGCCGGCGCTGACCGGGCTCGCGATGTCGGGGGCCCGCGAGGAGGACGCGGGGCTGGCGTCCGGACTCTTCAACACCACGCAGGTGGTGGGCGGTTCGCTGGGGCTGGCGGTCCTGTCGGTTCTGGCGGCGAGCCGGACGGAGCTGCTGCTGGCCGACGGTGCGGGGCTGGTCGCCGCCACCGCCGAGGGGTACCGGCTGGCGTTCCAGGTGGCGACGGGGATCGCGGTGGGGGCACTGGGGGTGGCCGCGGTCGTACTGCGGGGGCGGCGGGACTGAGCGGGCGAAGCGTCGGCTCCCGGGATCGGCGAAGCGCCCGCCCCCGGGATGCGGGCCGCCACGCGCGGGACCGTTGAGACGGCGGCCCGGCAAGCGGGGACCGGACCCGCGCGGCCCGGCCCCCTTCGCGAACCCGAGCGGACGGCCCCCTTCGCCGGCCCCCGCGGCCTGACCCCCTTCGCGAAACCCGCCTGGCCAAACCCTTCGCGAACCCGAGCGGACGGCCCCCTTCGCCGGCCCCCGCGGCCTGACCCCCTTCGCGAAACCCGCCTGACCCACCCCCTTCGCGGACCCGCGCGGCCCGGCCCCGGTCGCCGTGCTCAGTCCGCCCCGAAGGCGGCCCGGTGGTCCCGGGCCCAGTCCCGATAGCCTCGTGCCGGCCGACCCAGTACCCGCGGTACGTCCTCGGTGACGACGGCGTTGCCGCCCTCCTCGATGAAGCGGGCGCCGGCCATGAGGCTGTCCGCGTAGTCGGGGCCCAGGCCCGCGGCGAGCAGGTGTTCACGACGCTGGTCCGCGGTCAGCGGGAGCAGTGTCACCGGGCGGCCGAGCAGCTCGCCGAGCACCGCGGCCTGGCCACTGGCGCTGATGGTCTCGGGGCCGGTCGGGGTGTAGGTGCGCCCCGCGTGGCGGGCGTCGAGCAGCGCGCTCACGGCGACCTCGGCCACGTCCCGGGGATCGACCACGCCCTGCCTGCCGTCGCCCATCAGATGGGGTGCCGGGGTGCCCTCCCTGACGGACTCCGCCCAGGCCAGCGTGTTGGAGGCGAAGGAGGAGGGACGCAGGACCGTCCACTCCAGGCCGCTCGCCCGCACCGCCTCCTCGCCGGGCAGATGCCAGCGGCCGAACCCGCCCAGCCGGGGATCCCCCGTTCCGATCGAGGAGAGTTTCACGATCCGCCGCACCCCGGCCGCCCGGGCCGCCTCGACCAGGCCCCGGTCGTGCTCGGCGTCGTCCGGGCCGAACACGCCGACCAGGAAGGCGGCTTCCGCGCCCGCCATCGCCTCCTCGACCGAGGCCCGGTCCCGGGGGTGCCCGGGCACGGCCTCGGCGCCCGAGGGCACCCGGGCCGCCGCCGGGTCCCGGGTCAGGGCGCGCACCTTCTCCCCACGCTCCGCGAGCTGCCGTACGACTTCACTGCCGATGGTGCCGGTGGCACCCGTCACAAGGATCATGTCCTCCACGGTGGGCCCCTGGCGGCGCCGGACTCTTGGAAATTCCGGCACGGTTCACCGGCCCGGACGGCCGGGTGCCGGACATACGGTGGAGGCGTGACGAACACCTTCTCCCGACAGATCCTGCCCACGCCCGAGGCGTTGCGCCCCTGGGTCACGGGCATCGGGTCCGTGTCGGTGGGCACGGAGTCGACGGAGCCGTACGTGCGGCTCCCCGACACCGCGACGACGATCGTGTTCCGGGTCGGCGAGAACGGCCGCCGCAGCACGCTGGTCGTCGGCCCGCGCACCCGCGCCTCGTACCACCACGCCGAACGGTTCGCCTCCTGCCTGGAGATGCGACTGGCGCCCGGCACCACACGTCCCCTGCTCGGCGTCCCGGCGGTCGATCTCGTGGGCCGGATGATGCCCCTCGACGAGCTGACCGCCGCTCCCGCCCGCCGGCTGGCCCGTGCACTGCGGGACCTGGAGCCGGAGGAGGTCGTGCCGCACCTGGCGCGGTCGTTCCCCGATCTGTCCGCCGCCACGGACCGCTCCCGCGCCGCCGTACTGGCGGCGGGTGCGGAGGCCCTGTCGACGCGGAGCGGCCGCGTGCCCGGTCCGGTGCGGGAGGTGGCACGCGAACTCGCCGTCAGCGAGCGTCAGTTGCGCAACCTCTTCACCGAGGGCGTCGGTCTCTCCCCCAAGCACTACGCCCGCATCAACCGGGTGCGCGCGGTGCTGGCGCAGGCCGACGACGTCCCGTGGGCCCAGCTCGCCGCCGCGACGGGCTACTACGACCAGTCCCACATGACGTCCGACTTCCGCACCCTGATGGGTGTACCGCCCCGCTCCTTCTTCACCGGCCGTCTCCCGGACGCCCTGCCCTGCCAGGCGCTGAGGCACGGTTAGGGCCTCACGGCCGCCGGCCGGCGGGCCCGGCCGAGGTCACCCGGCGTCCGGCCCGGAAGCACCGCGGTCGCCGGCGGCTCCGGCCGGCCGTGGCACACGTACGGCTCCGGCCGCCGGTGGCACTCGTACGGCTCTCAGCCGCGCCCCTGGTCAGGGCTCCCGCGCCCCGTGCCGCTGATCCGCGCCGAGAACCTCGCCCGCGTGACCTCCCGGCACCGGTGGGTCCTCGCCGTCTACCTCGGCACCGTCTTCATCGCCGTGCCCGCCCTGGTCATCGTGCTGGTGGACGTGGTCTGAGCACGGCGTCCCACGAGGCCCTAAGCCGCGTCCCGCCAGATCGTCAGGTCCAGCTTGAGGAAGGCCAGGTCCGGCATGGCGGTCGACTTGGTCTGGAGCACGAGCAGCGCGATGTCGCCCGAGGAGTGCTTGACGCAGAACTGGGTGCCGTTCGCCGCCGCGGCGAGCGACCAGCGGTGCCGGTCCGCACCGGCGAGCAGCAGACGGCACTCGTCGAGGGTGGCTCCGGTGCCCGAGTCGTCGAAGACCTGGAGGAACACGCTGCTGTCGCTGTCCAGCGCGCACCCGGCGTTCTTGCAGTCGAAGCGGATGTCTCCCTTGCGGTCCCAGCGCTGGAACGGCTTCGCGAAGCTGACGGAACTCTTCGCGTCCAGCCACAGGCCGCCGTCCGCGACGGGCCGCGGAGTTGCGGGGGCCGTCGAGGAGGGCGAGGGCCGCGCGTCCTTCGGTGTCCCGGCGTCGGTCCCCGAGGCCCCGGTGCCCTCCCGCGTCGCCGGGGCGGACGCCCCGGAGGACGCCGATGACGAGGCGGACTCGTCCGGGCCGTGCGTGGCCGGTACGCCGGACACCCAGTCACGGAACCGGTCCCGCGCGTCCGGGACCGCCCACAGCAGACCGGTCAGCAGCGCCCCCGTCGTCACCACCGAGGCCGTGACCAGCGCGGTACGACGTCGGCGTGCCCGCCGCTCGTCCGGCCCCGCGGGCAGCGGTTGCGGTCGCGAGACGACCAGCGGCGCCGGGTGCAGCACCCGGGTGGGGACGGGCACCGGCGCCGGAACGTTCACCTCCGGCCCCCGCACCTCTCGCCACACGGCCGGCCCCGCCCCCGCGTCGGCCTCGCTCCCGAGCCGGCGCCGGCACCATGCGACGACCTCCGCCAGGCCGGCCCGATCCGCCGCGTCGACGGCCAGGCACCGGGCGATCAGCGGGCGCAACTGCTCGGGCAGCGCGCTCAGATCGGGCCGCTCGTGCACGATCCGGTAGAGCACCGTGGCCGCGGGGCCCTCGCCGTACAGCGCCCGGCCCAGGGCCGCGAACGCCGCTGTCTGGCCGAGCGCGAAGACGTCGGTCACCTCGGTGACCTCACCCGCGACGGCCTGCTCGGGAGCCATGAACTGGGGCGTCCCGACGGCCGACCCGGTGGCCGTGTACGAGGTGGCGTCCGCGGCCATCGAGATGCCGAAGTCGATGACCCGGGGCCCGTCGGCGGCCAGCAGTACGTTCGACGGCTTCAGGTCCCGGTGCACGATGCCCGCGCCATGGATGGCCTGGAGTGCCTCGGCCACCCCTGCCATCAGCCACAGCACCGCCGGCACCGGCAGCGGTCCGCGCCGGGCCACGGCTTCCGCCAGAGAGGGCCCGGGCACGTACAGCGTGGCCAGCCAGGGCGGGGTGCCGTCCGCGTCGGCGTCGATCAGTTCGGCCGTGTACGCGCCCCGCACCCGACGGGCCGCCTCCACTTCCCGGCGGAAACGCCGCCGGAAGTCCTGGTTGTCGGCCAGCTCCGGCCGGACGACCTTGATCGCCACCGGTCTGCCGCCCTGCGTGTGCGACAGATAGACCCGGCCCATGCCACCCGCGCCGAGCCGGGCGGAGAGGCGGTAGCCGGCCACCACGGGCGGATCGTCCCCCTGAAGCGGCTCGAACACCTCGGTCGCGCTGCTCATCGGCCCGCTGCCCCCTCGTCCCCTCGAATCCCCTGGCCCCCGGTCGCCCGTGAGGCGACCGAGGCAGAAGCCTAAGCGGAATTCGGATGCGGGAAGCCCCGGTCACCTGCGAAGCTCCCTCTCCATGGCCGCGCGACGCATCAGACCGAGCCGCTACATCTCCGTCGACATCGAGGCCGACGGCCCGATCCCGGGCCCCTACTCGATGCTGAGCATCGGCGCGGCGGTCGCCGGCGTGCAGGACGGCGACGGATTCACCGCGGCCGACCCGGAGAAGCACACCTTCTACCGGGAACTGCGGCCGATCAGCGAGGAGTTCGTGCCGGAGGCGCTGGCCGTGAGCGGGCTGGACCGGGAGCGGCTCAAGGCCGAGGGAAGTGAACCGGTCGTCGCGCTCACGGAGTTCGGCGACTGGGTGCGTGAGGTGAGCGCCGGGGCGCAGCCGGTGATGTGCGGCTATCCGGCGTCGTACGACTGGACGTTCCTGTACTGGTACCTGATCCGGTTCACGGGAGCGAGCCCGTTCGGCCACTCCGGCTGCCTGGACATGAAGACCCTGTACGCCACGAAGGCGGGCCTGCCCCTGCGGGCGGTGGCGAAGGGCACGATGCCGCGTGAGCTGCTGTCGCGGCGTCGTCACACGCACCATGCGCGGGACGACGCCGTCGAGCAGGCCGAGCTGTTCGCCAACCTCATGGTGTGGCCGGGGCCCGGGTCGCCCCGGTGATCTCCTCCCCTGCCTCCATGGGATGGGTGACGTCCTGGGCGTCCTTGCCCCTGCCCAGGTGATTGAAGACCAGGTTGAGCGCCACCGCCGCCACACAGCCCGTCGAGATGCCGGAGTCCAGGACGATCCTGACCGTCTCCGGGAAGGCGTGGTAGAACTCCGGCGCCGTGATCGGGATGATGCCGACGGCCAGCGAGACGGCGACGATCAGGATGTTGTTGTCCTTGTCCAGGCCGGCCCGGACGAGGGTCTGGATGCCGCTCGCGGCGACGGACCCGAAGAGCACCACACCCGCGCCGCCCAGCACCGGTCGCGGTACGACGGCGATGAGCGAGGCGGCCATCGGGCACAGGCCCATCAGCACCAGGAAGCCACCGCCCGTGGCGACGACGTACCGGCTGCGGATCTTCGTCATCGCCACCAGGCCGATGTTCTGGGCGAAGGCGCTGCACATGAAGCCGTTGAACAGCGGGCTGAGCGCGGAGCCGAGGGTGTCGGCGCGCAGGCCCGCCGCGATGGTCCTCTCGTCGGCCGGGCGGTCGACGATCTCGCCCAGCGCCAGCATGTCGGCGGTCGATTCCGTCATCGACACGACCATCACCACGCACAGCGAGATGATCGCGGCGAGCTGGAACTGCGGGGCGCCGAAGTGGAAGGGGGTCGGGAAGCCGACGACGTCCGCGTCCGCCACCGGCCCGAAGTCCGTGACGCCGAAGGGGATCGCGAGCAGGGTGCCGGCGACCAGTCCGAGGAGGACGGCGATCTGCTTGACGAAGCCGCGGGTGAAGCGGCGCAGGAGCAGCACGATGAGCAGGGTCCCGGCCGCCAGGCCCAGGTTCGTGGCCGAACCGTAGTCGTGGGCCGCCGGGTCGGGACCCTGGGCCCAGCCGAAGGCGACCGGCAGCAGCGAGATGCCGATCAGGGTGATGACCGTGCCGGTGACCACCGGCGGGAAGAAGCGCACGGCCTTGCTGAAGAAGGGGGCGGCGACGAATCCGAGGAGACCGGCGACGATCACCGCGCCGAAGATGATCGGCAGGGCGTCGGACTTGTCCTCGGTGGAGGCGACGATCGCCGTCATGGGGGCGACGCCCGCGAAGGTGACGCCGTTGACGAAGGGCAGCCGGGCGCCGATCTTCCAGATGCCGAGCGTCTGGAGGAAGGTCGCGATGCCCGCGGTGAACAGGCAGGCGCCGGTGAGGAAGGTCAGTTCGGCGGCGGTCAGACCTATCGCCGCGCCGACTATCAGGGGTGGGGCGACGACTCCCGCGTACATGGCGGCCACATGCTGAAGGCCGGTCGTCGCCATTTTCAGCGCGGGGAGTTTCTCGTCTACTGGGTGAGCGGACTGAGCGGGCACTGCGGCTCTCCTCCGGTCGGGTACACGGCTGCGCGGGCTGGCCGCCGTGGGTGTCAAGGAGGTGGTGCGCGGTCGTGCGGGACCGGTGGGGGTGGGGGGACGGTGACCGTTCCGGGGCGCGTGCGTCCAACACGCGCCCCGGACACGGCCGCCATGGACCCCGCTCGGGTCCACGGCTGCCGACCGGGAGCCGTCCCTCCCGGCCGGAGATCACATGCCGTATCGACGCTGTGGAGTTGGTGATACGGGGTGCGCCGTACCCGGTGTGCCCGGGGGCCTACTGGGCGGCGATCCGGGCCAGGCGCTGGGCCTGCTCCCGCGTGGAGCGGGCGATCGCGTCCTCGTCGGCGGTGAGCAGCCGGCCGTTCTCCACGATCTGCCGGCCGTTCACGAACGACGCGGTGACCGGGGCCGCCGCGCCGAAGACCAGTGCGGTCACCGGGTCGGCGATGGAGGCGTGGGCGAGCGTGTCCAGCTTCCACAGCACCAGGTCGGCGAGCTTGCCCGGCTCGAGCGAGCCGATCTCGGCGGCCCGGCCGAGGACCTGGGCGCCGCCGAAGGTGCCGAGGCGCAGCGCCTGGCGGGCGTTCAGGGCGGCCTCGCGGTGGGCGCCGAGGCGGTTGATGAGCAGGGCGTTGCGCAGCTCGGTGTGCAGTTCGCCGGACTCGTTGGACGCGGTGCCGTCGACGCCGAGGCCGACCGGGACGCCGGCCGCGAGCATGTCGGGGACGCGGGCGATGCCGGCGGCGAGGCGGGCGTTGGAGGACGGGCAGTGGGCGACACCGGTCTTCGTGCGGGCGAAGGCGGCGATGTCGGAGTCGTTCATGTGGACGCAGTGCGCCATCCACACGTCCTCGCCGAGCCAGCCCGTGGACTCGAAGTAGTCGGTCGGGCCCATGCCGAACAGCTCGTGGCAGAACTTCTCCTCCTCCACGGTCTCCGAGCCGTGGGTGTGCATGCGCACACCGAGGCGGCGGGCCAGCTCGGCGCCCTGCTTGAGGAGTTCGGTGGAGATGGAGAACGGGGAGCAGGGGGCGACGGCGACCTGGGTCATCGCGTCGAAGGAGGCGTCGTGGTGCTGCTTGACGGTCTCCTCGGTCCCGGCGAGCGCGCCTTCGAGGGTCTCGACGGCGAAGTCCGGCGGCAGCCCGCCGTCCTTCTCGCTGCGGTCCATGGAGCCGCGGGCCAGGGTGAAGCGCACACCCATGTCGCGGGCGGCGCCGATGATGGCGCCGGACAGGTCGCCGGAGCCCTGCGGGTAGACGTAGTGGTGGTCCATGGCGGTGGTGACACCGCCGCGGGCCATCATCGCCAGGGAGCCCTGCGCGGCCGAGCGGACCATCGGCTCGTCGATGCGCGCCCAGGTCGGGTAGAGCGCGACGAGCCAGTTGAAGAGGTTGTGGTCGGTGGCCAGGCCCCGGGTGATCCACTGGTAGAAGTGGTGGTGGGTGTTGATCAGGCCGGGGGTCACGAGATGGCCGGTGGCGTCGATGCGGCGTACGACGTTCTCCAGGCCCTCGGGGGCCCGGCCCGCGCCGAGCGACTCGATGCGGTTGTCCGCGACGACGATGTGGCCGGTGGCGTACTCGGTGTCGTTCGCGTCCACTGTCGCGATCGAACAGTTCTCGATGACGATGCGCTGGGCTGCTGCCATGATTCGTCCTTTGCGCTGTTGTGGAGAGGGCACGGCAGGACCCTGGGGGATTTGAGTGCCGCGGCCGGATCGGGGAGGACCTCACCGGCCGCGGGTGCCGATAGGGGGAGTTACTACAGGTTGGTGAGGTCCACCGGGATCTTCGGCTCGCAGCCGTCCCGCAGGATGGTGGCCTCGATCAGGCCGTACGGCCGGTCGGCCGCGTAGTACACCTCGTTGTCGTTCTTCAGCCCGAACGGCTCCAGGTCCACCAGGAAGTGGTGCTTGTTCGGGAGCGAGAAGCGGACCTCGTCGATCTCGCTGCGGTTGTTGATGATCCGTGAACCCATCTGGTACAGGGTCTGCTGGAGCGAGAGGGAGTAGGTCTCGGCGAAGGCCTGGAGCATGTGCTTCCTGGTCTGCTCGTAGGACTTCTCCCAGTTGGGCATCCGCTGCTCGTCGTCGGTCCAGTTGAACCGCCAGCGGGCGGAGACCTGGGTGGCCAGGATGCGGTCGTAGGCCTCCTGGAGCGTCGTGTACTTGTCCTTGACGTAGCCCCAGAACTCGGAGTTGGTCGAGTTCATCACGACGAGGTCCTTGAGGCCGGAGACGACCTCCCACTTCTCACCGTCGTAGGTGATCTGCGTCAGCCGGGTCTCCTGGCCCTTGCGGACGAAGGAGTGCTTGACCTCGTCGGAGCCGATGAACCGGGAGTTGGCGTCGGACGCCTCGATCCGCTCCCAGGCGTACTCCTCGATGCGGATCCGGGCGATCTGGATGGGCTCCTGGCTGGTCACGAAGTGCCGGGCCAGGTGGATGCCGAACTGCTCGGCCGACTCGATGCCGTGCTCCTTGGCGAACGCGAACACCGTGTTCTTGGTGGTGTCGGTCGGCAGGACGTTGGCGTTGGAGCCGGAGTAGTGGACCTCGTCCATGTCGCCGGACAGGGCGACCGAGACGTTCAGGTCCTTGATGTGGTGGGTGGCGCCGTCCCGCGTGATCTTTACGACTCGGTTCTCGGCCTTGCCGTACTGGTTCTGTCCCAGGATCGTGGGCATGTCTGCTAGCTCCCTCGGTAAACGGAGTAGCCGAACGGGTTGAGCAGCAGCGGTACGTGGTAATGCTCCCCGGCCGTCACGGCGAAGGTGATGGCCACCTCGGGGAAGAACACGGCACCGCTGTCCCGATTCGCGGGGGCGTCCTGCTGCGCATCGGCTTGCTTGTTCTCGAAATACGGCTCCACCGCGAAGTCGAGCCGTACGTGTGTGGTGCCCTCCGGCAGCGCCGGGAGGTCCTTGCACCGCCCGTCCGCGTCGGTCGCGGAGCCGCCGAGCGCCTGCCACTGCGCGTCGCGCCCGGAACGGGCGGCGAGCTGGATGGCGACGCCCTCGGCGGGGCGGCCGACGGAGGTGTCCAGGATGTGCGTGGACACCGAGGCGGTGGTGCTGGTGCTCATGCTGCTCTCAGTCCTCTTCGACGATGCGGGCGAGCCGAATACGGTTGATCTTGCCCAGCTCGGTGCGGACGATCTCCCGCTCCTGCTCCGGCGAGTTGCCGATCCGCTCCTTGACCGCGTCGCGCATCTGCTCGCCGGTCCGGCCGGTGGCGCAGATCAGGAAGACATGGCCGAACCGGTCCTGGTAGGCCAGGTTGAGTTCGAGCATCTCCGCCTTGAGCTCCTCGGAGGCGCCGGCCATGCCGCGCTGCTCCCGCGCCGAGGTCGGGTCGCCCGGCTTGGGGCGGCCGATCGGCGGGTGTCCGGCCATGGCCTCCGCGAGGTCCTCGGCGGTCAGCTCGGCCATGGCGGCGTCACTGGCGGCGTAGAGGGCGTCGGTGGTGGCGTAGGGGCGGGCGGCGAGCAGCCGGCGCGCCCATGCCGTGGAGGCGCACGCCTCGTGGAGCGCGGCGTGGGCCGCGTGCTCCTCCAGGGCGTTGAACCGGGCCAGGCCCGGGGGCGTGGAATTCGACGTCACGGGAGCCTCCGTGGCCGCGAAGGGCCTTCGTACTGAACGGGCGTGCCGATATGTAACGCCCTACGACGACGAGACGTCAACACTTTGTTGAAAATTCGCGGGACCGAAACGGAGCGGGCCGCATCAGGAAACAGAGTGGGCCGCTTCAGGCACCCTTCTCACGGTTCAGGTAGTTGTAGACCGTGAAGCGGCTCACGCCGAGCGCGCTCGCGACGGTCTCGACGCCGTGCCGCACGGAGAAGGCGCCGCGCGCCTCCAGTATCCGTACGACCTCCTGCTTGTCCTTGCGGTCCAGGTCGGCCAGCGGCTTGCCCTTGCGGCGCTCCATGGCCGCGAGGATGTGGTCGAGGGAGTCGGCGAGCTGCGGCAGGCGCACGGCGACGACGTCGGCGCCCTCCCAGGAGAGCACGACGTCCTCGGGCCCGGCCTCGTCCGGCGGGAGTATCTCGCCACCCATGGCGTCGACCAGTGGCTTCACGGCCGCGATGAAGGGCTCGTCCCCGGTGCCGGTCACTCCTCGCCCTCCCCGACCACGTTGACCTGGAGGGAGATCCGGGTGGCGCCGGCCTCCAGGCTCCTGCGCAGCAGGGCGTCCACGGCGGTGAGCACGGCGTCGCCGCCACCCTCCGCCGTGTTGCCGAACGGGCCGACGTCCACCGCGTCCAGCTCGGCCGCCTCGATGACCTGGCGGGCGACCAGCGCGTGCGCGGGTGCCTCGTCGAGGTCGAAGGGCTCGGTCGTGAACTCCACTCTCAATCGCACGCGCTCAACCTAACGCGCCCGCGATCGTTCGGGCAGCCCCTTCACCACCCGCATGACCTGCCTTGACAGGCCCCGAGAAGCGGCGGCATGCTTCCGCCCAGCAGAATATGAATTCCGCTGGACGGAAGAATGAGGGACGGTCGCCGGTTCCGGTTCAGCAGATCCTCGGCAGCTGCTCCCCCAGTGGCAGGTCGACCACGCGCGTACCGCCCAGCCCGGTGCGGGCCACGACCATGCCGGGGTGCGACTCGACGGCCTCGCCGATCACAGCCGAGTCCGCGCCCAGGGGGTGGGCCCGCATCGCGTCCAGTACGGCGTCGGCGTGCTCGCGCGGCACGAAGGCCACCAGCTTGCCCTCGTTGGCGATGTACATCGGGTCCAGGCCGAGGATCGCGCAGGCGTTCGCCACGGCGGGCGGGACGGGGACGTCGCGTTCCCGGATCACCACCCCCGCGCCGGAGGCCGCCGCGATCTCGTTGAGGGAGGCCGCGAGGCCACCCCGGGTGGGGTCGCGCAGCACGTGCAGATCCGGGGTCACGGCGAGCATGGCCTCGACCAGGCCGCCGAGCGCGGCGCAGTCGCTCTCGATCTCCACGCCGAACTCCAGGCCCTCCCGGACGCTCATCACCGCCACCCCGTGGACGCCGATCGCGCCGCTGACGATCACGACGTCGCCGGGGACGACCCGCTGCGGCCGCAGGTCGACGCCCGCCGGGACCAGCCCGATGCCGGCCGTGTTGAGGTAGATCCCGTCGCCGTGCCCGGCCTCCACCACCTTGGTGTCACCGGTCGCCACCTCCACGCCCGCGGTGCGCGCGGCGGCGCCCAGCGCCTCGGCGACCCGGGTGACCGTCTCCAGCTCCACGCCCTCTTCGAGGATGAAGCCGCAGGAGAGATAGGCGGCCCTGGCCCCGCTCATGGCGAGGTCGTTGACCGTGCCGTTGACCGCCAGGTCGCCGATGCTGCCGCCGGGGAAGAACAGCGGGCGTACGACGTAGGAGTCCGTGGAGAAGGCCAGCCGGGCCCCGCCGAGGGAGACGACCGCGGAGTCACCCATCTGCGCGAGCACCTCGCCGCCGAAGGCGGGCGCGAAGATCTGCTGGACCAGCTCGGCGGAGAGGGCACCGCCCCCTCCGTGGCCCATGACGACCCGGGGCCGGTCCCGCAGCGGGGCCGGACAGGTCCACGCGGTCACATCGAGGTCAGACAACGGGGCTCGCCTCCCGGGCGGTGGCGGCGGGCACGTCCAGCCGCCGGTACAGGTAGTACGCCGCGCAGGCGCCCTCGCTGGAGACCATCGTGGCGCCCAGCGGGGTACGGGGCGTGCACAGGGTCCCGAAGGCAGCGCACTCGTGCGGCTTGAGCAGGCCCTGCAGGACCTCTCCGCTGCGGCACTCGGCGGGCTCCTCGGTCCGGATCCCCTCGACCGAGAAGCGGTGCTCGGCGTCGTGGTCGCGGTACTTCGGCGACAGCCGCCAGCCGCTGTCGGGAATCACCCCGATGCCCCGCCAGGCACGGTCGGTGACCTCGAAGACGTCCTCCAGCATGGCCCGCGCGGCCGGGTTGCCCTCGGGCCGTACGGCGCGCGCGTAGGCGTTGTCGACGGTGTACTCGCCGCGCTCCAGCTGCCCGACGGTGCGGCGTACGCCTTCGAGGATGTCCAGCGGCTCGAAGCCGGTCACCACGATCGGCACCCGGAAGCGCTCCGCCAGCCCCGGGTACTCCCCCATGCCCATCACGCTGCACACGTGCCCGGCCGCCAGGAAGCCCTGCACCCGGCAGCTCGGCGACGACATGATCGCCTCGATGGCGGGAGGGACGCGGACATGGGACACGAGCATGCTGAAGTTCCTCACGCCGTGTCTGCGAGCCTGGTGGACCGTCATGGCGTTGGGCGGCGCGGTCGTCTCGAAGCCGATGCCGAAGAACACGACCTCGCGGTCCGGGTTCTGCCGGGCGATCCGCAGGGCGTCGAGCGGCGAGTACACGACCCGCACGTCGCCGCCCTCGCCGCGCACCTGGAACAGGTCCCGGCCGGTGCCGGGCACGCGCAGCATGTCGCCGAAGGAGCAGAAGATCACGTCGGGGCGGGAGGCGATCTCCAGCGCCTTGTCGATGACCTCCAGCGGCGTCACACAGACCGGACAGCCCGGCCCGTGGATCAGCTCGACCTCGTCGGGCAGGAGCTGGTCGAGACCGTGCCGGATGATGCTGTGCGTCTGCCCGCCGCACACCTCCATCAGCGCCCACGGCCTGGTCACCGTGGCCGCGATCTCGTCGAGCAGCCGGCGGGCCAGCTCCGGGTCCTGGAACTCCTCGATGTACTTCACTGGTTGCCCACCTCTTCCACCGGGGCCACGCCCGCCTCCGCCGCCGCCATCTCCCAGGCGTCGCCGAACTCCTCCTGGAGCATGCCGAGTTCGGCGAACAGCTCCAGGGTCTGCTTCGCCGACTCCTCGTCCAGCCGCTGCAGGGCGAAGCCGACGTGGACGATGGCGTACTCGCCGACCTGGAGGTCCGGCAGATACTCCAGGCACACCTCCTTGACCACGCCGCCGAAGTCGACGGCGGCCATCCGGGTGCCGTCGCGTTCCTCGATCTCCAGCACTCTGCCGGGTACCGCCAGGCACATGGGCCTCTCCTCGCTGTGGTTCGCGGGTCGTTCGTGGGTCGCGGGTCCTCAGTCGCCGGTGCTCGTGCGGGCGGCCACCATCAGCTGGCCCAGCGCGAGGCCGCCGTCGTTCGGTGGCACCAGGCGGTGCCGCAGCACCGTGAAACCGTCGTGGCGCAGGGCGGTCGCGCAGGCCGCGGACAGCAGCGTGTTGGCGAACACGCCGCCCGTCAGGGCCACCGTGTCCAGGCCGTGCCGCTGCCGCGCCCGACGGCACAGGGCGTGCACGAGTCCCGCCACACCGCGGTGGAAGCGGGCGGCGACCGTCGCCGCCGTGTGGCCCTCCCGAAGGTCGCGGACGATCGCCGCGACGACGGGCGCGGAGTCGGCCCGGACCGGCTCGCCGTCGCCGAGCGCGAAGGCATACGCGGTGGTGTCGTCGGCGGGCGCCTCCAGCGCGGCGGCCTCCAGCTCGACCGCCGCCTGGGCCTCGTAGCCGGCACGGTGGCAGACACCGGCGAGCGAGGACACGGCGTCGAAGAGCCGGCCCATGCTGGAGGTCGGCACACAGTTCAGGTCGCGCTCCAACTGCCGCTGGAGCAGGCGCCGTTCGTCGGGCGGGCAGGCCGCGGTGCAGGCGAGGTCGGCGGACCAGTCGAGGCCGGCCGCACGCAGCTGGGCCAGCGCCATGCGGTACGGCCTGCGCACCGCCGCGTCGCCGCCGGGCAGGGGGACGTACGCCAGGTGTCCGAAGCGCGTGAAGCCGGCGTAGTCCGCGAGCAGGAACTCCCCGCCCCACACCGCGCCGTCGTCGCCGTGGCCGGTGCCGTCGAAGGCGACGCCGATCACCGGCCGGCTGCCGTCCAGCCCGTGCTCGGCCATCGCGGCGGCGATGTGGGCGTGATGGTGCTGGACGCGTACGACGGTCCGGCCCGCCGCGTTCCGGTCGGCCCAGCGGGTGGAGCGGTAGCCGGGATGCCGGTCGCAGGCCAGCCTCCGCGGCCGTACTCCGGTGATGGACTCCAGCTGGTCCACGGCGTGTTCGAAGGCGCCCTGCGTCGCGAGGTCGTCCATGTCGCCGATGTGCGCCGACAGCCAAGCCTGCCGTCCCTCGCCGAGGCAGAAGGCGTTCTTCAGGTCGCCGCCGGTGGCGAGGGCCGGGCTGATCGGCAGCGGCAGGGTGAGCGGCAGCGGGGTGTGGCCGCGGGAACGCCGGAGCACCAGCGGCGCGGAGTCGCAGAGTCGGACCACGGAGTCGTCGCACGGCACATGGATCGGCCGGTCGTGCGTCAGCCAGGCGTCGGCCAGGTGCGCGAGGCGTTCCAGGGCCTCGGCGTCGTCGGTGACGATCGGCTCGCCCGAGACGTTGCCGCTGGTCATGACCAGCAGCCGGGGGCCGTCCGGGTCGCCGGGCAGACCGAGCAGGAGATGGTGCACGGGGGTGTACGGCAGCATCACCCCGAGGTCGGGACTGCCGGGCGCGACGGACTCGGCGGGTCGCGCCGCCCCCTCGGCGTACGACGGGTCCGGGCGGCGCCGCAGCAGCACGACCGGCCGGGCCGGGCCTTCGAGCAGCGTCCGCTCCTCGGGGCCCAGCCGGACGAGGTGCTCGACGTCGGCCGCGCTTCGCGCCATGACGGCGAAGGGCTTGTCGCCCCGGGCCTTGCGGCGCCGCAGCAGCGAAACGGCGTCGGCGTTCGTGGCGTCACAGGCCAGGTGGTACCCGCCGAGCCCCTTCACGGCGAGGATCGCACCCCGCGCGAGCAGGGCCCGGGCCTCGGCGACCGGGTCCGTACCGACGGTGCCGACCACATCCGGATCCACGCAGGCGGCGCCCTCGACAACGGGGTCCGCGTAGCCGGCGCCCTCGGCCACCGGGTCCACGTAGGCGGCGCCTTCGACAACGGGGTCCGCGTAGGCGGCGCCCTCGGCCACCGGGTCCACGTAGGCGGCGCCCTCGGCAACGGGGTCCGCGCCGACCGTGCTCCCGGCAACCGGCTCCACCGGGACCGTGCCCGCACCCACCGGCTCCAAGCCGACCGCCCCGGCAACCCGGTCCCCACCGACCGTGCCCCCGGCGGCAACCCGGTCCACCCCGGCGGTGCCCCCGCCCCCCGGGATGATCAGGCGCAGCCGGGGCCCGCAGGACGGGCAGGCCACCGGTTGCGCGTGGAAGCGCCGGTCGGCCGGATCGCGGTACTCGCGGGCGCAGTCGGCGCACATCGGGAAGCCGGCCATCGTGGTGTTCGCGCGGTCGTACGGGACGCCGGTGACGATCGTGAAGCGGGGCCCGCAGTGGGTGCAGTTGACGAACGGGTGGCGATACCGCCGGTCGGCCGGATCCGCCAGTTCGGCGAGGCAGTCGGCGCAGGTGGCGGTGTCCGGGGAGACCAGGGTGCGGGCCGGACCGCCGGTGCGGGAGGCGAGGATGGTGAACGCCTCTCCCCCGGCGGCGGGCAACTCCTGGTGGTCGACGGACTCCACCCGCGCCAGCGGCGGCGCCTGGACCGCCAGCCGGTCGCAGAAGCGGGCCACGGCCGCGACACTGCCCTCGACCTCAGCGACGACGCCCTCGGGCGTGTTGGTCACATGTCCGACCAGGGCGAGTTCGGTGGCGAGGCCGTAGACGTACGGCCGGAAGCCCACTCCCTGCACCACGCCCCGGACGACCACGCGCCGCCGGTGCGGCGGGTCCTGGGCGACGGCGGCCGGACGCGGCGGAGCGCTCACGAGCGGGTCGGGGCCGCGGCGGTGGCGTCCGCCGCGGCCGTGTGAACGTGGGTGTGGTCGTGGCCTTGGCCGTGCGAGTGGCCGCGGCCCTGCGACTGGTCGGGGTCGTCGCCGTGCGAGCGGCCGTGGCCGTGCGACTGGCCGTGCGAGTGGCCGGCGCCGTGCGAGTGGCCGTGGCCCCGGCCCGTTTCCGGGCGGCCGGCCATGACCGGCGTGTGCGGGGGCGCGCCCTCCGCCGCGGCGAGCGCCCGGTCGAGCAGCGTGCCGACGCCCCGGTCCCGGCGGGCCGAGGTCAGGACCACCTCCACGCCCGGGTTGACGCGCTCCACGTTCGCGCGGAACGCGCCCTCGTCGAACTCCACGGCCTCGGCGATGTCGGTCTTGGTGACCACGACGAGATGGGCGAGGCCGAAGGCGGTGGGGTACTTGAGCGGCTTGTCCTCGCCCTCGGTCACGGAGGCGAGGACGACCCTGAGGGTCTCCCCCAGGTCGTAGGAGGCGGGGCAGACCAGGTTGCCGACGTTCTCCACGAACAGCAGCCTTGTGCCGTCGGGCAGCCATCCGTCGAGGTGCCCGGCGAGCATCGCCGCCTCCAGATGGCACAGCCCGTCGGTGAGGACCTGCTTCACCGGGACACCGGATCGCGCGAGGCGCTCGGCGTCGTTCTCGGTGGCGAGGTCGGCGGTGAGCGCCGCGACGGCGACGGACCGCTCCCTGGCCAGCAGCAGTTCGCGTTCCAGCAGCGCGGTCTTGCCGCTGCCGGGGCTCGACAGCAGGTTGACGACGGTGGTGCCGCGGGACTCCAGGTGCATGCGCAGCAGGTGGGCGCTCGCGTCGTTCTTCGCGAGCACGGCCTGTTGCAGGTCGACGACACGGCACATGGTTCAGCACTCCTCGGGGATCGGTTCGCGGGCGTCCGCGTGCGGCGGCCCGCCGTCCTCCCACCGCACCTCGGCGATCTGGAGTTCGCGGCCCGCGAGCAGCTCGGCCTCGGCGCCGCCGCACTCGGGGCAAGTCAGCCGGGGCGGCATGCCGACGGCCCACTCGTGCGCGCAGGGCGTGCAGCGGGCGCGGCCGGGCACCGGTTCGGTGACCAGTTCGGCGCCCTCCAGCAAGGTCCCCGCGCAGGCGAGTTCGAAGCAGAAGGTGAGGGAGTCGGGAACGACGCCCGCCAGTTCGCCCACCCGCAGCCGCACCGCGCGCACCGCGGTGACGTCCCGGTGCTGCGCGGCGGCCGTTTCCACCTGGTCGATCACGGCCAGCGCGACGGACATCTCGTGCATGGGTCCTCGTCCTCCAGGGGCCGGCCTTCATTAGAGGCGAGCACCCGGGGCCCGGGGGCCAGGCACGCCGTGGCCGGAGCGCCGGGTACGCCGTTCGACGCAAGGCGGCGCACCCGGCGGCCGCGGCGTCACATCCGGCGGATCCGGAGGTAGCGCCGGAGGTCGGGCAGCACCTGGGTGGCGACGGCGGCCGCGGCGGCCAGCGCGGCGCCTGCGGCCCCGGCGGCGAGGATCTTCTTCATCCCGTCTCTCCTCCTGTGGAAGCTTCGGCGGTCGGGGCCCGTACGGGGGCCGGCGTCCCGCCTTCCAGCAACTCTTCGATCAGGCGCACGGCCTGGGGTACGGCCTCGGACACCTGCGGGCTGAGACCGATACCCTCGTCGGTGGAGGCCGGTTCGCAGCCGACGACCAGGACGCGCCCCGGTGGCTGTCCGCCGGTGCCGGCGCACAGCGTGTCCAGCAGCGCGAGCACGGTGTCGGGCGTCATGCGGTGCCCGTCGATCGCGGGGACGGCGTCGCCGGCGACCGGGCGTCCGTCATGCTCGATGACGTACAGCGTGCCGGGGGCCTCGCCGCGTTCGGTGGCGTCGACGAGGACGAGGGTGTCGTAGCCGTCCAGGAGCTGGTAGGCGAGGTGTACCCCGCGCACTCCGACGTCCACGACCTCGACGTGGTCCGGCAGCTCGCGTGCGGTGAGCCGGCGTGCGGTCTCCACGCCGAAGCCGTCGTCGCCGAGGAAGATGTTGCCGATGCCGGCCACCAGCGTGCGCGTCATGGGGCGTCCTCCGCCACGGCCACCTCGTCCGGCTGGAAGTACAGGTAGCGGCCCTGTTCGCGGCGGATGTCGGCGCCCGGGTCGCCGTCGACCGTCACCGCGAGGTGCACCGCGCCGTCGACGTCGTGCAGCACCGCCTCGACGGTCGCGGTGCGGCCGTGCAGGAACAGGTCCTGGGCGTCGGTGTGCCGCAGCCCGGGGCGCAGTTCGACGCGGCTGCCCTTGCCGACGGACCGGCCGTCGACCATGACCCGGTCCTGCTCGGGGTCGAAGCCGGCGTCGCTGGCCGGGTCCCACCAGGGGGTCTCGGGCCGGGCGACGCCGAACTCGTCGGGGAATCCCTCGGGCTCGCCGGTGATCTCGCGCAGGCCGCGCACCGCGCCGTGCAGGCGTTCCAGTACCTCGGCCGGCATGGAGTCCGCGAGGTCGATGACGGCGGCGGCCCGTTCGTCGGTGCCGCGGGCCTCGCGTTTCTCCGCGTCGGTGAGGGCCGCGGTGCGCAGGGCGAGGATCTCGTCGATCTCGGTGGCGTCGTAGAGGGCGCCCAGGCTCTCGGGGGCGATGGCCGGGTGGTCCTCCAGGATGATCGGGGAGGACAGCACGAGGTCGGCGCGGCCGGGTTCGCCGGCGAGCACGGGCCAGGTGTGCAGATTGCGGCAGGCGGCGACCGCGCTCCTGGCCCACTCGGGGGGATCGGTCAGCGACAGGAACGATCCGGCGCTCAGGGCCATGAGGAGGTGCGTGGCCACGAGGGAGTGCGGCAGCGCCGCGTCCCGGTCGGCGGCGTGGCCCTCCGGTGGTGTCCAGGGGGTGGTGTTCTCCACGACGGCGGTCAGCCGTGACACCCGGTAGGGGCCGTCGAGTTCGCTCGTGGACAGCCGCACCACCCCGGTGATCTCGGCGCTGCGCCGGATCAGCCGCCCCACGGTCCGGCCCGTCGCGTCCAGGACGGGCTCGGTGTCCTCGACGGCGGGCTTCAGGAAGGGGAACTCGATCCCGTCTCCGGCCAGTTGCGCGACCGGTGCGACGAGCTCCACCCGCTCCTCGGCCCCTTCGTCCCAGGGCACCAGCACCCGGTCGTCGAGGTGGAGTTCGGGTACGGTCTCGAAGCCGCCGTCGGGCAGGGCGCGCTGCACGGTGCGGCGCCGGGCGTGCAGGAAGCGGACCTCGACCGCGAGGACCGCGTCCGCTCTCGGCTCGATCAGGCACTCGGTGTGCTGGAAGTCGTGCTCCTCGCACTCGGCGCCCCAGGCGGGCGGGACCAGGACGCCGAACTGCCAGCGCAGCCGGTTCTTGGCCGCGGAGGCGCGGTACGGGTAGAGCACATAGCCCTCGAAGAGCACGGCGTCGGCCACCTGCCGGGCGAGGGCGAGGCGCTCCTCGGTCTCGGGGGCGAACGCGGGGGCGGTCACGGCCGGTTCCTTCCGGTGGTGCCGGTGAGCGTGCGCAGCGGGTCGTGCGACGGCTGGTCGGCGGTGGCGAGCAGCGCCTTCAGCGTCGCCTCCCAGGAGGGCAGCGCGTGCCGGGAGCGGTAGGCGAGGAGGGCGTCCATGGTGTCGCCGGGCAGCCGGATCCAGCCGCAGCCGGGGAAGTGCTGCTCGACCATCTCCCGCCAGGTGGCGACCGGCATCCGGAAGGGCGCCTCCCGGTCCCACGGGACGGGTTCGACCCGGAAGCCCCCGGTGCCGGTGAACGCCGTGCCGGAGAACAGCATCAGCAGCGGGACCTCGCCGTCGGTGAGGGCGTTCAGGTACCGGGTCGCGGCGATGTCCATGTCGTAGGTGCAGGGCACGACGAGGTCGGCCTCGGTCTCGCCGGTGAACGCGGAGACCAGCAGCGGGACCTGCGCGAACTGCACCGGCTGGAGGGTGCTGCCCCAGCGGGCGCGCTCGCCGAACAGGTCGGTGAGCCCGTCGGCCTCGTCGGGCGCGTAGCCGCGGCGGGCGGGCTCGATACGGATCTGGCAGCGCAGCGCGATGGCGTGCACGGGGGTGTCGCCGGAGGCGGTGACCCGCAGCCGGAAGACGAGGGTGGGGCCGGCGGCGAACCGGTCGGCCCGCACACCGAGGCAGGTGAAGGAGAACTCGGTCACGACGGCTCCGCCTCATCCGGGGACTGCGGTTCGGCGACGCCCCCGAGGGGCGCGGGCAACTGCGCGGTCTGCCACGACGGCGCGGCGGACGAACCACCGCCCGAGGCGGCGGCTTCGGCCCGTCGCCGTACGTCCGCGAAGCAGGCGTCCAGCGCGGCCCGTGCCTCCGCGCCGCCGTCGAAGCCCTGCCACAACAGGCGCATCCGGCCGACGAGTTCGTAGCAGACGTCGATCGGGACGAGGTGGCACTCGAAGGAGTCGCCGTCGCGGCGCAGCAGGAGCGCCTCCACGTCCGGTTCGAGGAGGGCGGCGAGCCGGCTGCCGCCGAGGACCTCCTCGAAGGCGGCCGGTTCGAGTTCGCTCTCGGTCGCGCCGGCCGGGCTGGGGTAGAGGGCGACCAGCCGGTCCAGCGCGGCGTTGCGGAAGAGGAAGACGACGCCGACCGGGATCCGCAGCGCCTCCCACGCCCGTTCGTCGAGGTGGTGCTCCTGGTCGGTGAGATAGCGGGCCGGGACCGCGCGGAAGCGGCCCGCGGCGGCGCCGGGTTGCTGCATGAGCAGCGCGCAGGCGGTGCAGGCGCAGACGAGGGCGCGTTGTTCGGTGTCGACCAGGTGGCGGTGGTCCCCGGGCACCTCGACCGCGCACAGCTCGCAGTGCTCGGGCTGCGGCGGACGTGGGGCCAGGAACCTCCGCAGGCCGACCGTGGCCGCGGTCACCGGGTCTTCGTCCCGATCTGCAGGAGGGCGGGTGCCGGCTCCACCTCGACGACCGTGACCTCCGGCGCGAAGCAGGCGAGCGCCGCCTCGGCGGCCTCCCTTGCGCCGGCGCCGGAGCCACAGCCGCAGCCGCCGCTCGCGGCCGCCCGCAGCCGCAGGGTGCCGGTCTCCTCGTCGAAGCCCGCCACCTCCAGGTCGTGCTGCCGCACGCTGTCCAGGGCGCGCCCGATGCGGGTGTCCCGGTCCTCGGGGTGCAGGTCGTGCAGGACCAGCAGGCTCGCGACGAGTTCGTCGCCGAGGAGCCGCGCGAGCGGCTCGCCGGGCACGGCCGACAGCAGGTGCAGGACACGGGCCAGTCCGTTGCCGTAGAACTCCATGAGGCAGCGGACGAGTTCCTCGGCCGCGGCGACGTTGGCAGGCTCGCCGGTCGCGCTCAGCCGGTCGAGGATCTCCTCGATGCGGCGGCCGGTCTCCTCCGCGCCCGCCGGCCGCGCCGTCGTCGTCGCGCTCATCCGCCCAGCCCGCTCAGGCCGGTGGGCACGTGCAGGCTCTTCACGGTCTTGCCGCCGCCGACGTACATGTGGACGCCGCAGGGCAGACAGGGGTCGAAGCTGCGCACGGCGCGCATGATGTCGATGCCCTTGAAGTTCTCCGGGGAGTTCTCCTCGAAGATCGGGGTGTTCTGCACGGCGTCCTCGTACGGGCCCGGGGTGCCGTAGCTGTCGCGGACGCTGGCGTTCCACGGGGTGGGCGGGTACGGGTGGTAGTTGGCGATCTTGCCGTCGCGGATCACCATGTGGTGGGAGAGGACGCCGCGGACGGCCTCGGTGAAGCCGCAGCCGATGGCCTGGTCCGGGACCTCGAACTTCTCCCAGGTCTGGGTGCGTCCGGCGCGGACCTCCTCCAGGCCCTTCTCGGCGCAGTGCAGGGCGACGGCGGCGGCGTACGCCTGGAAGTAGGTGCGCGCGCGGTTGCGTTCCAGCGCGTTGGACCACTGCGGGATCTTCCACTCGAAGGTGGTCTCCGGCTTGGTCATGGTGCGCGGCAGGTTGATGACCACGCTGTGTCCGGTGGCCTTGACGTACCCGATGTCGACGAGTCCGGACAGGGCCGTGGACCACAGGCGGGCGATGGGGCCGCCGCCGGTGTCCAGGGCGAGGTGGTCCTTGCCGTCGAACCAGCGCGGGGACATCACCCAGCTGTACTTGTCGTCGAAGTCGCGCTTCTGCGGGGCGGGGATGGTGTGCTGGTTCCACGGGTGGCGGGGGTCGACCGGGTTGCCGAGCGGGTCGTGGGTGACGAACTGCTCCTGGCCCTGCCAGTCCTCGTAGTAGGAGCTGCCCAGCAGGATGCGGATGCCGAGGTTGATCTCGGTGAGGTCGTTGGTGACCAGCTTGCCGTCCACGACGACACCCGGGGTGACGAACATCCGCCGGCCCCAGTCGGTCATGTTGGCGTAGGTGAAGTCGCAGTACTCGGGGTCGTTGAGGGCGCCCCAGCAGCCGAGCAGGACGCGGCGGCGGCCGACCTCCTCGTAGCCGGGGAGGGCCTCGTAGAAGAAGTCGAACAGGTCGTCGTGCAGGGGGACGACCCGCTTCATGAACTCCACGTACCGCATCAGGCGGCTCATGTAGTCGGTGAACAGCTGCACGGAGGCGACCGTGCCGACGCCGCCCGGGTAGAGCGTGGAGGGGTGCACATGGCGCCCCTCCATCAGGCAGAACATCTCCCGGGTGTAGCGGCTGACTTGCAGCGCCTCGCGGTAGAACTCGCCCTCCAGCGGGTTCAGCGAGCGCATGATGTCGGCGATGGTGCGGTAGCCGTGCTCCGCGGCGTGCGGGGCCTCGGTGCGCTCGGCGAGTTCGAGGACGCCGGGGTTGGTCTCGCGGACCATCTTCTCGCAGTAGTCGACCCCGACCAGGTTCTCCTGGAAGATGTTGTGGTCGAACATGTACTCCGCGGACTCGCCGAGGTTGATGATCCACTCACCGAGGTGCGGGGGCTTCACGCCGTACGCCATGTTCTGCGCGTACACCGAGCAGGTGGCGTGGTTGTCGCCGCAGATGCCGCAGATGCGGCTGGTGATGAAGTGGGCGTCGCGGGGGTCCTTGCCGCGCATGAAGACGCTGTAGCCGCGGAAGACGGACGAGGTGCTGTAGCACTCGGCGACCCGCTTCTGCTTGAAGTCGATCTTCGTGTGGATGCCCAGGCTGCCCACGATCCGGGTGATGGGATCCCAGGACATCTCCACCAGGCCGCTGCCGTCGCCGGCCGCCTTCGTCTTCGCTGCCATCGTCGTTTGCCGTGCCCTTCGTTGCGCGGGAGGTTCGGGTTGTGTGCGGGGGTGCACGAAGCGGGGGGCCGATCAACGGCGGCGGGACGTCACCACGGGGGCCGGTAGCCGGTGGTGATCTTCTCCCCGGTACGGCGCCACTTGGGCTCCTTGTCCACCGTCTTGCCGGTGACCTGCCGCAGCTTGCGGACCACGGCGCCGTAGACGGAGCTGCCCGAGACGGACAGCTTGGCGCCGGGGGGTTCGTCCATGAACGGCATGAACTTGTCGGGGAAGCCCGGCATGGTGCAGGCGATGCAGATGCCGCCGACGTTCGGGCAGCCGCCGACGCCGTTCATCCAGCCGCGCTTGGGCACGTTGCACTTGACCACCGGGCCCCAGCAGCCGATCTTGACCAGGCACTTCGGCGAGTCGTACGACTCCGCGAACTCGCCCTGCTCGTAGTAGCCCGCCCGGTCGCAGCCCTCGTGCACGGTGGCCCCGAACAGCCAGGTGGGACGCAGCTTGTCGTCCAGCGGGATCATCGGGGCGGCGCCGGTCGCCTGGTAGAGCAGGTAGGTCAGCGTCTCGGCGAAGTTGTCGGGCTGGATCGGGCAGCCGGGGACACAGACGATCGGGATGCCGGCCTGCGACTTCCAGTCCCAGCCGAGGTAGTCCGGGACCCCCATGGCACCGGTCGGGTTGCCGGCCATCGCGTGGATGCCGCCGTACGTGGCACAGGTGCCGATGGCGACCACGGCCAGGGCCTTCGGGGCGAGCCGGTCGATCCACTCGCTGGTGGTGATCGGCTGGCCGGTCTCGGGGTTGTCGCCGAAGCCGCACCAGTAGCCCTCGGGCTTGATCGCCTCGTTGGGGATCGACCCCTCGACGACCAGCACGAACGGGTCGATCTCGCCGCGCTCGCCCTTGAAGAACCACTCGATGAAGGTGTCGGCGCCGCCGACCGGGCCGCACTCGAAGTCGATGAGCGGCCAGTGCACCTGGATCTTCGGCAGCCCCGGCAGCACGCCGAGGACGATCTCCTCGATGCTCGGCTGCATGGCCGCCGTCAGTGCGACCGAGTCGCCGTCGCAGCTCAGGCCGGCGTTGATCCACAGGACATGGATCGTGGGTGTCTCGTCGGCGGGTGCACCGGTGGTGTCCGCAGCGCCGACCGTCTCCGGCGTCGCCTCAGTCATGGGACCGCCTCCATGGGAGGTAAGTGATGAAGGCCCGCATTTCGGGTCATCGGATTCTTGGTATCAGCGGTTCGGCCGGGGTGAAACACACCGTGGGCCATTCGTGTGACAGCGGCTGCCCGGGTGGCGGGACCGCTTCACGCGAGCGGGGGCGGAGAGAGGTGCGGCGGGGTGCACCGGGGCCGGTGCTTGTGGACGAAGGCGCGGCGCAGCGCGTGGTACGGGGCGTCCGGGTCGTCGAAGGTCCGTCGCATGCGGGCCAGCTCCCGTTCCCGGAAGGCGGCGATGGGGGTGGTGGCCTCGCGCCGTTCCAGCTCCGCCTTCTTCGCGGCGATCCGCGAGGCCGTCGCCGGGAGCGCCGCGAGGCGGGCGGCGAGGGCGCCGGTCTCCCGGGCGAAGTCACCGGGGCCGCAGTCGATCAGCCGGTCGGCGAGTCCGAGGCGCAGGGCGCTCGCCGCGCTCACGGGCAGCGCCTCGCGCATGAGTCGCTCGGCCGGGGCCGGCCCCACCCTGCGGGGCAGGGTGTACGTCCAGTACTCCGAGCCGTACAGGCCCATCAGGCGGTAGTGCGGGTTGAGGACGGTGCCGTAGCGGCACCAGACCTCGTCGGCGGCCAGGGCCAGCATCGCCCCGCCCGCGGCGGCGTTGCCCGCGACGGCCGCGATCACGAGCCGGTCGGTGGTGGTCAGGACCGCCTCGACGAGGTCGTCGATGGCGTTGATGTTGGCCCAGGACTCGGCGGCGGGGTCGGCGGCGGCCTCGATGACGCCGAGGTGGATCCCGTTGGAGAAGAAGTCCCGTTCCCCGCCGAGCACCAGTACCGAGGTGGGGCGGGCGCACGCCTCGCGGTAGGCGTCCAGGAGGCGCCGGCACTGCTCGGTGCTCATGGCACCGCCGGGGAAGGAGAAGGTCAGGAACCCGGCGCCGCCGTCCTCCCGGTAGCGGATGTCCGTCCAGGTGGGCTCGCTCGCGTCGGGCAGCACGGGCGGCGCGTGCTCCGGCAGGGGCGGCAGCCGGTCGCCCAGGGCCCGCACGGCGGGGAGCTTGAAGGTCGGCGGCTGCCCGGGCAGGCGGCGGGGCCGCAGTTCGGGGATCCACACGGCGCCGTCGGTGGTGGCCCGGCAGATCGCTCCGGCGCGGGTGGCGAGCAGCTCGCCGGGACGGCCGCGCAGGGCGCTCTCGGGGTGCCCGCCGTGCAGGTACCACTCACCGCCGAGCAGCACGTCCAGCACACCGGGCTGCGAGTCCGCAGCCCGCAGCTTGCGCACGACGGCCTCGGTGGAGTCGGCGGCCCAGTCGATCCGCCGGACCCTCTGGTCGAGGTACGGCCGGACCCGCACGGACGCGCCCGCCAGGCCCGCCTCGTCCTGCGCGGCGGGGACGTGGACGCCCCCGGCGTAGCGCTCCACGGCCAGGAGTACGGCGGTGAGCGCGGCGTCGGCGACCTCGCCCCGGTACAGGTCACTCTTGGCGACCGGAGGCACCCGGCACGGCACCGTCGCCCACACGTCGCCCGCGTCCATCTCGGCGGCGGCCTGCAGGACCGTGACACCCCAGCGTTCGGCGCCCTCGTGGATGGCCCAGTCCAGGGAGGACGGCCCGCGGTCGCCGAGCGGCCCGGGGTGGACGATCAGGCAGGTGTACGCCGCCCACACGTCCTCGGGGATCGCCGTCCTCAGCATCGGTGCCACGACGAGCTGCGGGGCGTGACGCCGTACGGCATCCGTGAGGGAACGGTCCGGCAGGGCGAGTTCCACCGCCACCTGGTGGCCGCGGTCGCGCAGCTCGGCGTGGACGCGCTGGGTGAGGCTGTTGAACGCGCTGGCGACGAGCAGGATCTGCACGGCTGCCTCCGGGCGGACGACCGGCGGCCGGGGGTGACCACCGACCGCGATCCTCCGTCACCCGGGCCCGTGGTCCGCGGTGACAGACGGTGGGGTCATCCGAATGACAGACGATGGGGTCGTCCGAACGCGCGGGGCAGGGCGCCGGGCGGCCGCACCGGGCGCGGCCCGTGCGGAGCGGGTACCTACGGTTTCGCGTCTGCGGTCTCACCTGGTGCGCGGCCTGTGCGGAGCGGGTACCTACGGTTTCGCGTCTGCGGTCTCACCTGGTGCGCGGCCTGTGCGGAGCTGGTACCTACGGTTTCGCGTCTGCGGTCTCACCTGGTGCGCGGCCCGTGCGGAGCTGGTACCTACGGTTTCGCGTCTGCGGTCTCACCAGGCGCGGGTCATGCGCTGCCAGAGGGAGCGCGTCGCGCCGAAGCCGGTCTCGTGGGTCCAGATGTGGGTGCACGACCGGCACTGGAGGTGCAGCAGGCTTCCGGTGTTGGAGAGCAGGTAGCGCCAGTGCCGCGAGCAGGTGCGCTGCTGTTCGCAGTCGCCGCAGCCGCGGCGGTCGTCGCAGTTCGGGCAGGCGACCCAGGCCCGGCGTCCGGCGTCGGCCTGCGGGTCACGCGGCAGCATGCCCGCCTCCTCGCGGCGGGAGCACGCCGGCCGCGACCAGCTCGTCGTAGACACGCTGCTGGTCCGCGTCGAGGCCGGAGTACAGGAGCTCGTACGCCTCCTCCTCGCCGCGCAGCGCGGCGCCGGGGTCCCAGTCGGAGCCGAGGGCGTCCAGGACGTGGGCCCGGCGGAGCATCTCGTGCGCGCTCAGGTCGACGGAGAACTCGACGGATTCGGGGCCATAGGAGGACATGCGACCGAACGTAGGTAAGCCTTCCCCGCCCGGGCAAGGGCGGGTGGGAGAAGTCACAGCAGGTCAGAGCCGACTGTATCGCCGTGCTCACTGCCCGACGTCGGCGTTTTCACCGGGCTCTCCTCTTGACAACCCACAGCCACGAACGGCAATCTTCCATTAAGCAGAAACGAACTTCCGCAATACGGAATCTCGACACGGAAGGGAGCGCCGACCCCCATGGGATTCGCAGAGCAGCGCTTCAACGTCAACCTGTCGATCCTCTTCACGGAACTCCCGCTCCTGGAGCGCCCCGCGGCCGCCGCCGCGGCGGGCTTCACCGCGGTCGAGCTGTGGTGGCCCTGGGTCGACTCCCCCACCCCCGAGCGCGCCGAGCTCGACGCCCTGAAGAAGGCGATCGAGGAGGCGGGCGTCCAGCTCACCGGCCTGAACTTCTACGCCGGCCGGCTGCCCGGCCCCGACCGCGGCGCCCTGTCGGTGCCGGGCGAGGAGTCGGAGAGGTTCCGCGCCAACATCGACGTGGCGGCCGACTTCGCGGCCTCGCTCGGCTGCACGGCGCTCAACGCCCTCTACGGCAACCGCGTCGAGGGGGTGGACCCGGCCGAGCAGGACGCGCTCGCGCTGGAGAACCTCGTCCTCGCGGCCCGGGCCGCCGACCGGATCGGCGCGATCCTGCTGATCGAGGCCCTGAACCAGCCCGAGTCGCCGCTGTACCCGCTGGTCAGCGCGCCGGCCGCGGTGAGCGTCGTGGACCGGGTCAACGAGGCCACCGGGCTCGGCAACGCCCGCTTCCTCATGGACCTCTACCACCTGTCCATGAACGGCGAGGACCTCCCGGCGGTGATCGAGGAGTACGCGGCGAAGACCGGCCACGTCCAGATCGCCGACAACCCGGGCCGTGGCGCCCCGGGCACGGGGACGCTCCCCCTCGAAGAGCTCCTCGACCAGCTGCACAAGGCGGGCTACGACGGCTGGGTCGGCCTCGAGTACAAGCCGGGCGACCGCCCGAGCGCCGAGGCCTTCGACTGGCTGCCCCGCTGACCTCACCACCGAAAGGCACCCCATCATGAGCAACCTCCCCAAGATCGCCTGGATAGGCCTCGGCATCATGGGCTCCCCCATGTCCGAGAACCTGATCAAGGCGGGTTACCAGGTCACCGGCTTCACCCTGGAGCAGGACAAGCTGGACCGCCTGGCCGCGGCCGGCGGCACCGCCGCCGCCTCGATCGCCGAGGCGGTGCGCGAAGCCGACGTCGTCATCACCATGGTCCCGGCCTCCCCGCAGGTCGAGGCCATCGCCTACGGCCCCGACGGCATCCTGGAGAACGCGAGGTCCGGCGCGCTGCTGATCGACATGTCCTCGATCACCCCGCAGACCTCGGTCGACCTGGCGAAGGCCGCCAAGGACAAGGGCATCCGCGTACTGGACGCCCCCGTGTCCGGCGGCGAGGCCGGCGCCATCGAGGCCGTGCTCTCCATCATGGTCGGCGGTGAGCAGGCCGACTTCGACGAGGCCAAGCCGCTCCTGGACGCGCTCGGCAAGACCATCGTGCTGTGCGGTCCGCACGGCTCGGGCCAGACCGTGAAGGCGGCCAACCAGCTGATCGTCGCCGTGAACATCCAGGCGTGCGCCGAGGCCGTGGTCTTCCTGGAGAAGTCCGGTGTGGACCTCCAGGCGGCCCTGGACGTGCTCAACGGCGGCCTGGCCGGCTCGACCGTGCTGACGCGGAAGAAGGACAACTTCCTCAGCCGCGACTTCAAGCCGGGCTTCCGGATCGACCTGCACCACAAGGACATGGGCATCGTCACGGACGCCGCCCGCAACGTCGGCGCCGCCCTGCCGGTGGGCGCCGTGGTCGCCCAACTGGTCGCGTCCCTGCGCGCGCAGGGCGACGGCGGCCTGGACCACTCGGCCCTGCTGCGGGCCGTGGAGCGCCTGTCGGGCGCCCAGGTCTGAGCCGGCCTCTCCCCAGACTTCCGGGCCGCGGTGCCGCTGACACCTGTCCTGTCGCGCCCAGGCGTCACCGCGGCCCGGAATCCTCTTCAACAAACCGTTGATTTGATTCAACAAACTGTTGACGCTCAGATCACCCCACTTCTAGGCTCCACAAAGCGGAAACAGGTTTCCGCTGACACCCGCACGGAAGGTCCCCGATGTCGAAGCGCGTGCTCACGACCGAGGCCGGCGCCCCGGTCGCCGACAACCAGAACTCAGCCTCCGCCGGCGTCGGCGGCCCGCTCCTCCTCCAGGACCAGCACCTGCTGGAGAAGCTGGCGCGCTTCAACCGCGAGCGCATCCCGGAGCGCGTGGTGCACGCCCGGGGCTCCGGCGCCTACGGTCACTTCGAGGTGACCGACGACGTCACCGGCTTCACCCACGCCGACTTCCTGAGCGAGGTGGGCAAGCGGACCGAGGTCTTCCTGCGCTTCTCGACGGTGGCCGACAGCCTCGGCGGCGCGGACGCGGTCCGCGACCCGCGCGGTTTCGCGGTCAAGTTCTATACGGCCGAGGGCAATTACGACCTGGTCGGTAACAACACCCCGGTGTTCTTCATCAAGGACCCGATCAAGTTCCCCGACTTCATCCACTCGCAGAAGCGCGACCCGTTCACCGGCAAGCAGGAGCCGGACAACGTCTGGGACTTCTGGGCGCACGCCCCCGAGGCCACGCACCAGGTGACCTGGCTGATGGGCGACCGCGGCATCCCGGCGTCGTACCGCCACATGAACGGCTACGGCTCGCACACCTACCAGTGGACGAACGCCGACGGCGAGGCGTTCTTCGTCAAGTACCACTTCAAGACCAACCAGGGCATCCGCTCCCTGAGCGGTGAGCAGGCCGCCGAGCTCGCGGGCAAGGACCCCAACTCGCACCAGACGGACCTGCTCCAGGCCATCGAGCGGGGCGTGCACCCGTCGTGGACCCTGTACGTCCAGCTGATGCCGGCGGCCGAGGCGGCCGACTACCGCTTCAACCCGTTCGACCTGACCAAGGTCTGGCCGCACAAGGACTACCCGCTCCAGCGCGTGGGCCGGCTGGTGCTCGACCGCAACCCGGACAACGTCTTCGCGGAGGTCGAGCAGGCCGCGTTCTCCCCGAACAACTTCGTGCCCGGCATCGGTCCCTCCCCCGACAAGATGCTCCAGGGCCGCCTCTTCGCCTACGCGGACGCCCACCGCTACCGCCTGGGCGTCAACCACACCCAGCTCGCGGTGAACGCCCCGAGGGCGACGGCCGCGCGGAACTACGGCTGTGACGGTCTCATGGCGACCAACTCCCAGGGCCGCGGGGCGAAGAACTACGAGCCGAACTCCTACGACGGCCCGGTGGAGACCGGCCGCCCCCTGTCGGCGCCGCTGGCGCTGACCGGCTGGACCGGCACCCACGAGGCCCCGCTGCACACCAAGGACGACGCCTTCTTCCAGGCCGGCGAGCTGTACCGCCTGATGTCCGCCGAGGAGAAGTCCCGTCTGATCGCGAACATCGCCGGCGGCCTGTCCCAGGTCTCCCGCGACGACGTGATCGAGAAGAACCTGGCCCACTTCCACGCCGCCGACCCCGAGTACGGCAAGCGCGTGGAGGAGGCGGTCCGCGCCCTGCGCGAGGACTGAACTCCCTGACTGCGTCCGTCTCCTGACGGGAGGTCATGAGACGGACGCATCGCCCGCGCACGACACCGAGCGACCCGGATGAGGGGTGGTCGCCGGCGTCGGGCGCGGGCAACGTGAGGACCGCGGCGGCGTGCGAGCCAGTGCGGTGGTGAAGGTCCGGACTCCTTCTTCGACCAGAGGGAAGGAGCCCCGGTTCCGTCGCTGCCGCCGCGGTCCCGAGCCCCCCGACCCCGTCCGGCGGCGCGAACGTCCTGTCGCGCCCAGCCTCGCACCGTCGGACGGCCACAACCGAATACGCCTCACCGGCGAAGAGCGCCGGGTACGGACGGTCCCGTACCCGGCGCTCTTCGGCGTGCGCGGGAGCGGCTTCCGCAGGAGGCTGAAGGCATGGCACATCCAACGGAGCATCCGCACGTCGTGGTGCACCCTCCGGCGCTGGACGGCTCCCGGCGGGTCACCGAAGGCGACGAGACGCTGGGCATCGCCACGCACGTGGACGACGTGAGCGAGATCCTGCGGCTCGCCGACCTGTATGTCACGGACATCTCGGAGAGCGACTTCATCGACTGGCAGGGCGGCGGCCCGGACGACTGGCCGGGGCTGTCGGAGCACCACGAGGGGGCATAGCAGGCCCACGCAAACCTCAAATCAAGCTCTGAATCTTGTTCAAGGGGCTTCAACCACCGTCGTACGCGGGCACATTCTCCTCAACACGGTGCCCGCCGGCACGGGGGCGGCGGGCACCGACGGGGGAGCACGGAAAAGGGGCGGTCCAGCCTTTCGGCTGGACCGCCCCTTCTGCGAGCGGACGCGTCAGACCTTCAGCGTCCTGATCGACGTCGGCGCGTGGCCGGGCTCCGTCGCGATCTCCTCGAACTCGACGACATTGCTGATGTCGTTGGTCGTGGACATGGAGATGTTGGTGATGCGCTCGAGGATCGCCTCGACCACGACCGGGACCCGGTACTCCTGCGCGAGCTTCTTGGCCTGCTCCAGGGCCGCGCCCAGCTCGGCCGGGTCGGTCACCCGGATCGCCTTGCAGCCGAGGCCCTCGGCGACCTTGACGTGGTCGACGCCGTACACGCCCAGCTCGGGCGAGTTGATGTTCTCGAACTCCAGGTTGACCTGGAAGTCGATCTCGAACGCCCGCTGCGCCTGACGGATCAGACCCAGGTACGAGTTGTTCACCAGGACGTGGACGTACGGGATCCGGTGCTGCGCGCCGACCGCCAGCTCCTCGATCATGAACTGGAAGTCGTAGTCGCCGGACAGCGCGACGACCTGCGCCTCCGGGTCGGCCTTGGCGACACCCAGCGCGGCCGGGATGGTCCAGCCGAGGGGGCCCGCCTGGCCGCAGTTGATCCAGTGCCGCGGCTTGAAGACGTGCAGCATCTGGGCGCCGGCGATCTGCGAGAGGCCGATGGTGGAGACGTACCGGGTCTCCGGGCCGAAGGCCTTGTTCATCTCCTCGTAGACGCGCTGCGGCTTGATCGGGACGTCGTCGAAGTGCGTACGGCGCTGGAGCGTGGCCTTCTTCTCCTGCGCGGACGCGGCCCAGTCGGAGCGGTCCGGCAGCTTGCCGGCGGCCTTCAACTCCTTGGCCACCTCGACGAACAGCTCCAGGGCGGCCTTCGCGTCGGACGCGATGCCGTAGTCCGGGGCGAAGATCTTGCCGATCTGGGTGGGCTCGATGTCGACGTGGACGAACTTCCGCCCGGCGGTGTAGACGTCGAGCTTGCCGGTGTGGCGGTTGGCCCAGCGGTTGCCGATGCCGAGGACGAAGTCGGACTCCAGGAAGGTCGCGTTGCCGTAGCGGTGCGAGGTCTGCAGGCCCACCATGCCGGCGTTCAGCTCGTGGTCGTCGGGGAGCAGGCCCCAGCCCATCAGGGTCGGGACGACCGGCGTACCGGTCAGCTCGGCGAACTCGACGAGGAGTTCGGCGGCGTCGGCGTTGATGACACCGCCACCCGCGACGATCAGCGGCCGCTCGGAAGCGTTCAGCAGCCCGATCGCCTTCTCGACCTGCGCGCGGGTCGCGGCCGGCTTGTAGACGGGGAGGGGCTCGTAGGTCTCCGGGTCGAACTCGATCTCGGTGAGCTGGACGTCGATCGGCAGGTCGATGAGGACCGGGCCGGGGCGGCCGGAGCGCATCAGGTGGAACGCCTGCTGGAAGACGCCGGGGACCTGCGCGGCCTCCAGGACGGTCACCGCCATCTTGGTGACCGGCTTGGCGATCGAGGCGATGTCGACCGCCTGGAAGTCCTCTTTGTGGATCACGGCGGTCGGAGCCTGACCGGTGATGCACAGGATCGGGATGGAGTCGCCGATCGCGGAGTACAGGCCGGTGATCATGTCGGTGCCGGCCGGACCGGAGGTGCCGATGCAGACGCCGATGTTGCCCGGGTGGGTGCGGGTGTAGCCCTCCGCCATGTGCGAGGCGCCCTCCACATGGCGGGCGAGGGTGTGGTTGATGCCGCCGGAAGCCTTGAGCGCCGCGTAGAAGGGGTTGATCGCCGCGCCCGGCACGCCGAACGCGTTGCTGACGCCCTCGCGCTTGAGGATCTCGACTGCCGCTCGGGCAGCGGTCATACGTGCCATTGAGTACTCCTGCTTCGGCCGTCGGATTCGCACTCCCGTCGCGCCCCGCGGTGAGCAATTCCGTGACGATGTCGGTCCCGCAGGTGGCCACCGAAGGGCGATCCCCCTCGATTTCCACATTGCGGAAACTCTTTTCTGCTATCTGGAAGCAATGTAGGCGGGCGGGTGAAGACCGTCAAGAGGGGGACAACCGGGCGCCGCCTGGAGGACGATGGGTCCGCTGTCCCGATGCGAGGTCGTCCTGGAGAGGGTCATGTCCGAGAGCGTGTCGGTGCGCTGCCCGGCCTGCCGGCGCGAGCATCTGTACGCGGCACCCGCCTATCCCTGTGCGTGCGGGGCCCCCGTCGTGCCGCCGCTGGACCCGGCCGGCACGGCGACGGCCGTGACCCATCGCGCCTGGGACGACGAGTGGATCAGCGTCCGCTGCGCGGTGTGCGGCCGCGAGGGCGAGTGGCCCCGTCCGGAGCTCGGCTGCTCCTGCGGAACCCTGCTGCGGGTGCCGGTGGCGCGGGTGAGCGCGCAGGAGGAGGAAGAAGGGGCGGAACCGCAGGCGGAGCCCACCGCGCGCCGCGCGTTCCAGCCCATCACGATCCGGACCGCCCGTGACGCGGTCACCGCGGCCGCCGTGTATCTGCGCTGGCTCGGCTACCGGGACATCCGCCGCGCCGACCAGCGGCCCACGTCCGGGATCGGCATCGCCGCGCACGGTCTGCTCGCCCAGGTCGACCCGACGGTACGGCCGGCCTCCCTGCGGGACGTGGAGTGCCTGTGGCTGACGGCCATGACGGAGTCGGCCGCCTGCGTCTACTTCTCCCTGTCCGGATACGCCCCCGACGCCCGCGCCCGCGCCGACACTCTCGGCGTCCCCCTGTTCGTCCTGGACCTCACGGGCACGCCCCAGCCGGTCAACACACTCGCCGACGAACTGGACTCCACGGGCGCCCGCTGACCGGTTCGCAGCCCGAGGAAGCGGTGCGAGGAACCGCGCGACCGGCCACGACGGCCCCGCAGCCGCTCGACGGCGCCGACCCCGGCGCGCGGTTCCCCGAGCCCGTCAGGGCGTCGCCGGACCGTCCGCGAACCGCTCCCGCAGTTCCACCTTGCGCACCTTGCCCGACACCGTCATCGGGAAGGTGTCGAGGATCTGCAGCCGGCTCGGGATCTTGTAGTGCGCGAGCTGTCCCTCGCAGAAGGCCCGCAGTTCCCCCAGGGTCAGCGGGGCGGCCGCGTCGCGCGGGATGACGCACGCGAGGACCTCCTCGCCGTAGCGCTCGTGCGGCACCCCGACCACCTGCACGTCCGCGATCCCGGGGTGGGCGTGGAGGAACTCCTCGATCTCGCGCGGGTAGATGTTCTCGCCGCCCCGGATGATCATGTCCTTGATGCGGCCGACGATCTCGACGTAGCCGTCCTCCCGCATCGTCGCGAGGTCGCCGGTGTGCATCCAGCGCCCGGCGTCGACGGCCTCGGCGGTCTTCTCGGGCTCGTTCCAGTAGCCGAGCATCACGCTGTAGCCGCGGGTGCACAGCTCGCCCGCGGTGCCGCGCGGCTGGGTCACCCCGGTCGCCGGGTCGACGACCTTCACCTCGATGTGCGGCAGCACCCGGCCGACGGTGCCGGTGCGGTGCTCCAGGTCGTCGTCCATGCGGGTCTGCAGCGAGACCGGGGACGTCTCGGTCATGCCGTAGCAGATGGAGACCTCCGCCATGTGCATCTCGGCGACCACCCGCTTCATGACCTCCACCGGGCAGGGCGAGCCCGCCATGATGCCGGTGCGCAGGGTGGAGAGGTCGTAGGAGGCGAAGTCGGGGAGGTTGAGCTCCGCGATGAACATCGTCGGGACGCCGTACAGCGAGGTGCAGCGCTCCTGCTGGACGGCCTCCAGCGTGGCCTTCGGGTCGAAGGAGGGCGCGGGGATCACCATGCAGGCGCCGTGCGAGGTGGCGGCGAGGTTGCCCATCACCATGCCGAAGCAGTGGTAGAAGGGCACCGGGATGCACACCCGGTCCTGCTCGCTGTAGGCGATCAGCTCCCCCACGAAGTACCCGTTGTTGAGGATGTTGTGGTGGGACAGCGTGGCTCCCTTGGGGAAGCCCGTCGTGCCCGAGGTGTACTGGATGTTGATGGGGTCGTCGCAG
Organism: Streptomyces sp. Y7; assembly: GCF_043195415.1. NCBI lineage: Bacteria > Bacillati > Actinomycetota > Actinomycetes > Kitasatosporales > Streptomycetaceae > Streptomyces > Streptomyces sp. Y7. The sequence continues at coordinate 72,720 of NZ_JBIDDQ010000018.1, forward strand.
GACAGTTCCTCGAACGTGGTGGGCGTCCCGCGCTCGATCAGCGCCCGCCAGCTCGGGTCCCCGATGTACACGGTCTCCCGCAGCTGCGGGCACTTGCCGCGCACCTGCTCGACCATCGCCCGGTAGTCGCTGGTCCGGTGGCTGAGGGAGGCGACCAGCAGGGAGATCCCGGCCTGGTTGAGGACGTACTCGACCTCGTGGGTGCGGTAGGCCGGGTTGATGTTCACCATGATCGCGCCGATGCGGGCCGTGGCGTACTGGACCAGGACCCACTCGGGGCAGTTGACCGCCCAGATCCCCACCCGGTCGCCCTTGGCGATCCCGCTCGCGAGCAGCCCGTACGCCAGCTCGTCGACATCGGCGGAGAACTGGGCGTAGGTCCAGCGCCGCCCGGACGGCACGTCGACCAGCGCCTCCCGGTCCGGCCAGGCCGCGACCGCGCGGTCCAGGTTGGCCCCGATGGTGTCCCCGACCAGGACCGTCGGGCTGGTCCCGTGCGTGTACGACGACTCGGAAGACACGGACGACACAGACGACTCGGTGCTCACCGGAAGTCCTCCTCGCGGTACTCGGCGTCCGAGCCGGCGGCCGTGGCCTCGCGCAGCTCGATGCGGCGGATCTTGCCGGAGACGGTCTTGGGCAGCGGCGCGAACTCCAGGCGGCGCACCCGCTTGTACGGCGCGAGGACCTCCCGGGAATGCTCGAAGAGCACCTTGGCCGTGTCGGGACCCGGCTCCCAGCCCTCCGCGAGGACCACGTACGCCTTGGGCACCGCGAGGCGTACCTCGTCCGGCGCGGGCACGACGGCCGCCTCCGCCACCGCCTCGTGCTCCAGCAGGGCGCTCTCCAGCTCGAACGGGGAGATCTTGTAGTCGGACGCCTTGAAGACGTCGTCGGCGCGGCCGACGTAGGTGATGTAGCCGTCGGCGTCCCGGGAGCCGATGTCGCCGGTGCGGTAGTAGCCGCCGGCCATCGCCTCCGCGGTGCGGTCGGCGTCGCCGTGGTAGCCGGTCATCACGCCGACCGGGCGCTCGGACAGGTCGAGGGCGATCTCGCCCTCGTCGGCGCCGGGGGCGCCGGAGACCGGGTCGAGCAGTTCGACGCGGAAGCCGGGGCTGGGGCGGCCCATGGAGCCGGTCTTCAAGGGCTGACCCGGGCTGTTGGAGACCTGGACGGCGGTCTCGGTCTGTCCGAAGCCGTCCCGGATGGTCACCCCCCAGGCCCGCCGGACCTGCTCGATGACCTCCGGGTTCAGGGGCTCGCCCGCCGCCACGACCTCGCGGGGCGGGGTGCGCAGCGCGCCGAGGTCGGCCTGGATCAGCATGCGCCAGACGGTCGGCGGGGCGCAGAAGGTGGTGACGCCGGCCCGGTCCATCTCGGTCATCAGCCGGACCGCGTCAAAGCGCGCGTAGTTGACGAGGAAGACGGTCGCCTCGGCGTTCCACGGCGCGAACAGGTTGGACCAGGCGTGCTTGGCCCAGCCGGGCGAGGAGATGTTGAGGTGCACGTCGCCGGGCTTGAGGCCGATCCAGTACATGGTGGCCAGGTGCCCGACGGGATACGAGGTGTGGGTGTGCTCGACCAGCTTGGGGCGGGCGGTGGTGCCGGAGGTGAAGTAGAGCATCAGCGGGTCGTCGGCCGCGGTCGGCCCGTCGGGGGTGAACCCGGCGGAGACGGTGTACGCGTCCTCGTACGTCTGCCATCCCTCGGGCGCCCCGCCGACGGCGATCCGGGTGTAGCGCCCGGGGACCTCGTCGAACTTTCCGGTGTCCTCGGCCCGCACCAGCACATGCCGGACCCGTCCGCGCTCCACTCGGTCGCGCAGGTCGGCGGGGCCGAGCAGCGGGGTGGCCGGGATGACGACGGCGCCCAGCTTCATCGCGGCGAGGGCGGTCTCCCACAGCTCGGCCTGGTTGCCGAGCATGACGAGGACCCGGTCCTCGCGCCGGACGCCGCGGGCCCGCAGCCAGTTGGCGACGCGGGCGGAGCGCTCGGACATCTCGGCGAAGGACAGCCGGACCTCGGTGCCGTCCTCCTCGACGATGTGCAGCGCGGTGCGGTCGTTCCCGTCCGCGATCACGTCGAACCAGTCCAGCGCCCAGTTGAATCGCTCGGGCCGCGGCCAGGAGAAGTCCTGGTACGCGGTGGCGTAGTCCTCGCGGTGTGCCAGCAGGAAGTCCCGCGCGCTGCGGAACAGCTCCGTCCCCGTCGTCATCTGTCCTCCTAGTTACCGGACCTTGCCGGGCGGCTCTCTGCCATCGTGTAATCCGTGACGTGGGTCTCACTACCCCCGAACGGGGGTGTGCGCTCGGGAATCAGCGGTGAAAGGGCGAGCAGGTGGCAGTGAACGCGGCCGCATCGGTGGAGATAGGGCGTGCACTGGTGCGCCTGCGCCGCTCGACCGGGCTGCCGGTCGCCTTCGGCGGTCTGGTGGAACCCGGGCACCCGAGGGTGCGCATCAGCGAACTGAACGGCACGGCCACCGACTCGCTGCGCAGACTCGCGGTGACCGCCGGCAACGGCCTGGGCGGCAAGGCCGTGGCGCTGGCCCGCCCGTGCGCCGTCACGGACTACTCCTCCTCACGGCAGATCACCCACGAGTACGACGCCGCGGTCGCCATGGAGGGGCTGTGCTCGGTGGTGGCGGTCCCGGTCGTCGTACGGCGCCGGGTGCGCGGTGTCCTGTACGGCGCCCTGCGCACGGCCCAGCCGCTGGGCGACCGCACGCTGACGGCGGCCATGGAGGCGGCGCGGGACGTCGAGCAGGCGCTGGTGGTGCGCGAGGAGGCGCGGGGGCTGCTGGAGGCGGCCCGGCCACGACAGGCGCCGCCCGACCGCGGCGCGGTGTGGGAGCAGGTGCGTGAGGCGCACGCGGCGCTGCGCGCGCTCGCCCCGCGCATCGGCGATCCGGGCCTGCGCGCGGAACTGCTGGACGCCTGCGGCCTGCTGACGGAGGGGCCCGCGCCGAACGGCGTGCAGCTGGCCCCGCGCGAACTGGACGTGCTGGCGTGCGTCGCCGCCGGCGCCACGAACGCGGCCACCGCCGAGCGGCTGGGGCTGCGCGCGGAGACCGTCAAGGGCTATTTGCGGTCGGCCATGCGCAAGCTGGGTACCCACACGCGGGGTGAGGCGGTGGCGGCGGCGCGCAGGGCGGGGCTGCTGCCGTAGCGGCGCCGTCGCGGTGGTGGTCCGGGCCACCGCGACAACCCCTCATTCATTCACCCGCGCTTTGAATTTCCCCATGCTCCAAGGTTGTTATTTGCCTCACCTTGCCGGCGGTCCGAATTTCAAAGACCTGTTGCCTAATATTGGCCCGGACACGACACACGGAGGGGAGCGGTGACCGTGCGACGGGACTTCAAGGAGCCTGCCAGATGCCGCCCCGACCAGGTCATCGGCAGGGAGGAACTGTTCACGGCGGCACGTGAGCAGCTCGCCCGGGGCGGCAGCGTGCTGCTTCACGGACCTGCCGGAATCGGAAAGTCGACGGTCCTGCGGGCATTGGCCGGCGAATGCGGCGGGACGGCGCGCACGGTGTTGCGCTGCTCGCCCACGGAGTCCGAATCCCACCTTCCGTTCCTGGCCCTGGCCGACCTCCTCGGCCTGGTCCTCGACGAGGTCTCCGACCGGCTCCCGGCCGCCCAGCGCACCGCCCTGGAGGCGGCCCTCACCGGCCGCGGCGAGTCCAGCCTCCAGCGCGACGGCCTCGCCCTGCGCCTGGCCGTGCTGTCCGCGCTGCGCGCCCTCGCCGACTCCGGCCCCGTCCTGGTCGTCGCCGACGACCTCCAGTGGCTGGATCCGGCCAGCGCCGAACTCCTCGGCTTCGCCGCCCGCCGCCTCGGTGACACCCCGGTGCGGATGCTGTTCGCGGTGCGGACCGAGGGCGAGGAGTACGACCGCCATCTACGCGCGTCTCCGCCGGACACGCTCGCCGTACGGCTCGGCCCGCTGTCCCGCGCCCAGATGTCCACGCTGCTCGAGAACCGCGGCTACACCGGCCTGCCCCGCTCCACCGTCCGGGACATCCACCGCACCAGCGGCGGCAACGCCCTGTTCGCCCTCGAACTGGGCCGCGCCCTCGCCGAGAACGCCACCCCGCCCCGCCCCGGCGAGCCGCTGCCGGTGCCCACCTCGCTGCGCGCCCTGGTGCTGAACCGGCTGGAGATGCTGTCCGACCAGGCCCGCCGCACCCTCCTCGTCGCGAGCGCGGGCGCCCGCCCGACGCTGGCCCTGCTGCACGCCGCCGGCCGGGAGGACGCCGAGGCGGAGACCGCCCAGGCCGCGGAACTGGGGCTGCTCGCCACCGAACCCGAGGGCCCCGCCGTCCGGTTCGCGCACCCGATGATCTCCGCGGCGCTGTACGCGGAGGCTCCCGCGCAGGAGCGCCGGGCCGCGCACGCGGCGCTGTCCACGGCCGCCTCCGATCCGATCGAACGCGCCCGGCACCTGGCCCTCGCGACCACCGGCACCGACCCGGAGGTCGCCGCGCGCCTGGCCGAGGCCGCCGCGCTGGCCCGGGACCGGGGCGCGCCGTCGGTGGCCGCGCAGCTGTCCCTGCTCGCCGCCCGGCACACCCCGGCCGACGGCGCGCCGAGCCCGGACGCCCTGCGGCTGGCGGCCACCGACGACGCGATCACCGCCGGCGAGCTGGACCTGGCCCGGGACATCGCGCGTGAGGTGCTCGCCCGCACGGCCGTGCCGGCGGAACGGGTGCGGGCGTGGATCGCGGTGATCGAGACGGCGGGCCACGCCATGACCGAGGTCGACTCGATCTTCCCGCAGGCGCTGGCCGACGCGGGCGAGGACCCGAAGCTGCTCGCGCTGGTCCACTACCAACTGACCTGGCGCGCCCTGCTCGTGGAGGGCGACTTCGACGAGGCCCGCGAGGAGGCCGGGTACGCGGCGGAGCTGGCCGCGCGGGCCGGTGACCGCTACACCGAGCTGCTGTCGCTCGCGCTCAAGGCGCAGATCGAGACCCTCATGGGGCACCCGGACGCCCCCTCGACCATCCGGCGCGCCCTGGAGGAGCCCCAGGACCCGAGGGTGGCCTGCCATCACAACGGGGCCGGCTACTCCCGCTTCCGCTGGCTGATCATGAGCGACCAGCTCCCCGAGGCCCGCGCGGCGGTCACCGCGCTGCTGCGCGAGGTGCGCCGGCACGGCTGGGTCGAGAGCGAGGTGCACTTCCTGCGCGGGGTCGCCGAGACGGAGCTGCACTCGGGCCACTGCGGACGCGCCCTGGACCTGGCCCGCGAGAGTCTGCGGCTCGCCCGCGACACCGGGATCGGCGAGGTCGCCTCCGCCGTGCTGACCTCGCTCGCGGAGGCGGCGGGCGGCGAGGTGGAGCGGGCGCTGACGCTGGCGCGGGAGGCAATGGAGCACGCCGAGGAGGACGGCGACCAGATGTACGTCTCGCGGGCCCTGGCCGCTCTCGGGCACGCCCAGCTGGTGGCCGGGGACACCGAGGGGGCGGTGCGTTCGCTGCGCCGGGTGCGCGAGGTGGAGCAGGGCCTCGGCATCACCGACCCGGCGCGCGGCCGCTGGCACGGCGACCTCGCGGAGGCCCTGGTGCGCGGCGGCGAGATCGCGGAGGCGCAGGACGTCATCGACGTCACCCGTGAGCAGGCGCTGCGGCTGGACCGTGAGAGCGTGCTGGCCGTGCTGGACCGGGCTCAGGCGCTGGTGCGCGCGGCACGCGGCGACCAGGACGCGGCCGTGGCCCAGTTGACGTCGGCCCAGGACCGGCTCGGCAAGCTGGGGTACGGCCTGGAGGAGGCGCGGGCCGCCTTCGCGCTGGCCCAACTGCGCTGCGCCGTCTCGGGTCCGGCGTCGTACGACGAGCCGGCCCGGCTGTTCCGCCGTTGCCGGGCGCTGCCGTGGCTGCGGCGCGTCGAGGCGGCGGCCGCGGTCGGCGCCGTGCAGCCGGCGCCCGCGCCCGAGGTCGCGCCGGACGGCCTCGACGGGCTGGACGGGCTCGCCTCGATGGAGCGTCAGGTCGCCGCGCTGGTCATGGAGGGCGCGACGAACCGGGAGATCGCCGCGCGTCTGTTCATCAGCGTCAAGACGGTCGAGGCGACCCTGACCCGGGTCTACCGCAAGCTCGGGATCCGGTCGCGGGTCGACATCGTCCGCCTGGCGGCGGGGCGCCGCACGACCTGAATTTCACCCGTCCAGGCCGGTCCGGACAGGTTTAGCGGTACACGACCGAGGGTTTTCCCTGCCCAACTCCCTTAGGGGGTTCCCTCATTGGGAAGGGGAACGTCCGGGACCTACCTTATGGATGTGCCGCTCGCCCGGGCACACGGGGGCCGGTCCCGCGTCCCTCGTGCAACCCCCCACACCCGTGCGACCCCCCACCGGCCATTTCCCCTGAGGAGTCTCCTTGTTCGGGCTCACCCGTGCCAGAAGGACGGCCGCCGTGGCGGCCACCGTCGCCGCCGCCGCGGCGGCCCTGCTCAGCGCCCCCACCGCTGAGGCCGCGGACTCGCGCATCGTCGGCGGTTCGACGACCACGACCGGCGCGTACCCCTTCATGATGCAGATCACCGACGCCTCGCAGAACCAGTTCTGCGGCGGCACGCTGGTCTCCGCCACCAAGGTCGTCACCGCGGCGCACTGCATGGTCGGCGAGTCCACCTCCAGCGTCCGGGTCGTCGGCGGGCGCACCTACCTCAACGGCACGAACGGCACGGTCAGCCGGGTCAGCGGCATCTGGATTCACCCGGACTACCAGGACGTCACCCAGGGCAACGACGTGGCCGTGCTGACCCTGTCCACGTCGATGTCGTACACCCCGGCCTCGTACGTCGACTCCTCGGACACCGGTGTGTACGCGGCGGGCACCACGGCCCGCATCCTCGGCTGGGGCACCACCTCCTCGGGCGGCAGCTCCTCCAACCAGCTGCGCACGGCCACCGTGCCCACGGTCGCCGACTCCAGCTGTGCGAGCTCCTACGGTTCGGACTTCATCGCGTCCGACATGGTTTGCGCCGGATACACCTCCGGCGGCGTCGACACCTGCCAGGGCGACAGCGGCGGTCCCCTGCTCATCGGGGGCGTCCTGGCAGGGATCACTTCCTGGGGCGAGGGGTGCGCCCAGGCCGGTTACCCGGGTGTCTACACCCGGCTGACCACGTTCTCGGACGAGGTGGGCGAGCAGATCGCCTCCTGACCGGGAACGTCGTCCAGAAAGTCTCCTGAGCACACCTCAGGTGAGAGACCGGGGGCGTTGCGAGCCTCCACGAGCGGCCCGCAACGCCCCCTATCCATGTCCGCCCGCCCCGGTATTGAATGGCCGGATTCGTACGGAGGTGAGGGGCATGGTGTCCACCGACCGGCTGCTGGCGTTCGCGGCGACGTCGCTGCTGGTGGTCCTGATCCCGGGACCCAGCGTGCTGTTCGTGATCGGACGGGCCCTGGCCCACGGCCGCCGCACCGCGGTGGCGACGGCCGTCGGCAACTCCTTCGGCTCCTACGCGCTGGTGATCGCGGTCGCGGTGGGCATCGGCTCACTGGTGGAGCGGTCCGCGGCGATCTACCTCACGGTCAAACTGGCGGGCGCGGCCTACCTCGTGTTCCTGGGCGTCCAGGCGTTCCGGCACCGCAAGGAACTGCGCGTGTCGGCGGCCGAACCCGTCGCGGCGCGTCCGGCGCGCGGCGATCTGCGCACGGTCCTCGACGGCGCCCTGGTCGGCGTCACCAATCCCAAGGGCATCGTGTTCTTCGCCGCCGTACTCCCCCAGTTCGTCGACCAGTCGGCGGGGCATGTCCCCTTGCAGATGCTGGTGCTGGGCCTGATCCCGATCGTCATCGGCCTGGTCACGGACACCCTGTGGGGCCTGACCGCGTCCGCCACCCGCTCCTGGTTCGCTCTCCCCCACTCTCGGCTTCGCTCGAGCGGGGGGACCCCCATGGACCGGCGGCTGTCGCTGATCGGCGGGGCGGGCGGCTTCACCATGATCGGGCTCGGTGTGACGGTGGCGGTGACGGGCCGCGCGGACTGAGGGCCGCCGCCCGGCTAGGGGATGACGGTCCCGAACCGGATGTCGTACGCCTCCTGCGGGTGCATGACCCGCAGCATGCGCTCCGCCTCCTCGGTCACCTCCCCGCGCCGGGCCCGGGTGAGGTCGCCGAACGGCTCGATGACGAGGGCGTCGTCGAGGAGGCGCCACACGCCGGCGAGGAAGCCGTCGACCAGGAACGGGCAGTGGAGCATGTTCGCGTGCCAGGTGCGGCCGCGGTTCGCGGGCGGGATCACCCGGGTGCGGTCGGCGTGGGAGAGCAGCAGGTTGTCGAACTCCGGCAGGAAGCGGGGCGGCGCCGGGGTGTCCGCGTCGGGCCGCGGGGCGTCGGGGAGGTCGAAGAGTTCGACGCCGTTCTCGTCCCGGAAGGTCAGCAGCTCGGGGCGCAGGCGTTCGAAGACGGGACGCATCCGGGTCAGTCCGGCCCAGGTCTGCATGTCCTTGACGGACGCCGGCCCGAAGGCGGCCAGATAGCGCAGGACCGTGGCGTCGGGCGAGGCGGCCGGCTCGGCGGGGCGCCCCAGCCAGTGCTCGACGGTGGTGAGGGAGACCTGCGCGCCGCGCCCCCACAGTCCGCGCGGGGTGACCTGGACGAGGGGCAGCTTGCAGCGGGCGGCGACGGCCAGGGACTGCGGGTCGGCGTCCGGCCACTCGGCGCCGAGCGCCTCGCGCAGCTGCTTCATGGTGCGCGGCTCCGCCTCGACCAGCTCACGGGAGATCACGGCGAGCCGGTCCAGGTCGACACCGACGAGGCCCTTGCGGAAGTAGTTGATCTCGCGGTCGCGCGCGGGCTGCACCAGCGGGCGCAGGGTGAGGCTGTCCTCGGCGCTGTGCAGGTGGATCGTCGAGCGCATGGTGACGATCCGCACCGCCGCGCGGTCGGCGAGCGGTGCGGACAGTTCCCCGGGCGTGAAGCCGTCGAGCCGGGCGGCGAGCGCGTAGTACGGCGGCTTGACCTCCTGCGCCTGGAGGCCGACCAGATGCTCCACGGCCGCCAGGGCGGACATCGGGGAGCGGCGCAGCAGGAGCTGGCGGTCGAGGGTGGCCCGGTTGAGGGCGCGGGTGCTGAGAACGGGCTCTGCCGTGGTCCGCTTCGTCATGCCGATGACGCTAGCGAGAGTTGCGGACACGTTCTGTCCGCGAGTCGCACGGAGTCCTGGATCGGCTCACCCACCCCGCCCATGTCATTCGCCCCGTATATCCTGCTCGGTGATCACGCACGTCCACCCGTCGCCCTGATCGGGAGGGAGCCGCAATGTCCGAGCGACGCCCCCGCCCCGCCTCGAAGAACCCCATGAAGTCCGTGTGGCGCCGTGGCCTCACCCCACCGCCCGCGGAGCCTCCCGCGCCGGCGCCCGGGACACCTTCCCGCGCTCCGGAGCCGTCCGAGGTGGTGAGCGTGGTGCAGGCGGCGCTCTACCGGGACGGCGTGCGGGTGTCCTCCCCCGCCACCCTCGCCGAGACCTTCCGCGAGCTGCGCGACCAGCCGTCCGGCATGGCGTGGATCGGCCTGGCCCGGCCGACGGAGGCCGAGCTGCTGTCCCTGGCCGCCGAGTTCGACCTGCATCCGCTGTCGATCGAGGACGCGATGGAGGCCCATCAGCGGCCCAAGCTGGAGCGTTACGGCGACACGCTGTTCGTGGTGCTGCGGGCGGCCCGCTATCTCGACGCGCCCGAGGAGGTCGACTTCGGCGAGCTGCACGTCTTCGTCGGACCCGACTTCGTGATCACCGTCCGCCATGGCGCGGCCCCCGATCTGTCGGCGGTGCGCCGGCGCATGGAGGAGACGCCCGAGCTGCTCAAGCTCGGCCCGGAGGCGGTGCTCTACGCCATACTCGACGCCGTCGTCGACGGCTACGAGCCGGTCGTGGCGGGCGTCCAGATCGACATCGACGAGATCGAGACCGAGGTCTTCCGCGGCGACCCCGAGGTCTCCCGCCGTATCTACGAACTCTCCCGCGAGATGGTCGAGTTCCAGCGCGCCACCCGTCCGCTGGTCGGGATGCTGCACGGCCTGATGGCGGGCTTCTCCAAGTACGGCACGGACGAGGAACTCCAGCGCTATCTGCGTGATGTGGCCGACCACGTCACGCACACCAGCGAACGCGTCGACGGCTTCCGCCAGGCCCTCACCGAGATCCTGACCGTCAACGCGACCCTGGTCACGCAGCAGCAGAACGCGGAGATGCGGGCCCTGGCGGAGGCGGGGTTCGAACAGAACGAGGAGATCAAACGGATCTCGTCCTGGGCGGCGATCCTGTTCGCGCCCACCCTCGTCGGCACCATCTACGGCATGAACTTCGACCATATGCCGGAGCTGCACTGGGTGTTCGGGTATCCCTTCGCGATCGCCCTGATGGCCGTCGTGTGCATCAGTCTGTACATCATCTTCAAGCGCAAGGACTGGCTCTGAGCCCGGTCACATCCACGGCCGACGACCGGCCCTCCCCGCAGCGACCGGCGGAGGGGCGACTCCTGCGGGACGGACGGGGTCCGGGGTCCTGAGCGTGACACGGGCCGCCGTCCGGACCGGGTGAGGCCGTGACGAGCACCGGTCAGTGCACGTGCGGCCCGCCGGCCTGCTGCGGTGTGCCGCGCGGTACGAGGCCCAGGGCCACGACGGCGCCGGCCGCGGCAGCCACGGCGCACACCGTGAACGCGTCGCCGAAGCCGCCCGCCGATCCCCGCTCGAAGCCGGCGGCCGCGACGCTCGAGACGACGGCGACACCGATCGAACCGCCCACCTCGTGGGCGGTGTTGACGACGCCGGAGGCGAGCCCGGCCTCGCGGTGCTCCACCATGCCCAGGGCGGTCGTACCGGCCGTGACGAGGACGGCGCCGATGCCGAGCGAGGCGAGCACGAAGCCCGGCAGCAGACCGGCGTACACGCTGCCGTTCTCCGGCAGCCGGGTCAGCGGGACGGTTCCGGCGGCGGCCACGGCCATGCCCGCGACCGCCGTCGGACGGCTGCCGATCCTCCCGACGAGCCGGGAGCCGACGTGGGCGCCGACGCCGGTGGCCACGGCGACGGGCAGGAACAGCAGGCCGGTCCGCAGCGGGCTGAACCCGCGGACGTGCTGGAGGTAGGCGGATCCGAGGAAGAAGAACGAGATCAGCAGAGCGGTGGCGACGAGCATCAGGAAGACTCCGGCGAGCACCGGCCGCCGGGTGAACATCCGCAGGTCCATCAGCGGCGCCCGGGAAGCCCGTTCCACCGCCACGAAGGCCGTGTAGGCGACCACGGCACCGGTCAACGGCAGCAGGCTCGCGGCACCCGTCCACCCGGCGTCACCCGCCTCGACCAGGCCGTAGATCAGGGCGGCGGTGCCCGTGGTGACGAGGAGAGCGCCCGGTATGTCGAGGCGGGCGGGCAGCGGGGCACGGGCCGGGACGAGGGTGGGCAGGACGGCGAGCAGGAGCAGCCCGACGGGCACGTTGACGTAGAACACCCACGGCCAGCCGGGGCCGTCGGTGAGCGCGCCGCCGAGGACCACACCGGCCGCCGCGCCGGCGCCGCCGATGGCCGACCAGACGCCGAGCGCCTTGTTGCGTTCGGCGCCGTGGAAGGCCGTGGTGACGACGGACAGCGCGGCCGGGGACAGCAGGGCCGCGCCGACGCCCTGACCGATCCGGCCGCCGAGCAGCATGGGCGCGTTCTGGGCCAGGCCCGTGACCAGGGAGGCCGTGGTGAAGAGCGCGAGTCCGGCGAGCAGGGTGCGGCGGGCGCCGAGAGCGTCGGCGAGCCGGCCGCCGAGCAGCATCAGCCCGCCGAAGCAGAGGGTGTAGGCGGTGACCACCCAGGTCAGCGCCTCGCGGTCGAGGTCGAGGTCGGCCGCCATGTCGGGCAGGGCGACGTTCACGACGGTGACGTCCAGGACGAGCATGAACTGCGCCACGCAGATCAGCGCGAGGGCCGCCCAGCGGCGCGGGCCGGCGGGCGGTGGACGGTCGTGTGCGTCCGTGTGCGGTGCACCGGCTGTGGAGTGGGCCATGACGTGTCCTTCCGGATGCGGTCCGAGGGTCCGACCGCGGGTACGACCGCGGGCATGACCGACGGCGAGGGTCTGACTGAACCATACTGTTCAGTTCATATGAACTCAACCGTACAGTTCAGATGAGTGCTAAGGTCGAGGTCATGAGCACGAACAGCGTGAAACAGCCGCCGAGCGGCCCCCGCGCGGAGCTCAAGCGGCGGGCCATCGTGCGGGCCGCCCGCGAGCTGTTCCTGCGGGAGGGTTTCGGCGTGGGGATGGACACCATCGCCGCCGAGGCGGGCGTGTCGAAGGTGACCGTCTACAACCACTTCGGCAGCAAGGAATCCCTGTTCACAGCGGTCATCACGGACGCCCTGGACGAGCCGCTGGCCGGGGAGTCGTCCGCCGCCCTGGAGGGCCTGGCCGAGGCGGGCGACCTGCGCTCCGCCCTCGTCGACGCGGCGCGCGCCTGGGTCCGGGCCGTGCGCACCAATGACGAGGTCACCGCCCTGCACAACCTCGTCGCCGCGGAGGTGCACCGCTTCCCCGAGCTGGCCGAGGCATGGCGGCACCGTGGCACGGAGAGCCACCATCCCGCGGTCGCCGGCGCCCTGGGCACCCTCGCCGAGCAGGGCCGGCTGAAGATCCCCGACCTCCAGGTGGCGATCATCCAGTTCTACGGCCTGCTCGTCTTCCCCCACATGGTCTTCAGCTCCCACGGCGCCCAGATCGACGACGACCTGACGGACCGTCTGGTCACCGGTGGCGTCGACATGTTCCTGGCCCACTACGGCCCGCGGGGCGAGTAGCCGGGGCCGGCGGGGCCGGGGCCCCGCGTACCGCGTGACCTACGCTGGGAAGGTTCCGCGGGCCGCGAGGTACGCGTGGGGAGAACCGACCGCGCACGGCCGCCCGCCGGGGTCGTCCGTGCCGGACGGTCCGTGATCTTCGAGCGACGGGACCGGCTTTGAGCGACGGAGCGACGGGCACGCACGGCACGAGCACGGCCGAGGAGGCGGTGGAGGTACGGCGGTTCTGGCAGCGGCTGGGGCTGCCGGGACTGATCGACGTGCACACCCACTTCATGCCGGAGCGCGTCCTGCACAAGGTCTGGGGCTACTTCGACTCGCTCGGACCGCTGACCGGCGGGATCGAGTGGCCGATCACCTACCGCGCGGAGGAGGCCGAACGGGTCGCCGTGATCCGGGACCTGGGCGTACGCGCCTTCACCTCGATGCTCTATCCGCACAAGGCGGACATGGCCGAGTGGCTCAACGCCTGGGCCGTCGACTTCGCCCGCCGCACCCCGGACTGCCTGCACACCTCGACCTTCTTCCCCGAGCCGGGAGTCGAGTCCTACGTCCGCGAGGCCGTCGAGGCGGGCACCCGGGTCTTCAAGGCACATGTGCAGGTGGGTGCGTACGACCCGGCCGACGAGGCCCTCGACGCCACCTGGGGACTGCTGGCCGAGGCCGCGACACCCGTCGTGATCCACTGCGGATCGGGCCCCATGCCCGGCAAGTACACCGGACCCGAACCCGTGAGCCGCGTGCTCGCCCGGCACCCCAGGCTGCGGCTGATCGTCGCGCACATGGGACTGCCCGAGTACGAGGACTTCCTCGACCTCGCCGAGCGCTACGAGGAGGTGCGCCTCGACACGACCATGGCGTTCACCGACTTCAGCGAACGCATGGCCCCGTTCCCGCGGCGTGCCCTGCCCCGCCTGGCGGACCTCGGCGACCGCATCCTGCTCGGCAGCGACTTCCCCAACATCCCCTATCCGTACGTCCATCAGCTCGCGGCCCTGGAACGCCTGGAGCTCGGGGACGCGTGGCTGCGCGGCGTGTGCCACGACAACGGGGCGCGCCTGTTCGGGCTGTGACGGCACCGACCACGGCTTCGACGGCGGACACGGCGTGGTGCGACGCCGGTCCCGTCGGGGCCAAGTCCTGACCGATCTCCTACTTCGTCTTTACGAGAGCTACGCTAACGTAGGTGAACGAAACCGTTTCGTTCTGCTGGGCAGGCCGCCACCCGCCTCGGCCAGGAAGAAGGCAGACATGGTCTCCGTACTCGTGGTCAACGACCAGTCTCTCCAGCGCCTCGCCCTGCGCATGCTCCTCGGCGCCGAGCCGGATCTGCACGTCGTCGGGGAAGCGACGAGCGAGGCCGAGGCGGTCCGGCTGAGCGCCGCGCTCCACCCCGACGTGGTGCTGGTGGCCGGCCGCCCGTCGGAGCCGGCGGACACCCTGGAGACCGTGCGGCACCTGACCCGGCAGGACCGCTTCCCGAGCCCCCTCGGATCCGCGCGGCCGGACGCGCACACCCCCCGTGTCCTGGTGCTCACCCCCACCGGTCACGAGGAGTACGCCTACGCGGCCCTGCGCGCCGGCGCGGACGGGTTCCTCCTGGAGGACGCCGCACCGGACGAACTCGCCTCGGCCGTCCGGGTCGTGGCCGCCGGGGACGCCGTCGTCACACCCGCCCTGACCCGCGCGCTCATCGACGCCGTCCGCGAACAGCGCACCGTACGCCCCTTGTCGCGCGTTTCGGGACTCGACACGCTGACCGGACGCGAGCGGGACGTCCTCGTCGCCGTGGCCTCCGGTTGGTCCAACGCCGAGATCGCCGAACGGCTTTCCATCGCGCCTACCACGGTCAAGACGCATGTGAGCAATATCCTCACCAAGATCGGCGCCCGCGCTCGCGTCCAGGCGGTCACGTTCGCGTACGAGTCCGGCCTCGTCCGGCCCGCCGCCTGACGCCGGGCCAACTGGCGGGCCCGCGCTACACCATCCGGTGGCTTCTCGCCCCCAAGCGTTTTTCATATCACCCGATTTCCTATTCATTCCACTGTCCGGCTCTTGGTGCTGACCAGCCGTCACGAGGCCCTGAACCAAGTCGAGGAGAGTGGAAGATGACGACATCGCCAAGATGGCGATCTGTTCTGACGCCGGCGGCCATGGCCGCCGCGCTCGCCGCAGCCGCCCTGGCGAGCGGGGGCACCGTCTACGCCGACGACCACGCGACGCCCCAGCCGCCCTACCCGAGCAAGCCGGTCCACCCGGCCCACGCTCCGCAGCCGGCGTACCCGGCGAAGCCGGGGCACCCGGGCAAGCCCATGCACCCCGCGAAGCCGGAACATCCCGGCAAGCCGATGCACCCGGCGAAGCCCGCGCATCCGGACAAGCCGATGCATCCGGAGAAGCCGATGCATCCCGCGAAGCCGGTCCACCCGGACAAGCCTGACTACCCGGCGAAGCCCGCGAAGCCTGAGTACCCGGCCAAGCCGGTCAAGCCTGAGTACCCGGCCAAGCCGGTCAAGCCTGAACACCCGGCCAAGCCCGTGTATCCCGCGAAGCCGGTCAAGCCCGAATACCCGGCCAAGCCCGTACATCCGGCGAAGCCGGAGTACCCGGCGAAGCCTGTAAAGCCTGAATACCCGGCGAAACCCGTGTACCCGGCCAAGCCCGTCAAGCCGGAATACCCCGCGAAGCCCGTGTACCCGGCCAAGCCCGTCAAGCCCGAGTACCCCGCGAAGCCCGAATACCCGGCCAAGCCCGTCAAGCCTGAATACCCGGCGAAGCCCGTGTACCCGGCCAAGCCCGTCAAGCCGGAATACCCCGCGAAGCCCGTGTACCCGGCCAAGCCCGTCAAGCCCGAGTACCCGGCCAAGCCTGAATACCCGGCCAAGCCCGTCAAGCCGGAATACCCCGCGAAGCCCGTGTACCCGGCCAAGCCGGCGAAGCCTGAGTACCCCGCCAAGCCCGCGTACCCGGCCAAGCCCGCCAAGCCGGAATACCCCGCCAAGCCCGCGTACCCGGCCAAGCCCGCCAAGCCGGAATACCCCGCCAAGCCCGTGTACCCGGCCAAGCCCGCCAAGCCTGAATACCCGGCGAAGCCCGCACACCCGGAGAAGCCTGCGTATCCGGCCAAGCCGGCGAAGCCCGAGTACCCGGCGAAGCCCGCGCACCCCGACAAGCCCGACTACCCCTCGAAGCCGGCCAAGCCCGAGTACCCGTCAAAGCCGGCCCACCCGGACAAGCCTGACTACCCGGCGAAGCCCGCGCACCCCGACAAGCCGGACTACCCGTCCAAGCCCGCCCACCCGGAGAAGCCCGACTACCCGGCGAAGCCCGCGCACCCCGACAAGCCGGACTACCCCTCCAAGCCCGCCCACCCGGACAAGCCCTCGCATCCGGACAAGCCTGACCACCCCTCGAAGCCCACCCACACCAAGCACCAGGACAAGGAGCAGTGGTGACCAGGAGCAGCTGATCCTGTCTGGTGCCGCCTGGAGTGCCGGGCCCGGTCGATCCGGGTCCGGCACTCCGCTGTCCGGGCGCGGACGCCCGCCAACGGGCCTCGATCGCCCGCCGCAGTGCGTCCCGGCAGGCGAGGATCGCCGGGTGCCGGCCCCCGCCACGGCATACGACGGTGAACACCCGGCGGGTGCGACGGCCGCGCGGCAGCTCGCGCAGGTCGACGGTCGCGGACTGTCCGTTCCACACGAGGTCGGGGAGGAAGGCCGCGGCGAGCCCGCGTTCCACGAGCCGGAGGTGGAGCAGCAGGTCGGTGGTCTCGAACCGTACGTCCGGTTCGAAACCGGCGTCGCGGCACAGGGTCATCGCCCAGTGGCGGGCGGCCGTGCCCTCGGGTTCCATCACCCAGGGATGGCCGGCGAGCGCACGCAACGTCGCCGTCGGGCCGTGGGTTCCGGGGTGGCCGGCGCGGGCGGGCAGGGCGAGGCGCAGGGGGTCGTCGAGCAGGTCCGCCTGTTCGAGTTCCGCAAGCCTCGCGTTGGGGTTGCCGGGGTACTCCTCGGCGAGGACCAGGTCGAAGTCGCGGGCCTGAAGGGCCGGCAGGGACTTCTCCGGTTCCAGCTGGGTGACGTGGACGCGCAAATGCGGGTGCCGCTCGCGCGGGTCGGGCGCCGCCGAGCTACCGAGCCGCCAGGCCGCCGGGCCGCCGGGCCGCCGGGCCGCCGGGCCGCCGGGCCGCCGGACGGTACGCCGGGTACAGACCGGTCCGCCGGGCCGCCGGACGGTACGCCGGTACAGACCGGTCCGTCACGCATCGCCGGGAGCGGTGCGAGGCCGGCGGGCTCAGTGCGTCCGCGGGAGTTCCTGCTCGGCCCAGATGATCTTGCCCTCGGGTGTGTAGCGGGCGCCCCAGCGATGGGCGAGCTGCGCCACCAGGAACAGGCCGCGGCCGCCCTCGTCCATGCTCCGGGCGTGGCGCAGCCGGGGGGCGGTGCTGCTGCCGTCGGCGACCTCGCAGGTCAGCCGGGAGTCGCGGAGCAGCCGTAGCCGGATGGGCGGTTCGGCGTAGCGGATGGCGTTGGTGACCAGCTCGCTCACGATCAGCTCGGTCGTCATGGCCAGTTCGCCGAGCCCCCATGTCTCCACCTGCCGGGTCGCGCGGGCCCGGACGTCGGCCACGGCCGCCGGGTCGACGGGCACCTCGAAGGAGGCGACGTGCTCGGTGCCCAGGGCGTGGGTGCGTGCCAGGAGCAGGGCGATGTCGTCGGGCTGCGGCGCGGGCACCACCTCGCGCACCGCGGACGTGCACAGCGTGGCCAGGTCGAGCCCCTGACGGGACAGCAGCTCGCCCAGCCGCGTCATGCCGCGTTCCATGTCGTGGTCGGCCGCCTCCACCAGACCGTCGGTGTACAGGCCGAACAGGCTGCCCTCAGCGAGCTCGATCTCGGTGGCCTCGAACCCCATCCCGCCCAGCCCGAGCGGCGGTCCGGCCGGAGGCTCGGGGAACGACACCCGTCCGTCGGGCGCGACGACGACCGGCGGCGGATGCCCGGCGCGGGCCATCGTGCAGCGTCGGGTGACCGGGTCGTAGACGGCGTACAGACAGGTCGCGCCGAGGAAGCCGGCCGTGCCCCGGTGCGCCGCCTCGGCTCCGTCCTCGGCCCGCTCCTCGCTGAGCCGGAGCACCAGGTCGTCGAGGTGGGCCAGCAGCTCGTCGGGCGGCATCTCCATGTCGGCGAGGGTCTGTACGGCGGTGCGCAGCCGGCCCATGGTCGCCGCGGCGGTGATGCCGTGCCCGACGACGTCGCCGACGACGAGGCCCACCCGGGCGCCGGACAACGGGATCACGTCGAACCAGTCGCCGCCCACGCCGCCCGTCGGGTCCGCCGGCAGGTAGGAGGAGGCGACCTCCAGCGCCGTACCGCCCGTCAGGGCCTGCGGCAGCAGGCTGCGCTGGAGGGTGACCGCCGCGGTGTGCTCACGGGTGTAGCGCCGGGCGTTGTCGACGCACAGCGCGGCCCGGGCCACCAGCTCCTGGGCGACGAGGACGTCGTCGGGCTGGAACGAGACGGGGTTGAGCGACCGGACGAACGTGGTGAGGCCGAGCGCGGTGTTGCGGGCCCGCATCGGCACGGAGATCAGGGAGTGCAGGCCGAACTCCCGCATGCTGGCCGCCCGCGCGGGCTGTTCGGTGACCCACAGATCGTCGGACGGGTCGAGGACCGGGATGAGGATCGGATCGCCGTCGATGAGCAGATGCGCGTCGTGCGGCGGCGGCACGAAGTCCACGCGCTCCCCGACCCGCGCCACCGCCTCCGGGCAGCCCTCGCGCACCGAGCTCATGCCGGCCCGGCGCATCACGGGCTTCGCGGGCGCCGGGCCCGCGTCGGTCAGCCACGCGCCGTGCCCCTCGTTGCTCAGCACCGGCTCCAGCAGGTCCACGACGACGAAGTCCGCGAACCGGGGCACGGCGAAGTCGGCCAGCTCCTGGGCCGTCCACAGCACGTCCAGGGTGGTGCCGATGCGGGTCCCGGACTCGTTGACCAGCGACAGCAACTGGCGGGCGTTCCACCGCTCGGTGACGTCCGAGACCATGTAGCAGACCCCGGTGATGGAGTTCTCGGGGCCGGTGAGGGGGAAGAACGACGTGGAGTAGGCGTGCTGGCGGCGCGGGTCGGCCCAGCTCCAGCCGACGTACTCGTAGTCCGTGACCGGCACACCGGTCTCCAGGACCTTGCGCATCAGGCCCTCGATGGTGTCCGCCTGGAGTCCGGGCAGCAGTTCGCTGAGCCGGCGGCCGAGGCGCTGCGCGCGGGGTACGCCACCGAAGCGTTCCAGGGTGTCGTTGAGCCAGATGTAGCGCAGCTGGGTGTCCATCACGGCCATGCCGACGGGGGCGCGGGTCAGGAAGCCGTCGAGCACGGACTCACCGGCCGCCCACTGCTGGTGCTGCGCGCGTGCGGAGATCAGGAAGCACTCGTCGGCGCCGATGCGGAACGCCGCGGAGACCCTCAGGTCGACGTCGACCCGGCTGCCGTCGGAGTGCCGCAGGGGGACGCGGCCGCTCCACCCCATGCCGGCCCGGCAGCGGTCCGCGACCGCCGCGACCCGCAGCGGGTCGCCGGGCATCGCCAGCAGCCGCGCCGCGGAGCCGCCGACCGTCCGCGACGCGGGCAGCCCGAGGAGTTCCTCAGCGGCGCGGGTCCAGCCGAGCACGACGCCGTGGCCGGACACCACCGCCGCCGCGTCGGTGGACGCGTCGAAGAGGGCGCGCGGTGCTGTCGACGCGGGCTCGTCGGGCCTTTCTCGGGGAGGGTCCATGGTCCTCACGCAGGGTCGCTCGGGTCCCGTGCTCTACAGGACCATGTTCCTGCTAGTCCGCCCGTTGTGCACGGGCCCGCGGCCTCCCGCTCCCGTGCTGTGACGGCCGCGCGGCGCCAGGAGTGGGCAAGGTGCGAGCGCGGAGGGAGCATGGAGGTGCCGGTCGGCGCAGCCGTGGATACGACGGGGGAACCGCAGCGGGTGGGTACGGCCGGCGGCGGAGGAGCTGGGATGGCAGCCGAGACCTTCGAGTCCGACAGTGGCGGGTACGGCCCCGGGCCGCCCCGGACGACCGGCCTGCTCGACGTGCTGAGCGTGGCCGCGGTGGTCGTGGACGCCGACGGGCGCGTGGTGTTCTGGACCCCGCAGGCGGAAGAGCTCTTCGGGTACACCGCCGAGGAGGCCC
Organism: Streptomyces sp. Y7; assembly: GCF_043195415.1. Classification (NCBI taxonomy): domain Bacteria; kingdom Bacillati; phylum Actinomycetota; class Actinomycetes; order Kitasatosporales; family Streptomycetaceae; genus Streptomyces; species Streptomyces sp. Y7. The sequence continues at coordinate 92,704 of NZ_JBIDDQ010000018.1, forward strand.
TGGGCACGCCCGCGGCACGTCTCTTCATCCACGCCGAGCATCTGCCGGCCGTGGTGCAGCTGTTCACGGAGGTTCTGGAGACCGGCCGCAGCTGGGCCGGGACCTTCCCGGTGCGGCACAAGGACGGCAGCACCCGGCTGACGGAGTTCCGCAACATGCGTCTGCTGGACGATCTCGGGGACGTCTACGCCCTGGGCATCGCCGCCGACCACTCGCTGCTGCAGCGCGTGGAGACGGACCTGGCGCTGTGCGAGCGGCTGATCAACCAGTCCCCGATCGGTATCGCCCTGGTCGACCCCGAGCTGCGTTTCCTGCTGGTCAATCCGGCGCTGGAGCGGATCGACGGCACCCCCGCGGAGGACCATGTGGGCCGTCGGCTGATGGAGACCCTGCCGCTGCCCGACATCGACACGATCGTGTCCTGTCTGCGCCAGGTGCTCACCACCGGCACCCCGCTGCTCGACCAGTACCACGTGGGCCGCCCGCCGGCCGACCCCGAGCACGAGCACGCCTGGTCGCTGTCCTTCTACCGGCTGGAGGACCCCGGCGGCCGGGTGCTGGGCGCGGCCATCTCGTTCGTCGACGTCACCGAGCGGCACCGGGCCGCCGCCGAGGCCGACCGGGCCCGCCGGCGCCTGGCCCTGATCGCGGACGCCTCCACCCGGGTCGGCACCACGCTGGAGGTGGGGCGGACCGCGGACGAGCTGGCGGAGATCGCCACGCCCGAGCTGGCCGACGTGGTCGCCGTGGACGTGCTGGACTCCGCGCTCGCGTGCCGGCGCATGCGGCAGCCGGACAACGGTCCGGAGCTGTTCCGCGCGCTCGCGCTGAAGGCGTCGTACCCGAGTGTGGCGCTGCGCGCGGCGGACCCGCCGGGCGATCTCGCCGCCTACGAGGGGGACCGGCTGGTCACCCTGTGCGTGCACACGGGCCGGCCGGTCCTGGTGCGGCACGTCGGCGAGGACGATCTGCGGCGCATCGCCCGCGACCCCGAGGCCACCAGTCTTCTCGCGCGGGCCGGCGTGCACTCCTACATGGCGGTGCCGCTCATCGCGCACGGCGAGGTGCTGGGCGCCCTCGACCTCAAGCGGACCCGCAATCCGGTGCCGTTCGACGAGGACGACGTCGTCCTCGCGAGCGAGCTGGCCAGCCGGGCCGCCGTCGCCATCGACAACGCCCGCTGGTTCCAGAGCGTGCGCAACACCGCCCTCACCCTCCAGCGCAGCCTGCTGCCGGACCATCCGCCGCACCACACCGGCCTCGAGATCGCCTACCGCTACCAGCCCGCGCAGGCCACCAGCGAGGTCGGCGGCGACTGGTACGACGTCATCCCGCTGGAGGACGACAAGACCACGCTGGTCGTCGGCGACGTCATGGGCAACGGCATCGACGCGGCCGCCACGATGGGCCGGCTGCGGACCGCGACCTGCGCCTACGCCGACCTCGATCTGGATCCGGGTGCCGTGCTGCGCCACCTGGACAAGATCACCTGCGATCTGGAGCACTACATCGTCACCTGCCTGTACGCGGTGTTCGACCCGCGCACCCGGCGCTGCCACATCGCCAACGCCGGACACATGCCGCCCGCGCTGGCCCGCCCCGGCCGACCGCCGGAGCTGCTCGAACTGCCCGCCGGGGCCCCGCTCGGCGTCGGCGGCATCCCGTTCCGGACCACGTCCGTCGAGCTCGGCCCCGGCGATCTGCTGGTCCTGTACACCGACGGCCTCGTCGAGACCCGGCACCACTCCATCGACGACCGGCTGAACGTGATGCTCGGCTTCCTCGACGAACCCGGCAGACCCCTGGAGGAGACCTGCGACCTGCTCCTGTACGGACTGCGGCATCCGGACGACCACGACGACGTCGCGCTGCTCGTCGCCCGGGTGCTGTAGGCAAGCCCCATCCGGCAGGCGCCGTCCGCCCGCCTTGCCCGTGCCGGGCGCCCGGCGCACGCTGTTCCTATGGGTGTGAATGACGGCCCCACGCTCATCGGCTCGGTGCAGCGCGCGTTCCGTCTGCTGGAAGCGATGAGCGCGCACGAGAACGGCGCGCCCGCGAAGCAACTGGCGCGGGAGACGGGCCTGCCGCTGGCCACGGCCTACCACCTGCTGCGGACGCTGGTCCACGACGGCTATGTGCGCAAGCTCGACGACGGCGGGTTCATCCTCGGCGAGCGGCTCGGGACCCTGCACACCACGGGCCGGGCGCAGGCGCTGCTCAGCCGGATCCGGCCCACGCTGGCCGCGCTGCGCGACGAGCTGTCCAGCGCCGCCTACCTCACGTTCTACGAGGAGGGGGAGATCCGGGTGGCCGAGATCGTCGACGGCCCGCGCGCTCCCCGCGTCGATCTCTGGGTGGGGTTCGAGGACGCCGGGCACGCCACGGCGCTCGGCAAGTCCGTGCTGCGGGAGCTGGACGAGGAGGCGCGCAAGGACTACCTGTCCCGGCACCAGCTCGCCGATCTCACGCCGCGGACCATCACCGACCGCCCTGAGCTGCTCAGACGGCTGGAATCCGCGCCCCTCGCCCCCGCGGTCACCGACATGGAGGAGTACGCCCTCGGCACGGTCTGTGTCGCGGTGCCCGTGTACAGCGGGAACACCCTCGGCTCGCTCGGCGTCTCGCTGCGGGCCGACCGGCGCTCGCGGCTGGAGGAGGTCACGGCCCGGCTGATCCCGACCGCGGACCGGGTGACCAGGGGCCTGTCGCTCACTATCTGAAATCCCTGTGCTTGTCCGACCCGGGGTGGAACCCGTTTCCTGAATAAACCGGACATTTCATTGGGCGTACGCCCCTGCGCACAGGTGAGGACAGCGGACAAGCGATGAGCAAGGCCCCTGATCACGGCCCCGACCACTGGCCGAGGCGCATGGTCGCCGCCACGCCCCTACTGCCCATTCTGATCGTCTGCGGTCTCGTGCTCGTCGATCTCGCGGGCGGCTCGGGGGTGACCTGGGTGCCGCTGCTCGCCACGGGCCCCGCGCTCGCCGCCACCACCGGCGGGCCGCGCGGTGTTCTCTGCGTGGGGCTGCTGTCCGCCGCGCTGGGGGTGGCACTCGGCCTCCGGGGCGGTGCCGCGGACAGCGATCTCGTGGTCGCGCTGACGTCCCTGCTGGTGATCACCGTGGCGTGCGCCGCGACCAGCACGCTGCGCATCCGCCGCGAGCGGGTGCTGGCGGCGGTGCGCTCGGTCGCCGAGGCCGCCCAGCACGCGCTGCTGCAGCCCGTACCGGCGACGGTCGGACCGTTCCAGGTGGCCGTGCGCTACAGCGCCGCCGCGGCCGAGGCCCGCATCGGCGGGGATCTGTACGCGCTGGTGTCGACACCGCACGGGGTCAGGCTGATCGTCGGCGACGTACGCGGCAAGGGGCTGCCGGCCGTCAGCACGGCGGCCCTGGTCGTCGGTGTCTTCCGCGAGGCCGCGCACGACGAGCCCGATCTGCTGGACGTCGTCGCCAGGATCGAGCGGAGCCTGGCGCGCAACCTGGGCAGCGACGACTTCGTCACCGCCGTGGTCGCCGGGTACCCCCGCACGGGCCAGCTGGAGGTCGTCAACTGCGGGCACGCGCCGCCGCTGCTGGTGCGGGACTCGGTCGTCGTACCGGTGGAGCCGGACCGTCCGGCGCCGCCGCTCGGCCTGCGCAACCTGTCGGGCGAGACGCCCGCGCTGCACGTGCTGCCCTTCGCCGACGGGGACCAGCTGCTGCTGTACACCGACGGTGTCACCGAGGCCCGCAACCACGACCGTGAGTTCTATCCGCTCGCCGAGGGGCTGGCCCGGCACACCTGCGACGAGCCCGTGGACACCGTCACCGCGCTGCATGGCGAGCTCCAGGCCCACGTCGGCGGCCGGCTCCACGACGACGCGGCCCTGCTGCTGCTGCGCATGCCGACCACCGACGGGGCACCGGCGGCGGCCCCTGAGCCGTCCGGCGCCGGGTGCGTCGGGTCGTGCCCGTAGGGGATCCGCCGAGGCACCTCGGATCCGCCGGCTCACCGACCGCCCCCGGCCGGGCCGGTGCCCTCCCTGCGGCAAGCACCGTGCCCGCCCCGTGAAACGGTGTTAGAAATGAGGCATGGCCGGATTCCTCGGCCGCCTGCGCTCGCTGTTGAGCGCACGTACCGTGGCCCGGCAGGTCTTCGTGCTGCAGGCGGCCATCGTCGTGCTCCTCGTCGTCGCCGCCGTCGTGGCACTGGTGCTCCAGGTGCGCACCGACACCAGGCGGGAGGCCGGCAACCGTTCCCTCGCCGTCGCCGAGTCCTTCGCGAACGCGCCGGGCATCGAGGAGGCCCTGTCGAACCCCGACCCCAGCGCGGTGCTCCAGCCCCGCGCCGAGGCGGCGCGCGAGGCCACCGACGTGGACTTCATCGTCGTGATGACCAAGGACGGGATCCGCTACACCCACCCCAACCCCGACCGGATCGGCCGGCACTTCGTCGGCACCATCGCGCCGGCCGCCGCGGGCGGGGTCGTACGGGAGACGTACACCGGCACCCTGGGTCCGTCCGTGCGGGCCGTGGTCCCCGTGACCGACGACGACGGCAAGGTCGTCGCCCTGGTGGCCGCGGGGGTGACGCTGGACAGCGTCGGCGGGGTCGTGGACCACCAGCTGCCGACGCTGCTGGGCTCGGCGGCCGGCGCGCTCGCCCTCGCCACCGCCGGGACCGCGCTCGTCAGCCGCCGGCTGCTGCGGCAGACACACGGGCTCGGCCCCGAAGAGATGACGCGGATGTACGAGCATCACGACGCCGTCCTGCACTCCGTGCGCGAAGGCGTCCTGATCATGGACGACCGGCGGCGGCTGGCGCTCGCGAACGACGAGGCGCGCCGGCTGCTCGGACTGACCGCGGACGCGGAGGGGCGGCCCTGTGTCGCCCTCGGCATCGGCAGCGACCTGGCCCGGCTGTTCGCCTCGGGGCGGGACGCCACCGACGAGGTGCATCTGGCGCAGGGCCGGCTGCTCGCGGTCAGCCAGCGTTCGACCGACCGGGACGGCGGGCCGCCCGGCAGTGTCGCGACGCTGCGGGACACCACCGAGCTGCGGACCCTGACCGGCCGGGCGGACGTGGCGCAGGAGCGGCTGAAGCTGCTGTACGACGCCGGGCTGGAGATCGGCACCACCCTGGACGTCACGCGCACCTCGCAGGAGCTGACCGACTTCGCGGTGCCCCGGTTCGCCGACTTCGTCTCCGTCGATCTCGCCGATCCGGTGCTGCGCGGCGAGGAGCCCAAGGAGGGCAGCGCCGACATGCGCCGGGTGGCGTTCCGGGGCGTACGGGACGACAGTCCGCTCTATCCGATCGGCAAGCTGATCCACTTCGCCCCGGCCACTCCGCAGGCGTTCGGGTTCGGTACCGGCGAGTCGGTGCTGGAGACGGACATGGCCGCCCTCGCCGGCTGGCAGGAGCAGGATCCCGTGAACGCCCGCAGGCTCGTGCGGTACGGGTTCCACTCGATGCTCACGGTGCCGCTGCGGGCCCGCGGCGTCATCATGGGCATGGCCAGCTTCTGGCGCGCCGACCGGCCCGACCCCTTCGAGCACGAGGACATCACGCTCGCGGAGGAGCTGGTGGCGCGGGCCGCCGTGAGCATCGACAACGCCCGCCGCTACACCCGCGAGCACACCCTGTCGGTGACCCTCCAGCGCAGTCTGCTGCCGCGGGCCCTGCCCGGGCAGAGCGCCCTCGACGTGGCCTACCGCTATCTGCCGGCGCAGGCGGCGCAGGGCGGGGTCGGCGGGGACTGGTTCGACGTCATCCCGCTGCCGGGCGCGCGGGTGGCGCTGGTCGTGGGCGACGTCGTGGGCCACGGGCTGCACGCGGCGGCGACGATGGGCCGGCTGCGTACCGCGGTCGACAACTTCTCCACGCTGGATCTGCCGCCGGACGAACTCCTCGGCCATCTGGACGAGTTGGTGGCGCGCATCGACCAGGACGAGGGCGAGGGCGAGGAGGAGGTCGCGCCGATCACGGGGGCGACCTGTCTGTACGCGGTGTACGACCCGTCCACCGGGATGTGCTCCCTCTCCCGCGCCGGCCACCTCGAACCGGCGCTCGTGCACCCCGACGGCCGGGTCGAGTTCCTGACCGTGCCGGGCGGCGCGCCGCTGGGTCTGGGCGGCAGCATGCCCTTCGAGGCGCGGGAGGTACGGCTGCCCGAGGGCAGCGGGCTGGTGCTGTACACGGACGGGCTGGTCGAGGACCACGGCCAGGACATCGACGAGGGGCTGGAGCGGCTGCGGGGCGCGCTCGCCGCGACGCCCCCGACGGGGGGCCGGACGCCGGAGGAGACGTGCAAGGCGGTCCTGGAGACCCTGCGGCCGGAGCGTCCCCGCGACGACGTCGCCCTCGTCGTGGCCCGGACGCGGCTGCTCCCCTCCGACCGGACGGCGTCCTGGGACGTACCGGACGAGGCCTCCGCCGTGGCCCGGGTGCGGGCGGCCGCGGCCCGCACCCTGACGGAGTGGGGGCTCGAGGAGGAGGCGTTCACGACCGAGCTGATCCTCAGCGAGCTGGTCACCAACGCCCTGCGGCACGCCACCGGCCCGATCCGGGTCCGGCTGATCCGCGACCTCGCCCTGATCTGCGAGGTCTCCGACGGCAGCAGCACCGCCCCGCACCTGCGCAGCGCGGCCACCACGGACGAGGGCGGCCGGGGCCTGTTCCTGGTGGCCCAGTTCGCCGAGCGCTGGGGCACCCGCTACACGGCGGCCGGCAAGGTGATCTGGACGGAACAGCCGCTGCCGCAGGGACGGTGACCGCCCGCGGGGCACCGCTGTAACGGGCGATACGGCGAGGTCCGCTCAGGTCGCTCTGCGGTTGCGCGGCTCCTTCTGCGCCAGCAGCTGCTCGCGCAGCGCCCGGCACGCGGGTTCGCGCGCGGTGCGGGACGGACCGACGTGCGGCCCGACGAAAGCGTTGACGCGGACATGGCCCGCTTCTATCTTCTGAACCCCGTCACGGTCGGAATTGCGAACCACGTTCGAGATTACGGACAGGGGCATGATGTGAACCATGGAACTCCTCCGCGACACAACGCCGTTCGGCTGATCCTCGCGCTGCTCGTCGCGCTCGCGGGCTGTCTCGTCGCACCGGGCTCCCCCGCCCGGGCCGCCGTCCCCGACTCCCCCGCCGCGACCTACACCAACCCGGTCGCCGAGAAGCGGGCCGACCCGCACATCTTCAGACACACCGACGGCTACTACTACTTCACCGCGACCGTCCCCGAGTACGACCGCATCGTGCTGCGCCGGGCGACCACGATCCAGGGCCTGTCCACCGCCCAGGAGGTGACGATCTGGACCAGGCACTCCAGCGGGGTCATGGGCGCGCACATCTGGGCGCCGGAGATCCACTTCATCGACGGCAAGTGGTACGTCTACTTCGCCGCCGGCGCCACCAGCGACGTGTGGGCGATCCGGATGTACGTCCTGGAGGGCACCGGTGCCAACCCGCTGACCGCCGCCTGGACGGAGAAGGGCCAGATCAAGACCCGGTGGGAGAGCTTCTCCCTGGACGCAACGACCTTCGTCGTGGGCGGTGTGCGGTATCTGGCCTGGGCCCAGCGCGACCCGTCCGTGAACAACAACACCGACGTCTACCTCGCCAGCATGGCCAACCCCTGGACCATCACGGGCACTCCCGTGATGCTGTCGCGGCCCACCTACTCCTGGGAGAGCGCCGGCTACAAGGTCAACGAGGGCCCGGCGGTGATCCAGCACGGCGGCAAGGTCTTCATGACCTACTCGGCCGGCGCCACCGACAGCAACTACTGCCTGGGGCTGCTGTCCGCCTCCGCGAGCGCCGACCTGCTCGACACCGCGAACTGGAGCAAGAGTCCGTCGCCGGTCTTCACCAGCAACGCGAGCACGAGCCAGTACGGGCCGGGCCACAACTCCTTCACCGTCTCCGAGGACGGCAGGAGCGACGTCCTCGTCTACCACGACCGCAGCTACAAGGACATCAGCGGCGACCCGCTGAACGACCCCAACCGCCGCACCCGCGTGCAGAAGCTGTACTGGAAGGCGGACGGCACCCCCGACTTCGGCATCCCGGTGGCCGACGGGGTCACCCCGCAGCGCCTGTCGTCGTACAACCTCGCCGACGGGTTCGTCCGGCACTGGGAGTACCGCGCCCGCGTCGAGGCGGGCGTCTCCCCGCTCGCGGACTCCCAGTTCCGCGCGGTCACCGGGCTGGCCGGCGGCGGCACGGTCTCCCTGGAGTCGGCCAACTTCCCCGGCTACTACCTGCGGCACAAGAACTTCGAGGTGTGGCTGGAGAAGAACGACGGGACGGCGCAGTTCGCCGCCGACGCGACCTTCCACCGGCGAGCCGGGCTGTCCGACGCGGCGGGGCTCTCCTACGAGTCGTACAACTACCCGGGGCGCTACGTCCGGCACTACGACCACCTGCTGTACGTCCGGACGCCGAGCACCACGACGGACCGGGCGGACGCCACGTTCTACGCCCAGTAGCCCGGGAGAAACCACTGGAAAGCCCAGCTCATCCGGCAGCGGATCCTCGACCGGACCGACCGGGACCGGATCATCCTGCTGCACGACATCTACGACGGGACCGTGCCGGCGGTGCCCGGGATCATCGGCGGTGTATCAGAAGACGACCGACCAGCCCTCACGCCCGGCCTGTTCGGCGGTGTAGGAGACGCCGTCCACCTTGAGCCTCGCCGCGTCGAGGAGGCTGATCTCGCCGCCGTGATTGCCCAGCCGGGCACCTCCGTCGAGGCGCACGGTGAGACCGGCCCCGGGGGCGAGCGGGCCGGCGGGCACGGCGGAGCGCTGCCCCAGCCGGTCCTGGATCTGCCACCCGGTCAGGTCGACGGGATCGGGCGAGGCGTTGAGCAGGGTGACGCTCTCGGCCTCGGGAGCGGGGCCGCGCGGGTTGACGAGGGCGGCGACGATCCGGACGGGCCGGGTGCCGGGCACCGGACGCGCGCCGTCGACGTCCCCGATGGTGTGGCCGGTGACGTCGTCGGTCTTCCAGGACTGGCTCTGGAAGGCGAGGAAGACGGCGACCCAGCGGGACTGCGCCGGGAAGTGCAGGAGCAGCCCTCCGTCCTGCCAGACGCCGTCGGAGTCGCGGAAACGGCCGCTGTTGCCCTGGTTCATATGGATGTCGTGGACACCGTTGCCGGGCAGGAAGCCGAAGATCTTGTCCCTCGTCCTCGCCTCGGGTCCCCAGCGCTCGCCGAACAGGTACAGCCGCGCGTCCTGGTCGGCGACCGCACGGCGGACGGAGTGGTCGAGGAGGTCGGCGAGGTCGTTGTCGGGGCCCTCGAGGTCCGGGGGCAGCTTCCGCATCAGGGCCGGGTCGAAGAGGTTGCCGCGCACGAAGTCGAGGTTCGGGCCGCCGGGGCCGGGCGGCAGGGTGTTCCAGCCGCTCGCCAGCCCCGCCAGCCGGTCCGTGATCGGGTGCCGGAAGTCGTCGCTGACGAAGTACAGCAGCTCGGAGGGCCGTTGCTGGGACAGGACGTTGACGGCGGCGCGGTAGGCGGTGCCGCCGTCGTCGGTGACGTGGATCTGATAGTGCGGCGAGTCGCTGCCGCCTTCGCGCCGGGTGTCGACGGCCCGTCCGATCAGTACGCCGTAGGTCTTCAGCGGCATGACGACCAACTCCCCCTGGAGGTGGGCGGAATGCCCACTCTTGAAAGGAAGGCTAGGGGCTGGGCGGGCCGGCCGAAGCCGAGTTCACTCCGCGTACGCCTGCCCGCCGACGGGCGGCCGGCCCCCCTGCGCGCCCCGTATACGCCACGGGCGCCGCCGGGCGTCGGCGTCGTGACCAGCCCTGACTCCACAGCACCGTTCCGTAAGATCGCTCCGTGGCGAACTTCCTCCTCGAACGCACGGTTCCGCTCCCTCTCACGGAGGCGTGGCGCCGCCTGACGGAGTGGCACCGCCACGCCGACGTCGTCCCCCTGACCCGCATCAGGGTCACCACCCCCGAACCGACCCATGAGGGCACCCTCTTCGTCGCCCGCTCCGGCATCGGCCCGCTCTCCTTCGACGACCCGATGCGGGTGACGCTCTGGCACCCCCCGTCGGACGACGCCACCCCGGGCATGTGCCGGCTGGAGAAACAGGGCCGGGTGATACAGGGCTGGGCCGAGATCGAGGTCCGCCCCGGACCCGGCGGACGCACCCGGGTGGTGTGGCGGGAGGAACTGCGGGTGCGGTTCGTGCCGGGAGCTCTGGACGGGGTGGTGGGACGTACGGCGCGGTATGTGTTCGGGCGGGCGATGAACCGGCTGCTCAGGCGGGCCTGACGGCTGTCCCGCCGAGAGGGGGCCCGGTACGGCCCGGTGCCCCGGTGGGACCCGGAGCCGGCCGTGCCAGAGTGGGCCCATGACGGAGATCGATGCAACGAGCATCAATGCGGGCGAAGTCGAGGCGCTGGCGGTGGACGGGCTGCGGTGGCTGCTCTCCGTGGCACGGGAGGACGAGGGCGAGGGGATCGGCTGGTCCATCAGGGCGTCCGACGCCGACCTCGATCCCCTGCTCTACAACGGCACCGCCGGTGTCATACCGGTGCTGCTGGAGGCCTGGCGGCACTTCGGTGACGACTCCTACGCGGACGCCGCCCGGCGTGCGGCACGCTACCTGGCGGCGGCCGTGGAGAGCTGGGAGGACGCCTCGCTCTACTTCGGCCGGACCGGGATGGCGCTCGTGTTGCGTGCCGTGTACGACGAACTGGGCGACACGGCCGCCGGTGCCGCCGCCGACCGGGCCCTGGAACTCGTGCGGGCCACCCGCGGCGACGGGGAGCGCTGGGGCGACCTGTACGAACTGATGGGCGGCAACGCGGGCATCGGCCTGGGGGCGCTGCTGTGCGGCGCGGACGATCTCGCCGTATCGGCCGTGGAGTCGTACACGCGCACCGCCGAGGCCACCGCGCACGGCGTGCGGTGGCAGCACCGGCCCGGCGCGTCCGGCCGGATGCACCACATCTCGCACGGCACCCTCGGCATCGTGTACGGGCTGGCCGCCGTCGGCCACGCGGCCGGCCGCGCCGATCTGGTCGAGCTCGCACTGGCCGGTGCCGCGGACGTCGTCTCCCGCGACGAGGACGGTCCCGACGGATTCCTCGTCCCGCACTCCGACCCGCAGCACCGTCCCGATCTGGTCCAGCGCCACAACTACGGCTGGTGCCACGGGCCCGCGGGCGACGCCCAGGTCTTCCGGCTGCTGCGCGACCTGACCGGCGACCCCGTCTGGCCGGCCCTCGCCGACCGCTGCTGGCACACCGTCACGCACTCGGGGCTGCCGAAACGGCTGCGCCCCGGGTTCTGGGACAACAACGGCCGCTGCTGCGGCACGGCGGGCGTCCTGGCGCTGGCGTGCGACCGGATCGCCGAGCAGGGCGACTCCCCCGCGTTCGCCGAGGCCCTCGTCGCCGATCTCGCCGCCCGCGCCACCCGGGACGCCGACGGCGCCCGCTGGTCCAACGTCGAACACCGGGCCACCCCGAGCGGCCTGGAGCCGCAGACCGGGTGGGCGATGGGCAGCGCGGGCATCGTGCGGGAACTCCTGCGCCACGTCAGGATCTCCCGGGGCGGCGCCCCCGCCTACGCCTTCGCCTGGCCCGACCAGCCGGCGCCCCGGTCTCAGGCCACCGACCCGATCCGCCCCGCCGGCCCGGACGTGGACGTCGCGTCGTGATGGATCGGCGTGTGCGCGCCGGTCAGTGAGACCCCGCTGCCGCCCCGCCGGGCGGCGACGATCTCCGCGGCGATCGACAGGGCCGTCTCCTCGGGCGTACGGGCGCCCAGGTCGAGGCCGATCGGGGAGCGCAGGCGGGCCAGCTCCAGTTCGGTGACGCCGACCTGCCTGAGCCGCTCGTTGCGGTCCAGGTGGGTGCGGCGCGAGCCCATCGCGCCCACGTACGCCACCGGCAGCCGCAGCGCCGACCGCAGCAGCGGGACGTCGAACTTGGCGTCGTGGGTGAGCACGCACAGGACCGTCCGCGCGTCCACCTCGGTGCGCTCCAGGTACTTGTGCGGCCACTCCACGACGATCTCGTCGGCCTCCGGGAAGCGGGTCTTCGTCGCGAAGACGGGGCGGGCGTCGCACACCGTCACGCGGTAGTTCAGGAACTTGCCGATCCGTACGAGCGCGGACGCGAAGTCGATGGCGCCGAAGACGATCATCCGGGGCGCGGGGACGGAGGACTCGACCAGGACCGTGAGCGGGGCTCCGCAGCGCGAGCCCTGTTCGCCGATCTCCAGGGTGCCCGTGCGTCCCGCGTCCAGGAACGCGCCGGCCTCCGCGGCGACCGTGCGGTCCAGTTCGGGGTGGCCACCGTAGCCGCCGTCGTAGGTGCCGTCGGGCCGGACCAGCAGCGCGCGGCCCATCAGATCGGACGGGCCGGACACGATCCGGGCGACGGCCGCCGCCTCGCCGGACGACGCAGCGGCCAGTGCCGCCGTCACCACCGGCCGGGCGGGGTCCTGCGCCCGTACCGGGGTGACCAGGATGTCGATGACGCCCCCGCACGTCAGGCCGACGGCGAAGGCGTCCTCGTCGCTGTAGCCGAAGCGCTCCAGGACCGTCTCGCCGTCCTGCAGCGCCTGTTGGCACAGTTCGTACACCGCGCCCTCCACACAGCCGCCGGAGACCGAGCCGATCGCCGTGCCGTCGGCGTCCACCGCGAGCGCGGCGCCGGGCTGGCGGGGTGCGCTGCCGCCGACCGCCACCACGGTGGCCACGGCGAAGTCGCGTCCCTGCTCGACCCACCGGTGCAGCTCTTCGGCGATGTCCAGCATCTGTCGGTCTCCTTAAAGCGGTTGGGTGGAGGGCGGTTCGCGCACGGCTAGTGCACGCCCATCCAGCTCTCAATGGGATTGAGGGCGAAATAGACGATGAAGATGCCTGTCAGGGCCCACATGAAGGCCCCGATCTCGCGCGCCTTGCCCTGAGCGATCTTGATGGCGACGTACGAGATGACGCCGGCCGCGACACCCGCGGTGATCGAGTAGGTGAACGGCATGATCACGACGGTGAGGAACACCGGGATCGCGGTGGCCCGGTCGGCCCAGTCCACGTGCCGTGCGTTCATCATCATCATGGCGCCGATGACCACCAGGGCCGCCGCCGCGACCTCGCCCGGCACGATCGCCGTGAGCGGGGTGAAGAACAGACAGGCCGCGAAGAACAGGCCGGTGACGACCGAGGAAAGTCCCGTACGGGCGCCCTCGCCGACGCCGGTCGCCGACTCGACGAACACGGTCTGGCCCGACGCCCCCGAGACGCCGCCGATCGCGCCGCCGGCACCGTCGATGAACAGGGCCTTGGACAGGCCCGGCATCCGGCCCTTGTCGTCGGCGAGCTTGGCCTCGGTGCCGACGCCGATGATGGTGGCCATCGCGTCGAAGAACCCGGCGAGCACCAGGGTGAAGACGATCATGCCGACGGTCATCGCGCCGACCTCGCCCCAGCCGCCGAACTCGACGTTGCCGAAGATGGAGAAGTCGGGCATGGACACGGCGCTGCCGTGCAGTTCGGGGGCGCCGCTGGCCCACTGCTTGGGGTCGATGACGCCGAAGGCGTTGAGGACGACGGCGAGCACGGTGCCGCTGACGATGCCGATCAGGATCGCGCCGGGGATGCCGCGCGCCTGGAGCATGAAGATCGCGAGGAGGGTGACCGCGAAGAGCAGGACCGGCCAGCCGGCCAGTTCGCCGGCGGGGCCGAGGGTGACCGGGGTGGCCTCGCCCTGGTGCACGAAGCCGGCCTTGTAGAAGCCGATCAGCGCGACGAACAGGCCGATGCCCATGGTGATGGCGTGCTTGAGCGCGAGCGGGATCGCATTCATGATCATCTCGCGCAGGCCGGTGACGACCAGCAGCATGATCACGACGCCGTACATCACGCACATGCCCATGGCCTGCGGCCAGGTCATCTGCGGGGCGACCTGCGAGGCGAGCACGCCGGAGACGGAGAGGCCGGCCGCGAGGGCGAGCGGCACCTTGCCGAAGAAGCCCATCAGCAAGGTGCTGAAGGCCGCCGCGAACGCGGTCGCGGTGATCAGCGCCTTCTGGGCGAGCATGTCACCCGCCGCGTCCTTGCCGGACAGGATGAGCGGGTTGAGCAGGAGGATGTACGCCATCGCCATGAAGGTCGTGACGCCGCCGCGCACCTCACGCGCGACCGTGGATTCTCTCTTGGTTATGTGAAAGTACCGGTCGAGCCAGGACCTGCCGGCCGGGACGCGGGTGCCTTCTCCCGCGTCTTCGGCTGTGGTCGCCGGCTCCAGTGACTGCTGGGTCATGTGGGCCTACTCCCAAGGTTCAAAGGGGCACCCGCCTCAACCGCCCTGACGGCTGATCAGCCACATGTGTGGCTGCGGGATTTGGGAAGGTGCTTCGGCCGCACGACCCGGGGGACGGCCCGAGACGAACGAACGGGATCTGTGGTGCTGGTACGTGCGTGTCCTCGACCTGCCGCGAGCGGTGCGGCGCATCGAGTACTCCGGGCGGTGCGGCGGAGTGTGTGACGTTCCCTCACACCGCCCGGAGGGCCCTGCGGGTGCCGCTACGCCGTGCCGGTGAGGTGTTCCGGCCGTACCGGCGTGCGGTTGAGCTCCAGCCCGGTCGCGCTCCGGATCGCCGAGAGGACGGCCGGGGTCGAGGACAGGGTGGGCGCCTCACCGATGCCACGCAGCCCGTACGGGGCGTGGTCGTCGGCGAGTTCGAGCACGTCGACGGGGATGATCGGCGTGTCGAGAATCGTGGGGAGCAGGTAGTCCGTGAAGGAGGGGTTCCTGACCTTCGCGGTCTTGGGGTCGACGATGATCTCCTCCATCACCGCGATACCCATGCCCTGCAGGGTGCCGCCCTGGATCTGGCCGAGGACGGACAGCGGGTTGAGCGCCTTGCCGACGTCCTGGGCGCAGGCCAGCTCGATGACCTTGACCAGGCCGAGTTCGGTGTCCACCTCGACGACCGCGCGGTGCGCGGCGAAGGAGTACTGGACGTGTCCGTTGCCCTGGCCGGTACGCAGGTCGAAGGCCTCGGTCGGACGGTGCCGCCACTCGGCCTCGACCTCGACGACCTCGCCCTCCAGCACGTCGGCCAGGTCACCGAGGACCTCGCCGCCGTCGGTCACGACCTTGCCGCCCTCCAGGAGCAGCTCGGCGGTGGCCCAGGCGGGGTGGTAGGAGCCGAACTTGCGGCGCCCGATCTCCAGGACCTTCTCGCGGACGAGCTCGCAGGAGTTCTTGACGGCGCCGCCGGTGACGTACGTCTGCCGGGACGCGGACGTCGAGCCGGCGCTGCCGACCTGCGTGTCCGCCGGGTGGATGGTCACCTGGGTGACACCCAGCTCGGTGCGGGCGATCTGCGCGTGGACGGTGACGCCGCCCTGGCCGACCTCCGCCATCGCGGTGTGCACCGTGGCCACCGCCTCGCCGCCGACGACCTCCATGCGCACCTTGGCGGTGGAGTAGTCGTCGAAGCCCTCGGAGAAGCCGACGTTCTTGATGCCGACCGCGTAGCCGACACCGCGTACGACGCCCTCGCCGTGCGTGGTGTTGGACAGGCCGCCCGGCAGCTGCCGTACGTCGGCGCCCTCGCTGGACTCCCACTGGCGCTCCGGCGGCAGGGGCATCGCCTTGACGCGGCGCAGGAGTTCGGCGACCGGCGCCGGGGAGTCGACGGGCTGGCCCGTGGGCATGATCGTGCCCTGCTCCATGGCGTTGAGCTGCCGCAGCTCCACCGGGTCCATGCCCAGCTTCGCGGCCAGCTTGTCCATCTGCGCCTCGTAGGCGAAGCACGCCTGGACCGCGCCGAAGCCGCGCATGGCGCCGCAGGGCGGGTTGTTGGTGTAGAGCGCGATGGCCTCGATGTCGACGTCCTCGACCACGTACGGGCCGATGCTGAGCGAGGAGGCGTTGCCGACGACCGCCGGGGAGGCGGAGGCGTAGGCGCCGCCGTCCAGCACGATCCGGCACTTCACGTGCGTGAGCTTGCCGTCCTGGGTGGCCCCGTGCTCGTAGTACAGCTTGGCCGGGTGGCGGTGGACGTGCCCGAAGAAGGACTCGAACCGGTTGTAGACGATCTTGACGGGCTTGCCCGTGCGCATCGCCAGCAGACAGGCGTGGATCTGCATCGACAGGTCCTCGCGGCCGCCGAAGGCGCCGCCGACGCCGGACAGCGTCATCCTGACCTTGCTCTCGGGCAGGCCGAGGACCGGGGCGATCTGCTTGAGGTCGCTGTGCAGCCACTGGGTGGCGATGTACAGGTGGACGCCGCCGTCCTCGTCAGGCACCGCGAGGCCGGACTCCGGGCCGAGGAAGGCCTGGTCCTGCATGCCGAAGGTGTACTCGCCCCTGACGATCACGTCGGCACGCTCGGCGGCGGCCGCCGCGTCGCCGCGCAGGATCGGCTGGCGGTGCACGATGTTGGGGTGCGGGACGTGGCCGCTGTGGTGGTCGTCGCGGCCTTCGTGGATGAGGATCGCGTCGGGGGCGGTCGCCGAGGCCTCGTCGGTGATGACGGGCAGTTCGCGGTAGTCGACCTTGATCTTGGCGGCGGCGCGACGAGCCGTCTCCGGGTGGTCGGCGGCGACGATGGCGACCGGCTCACCGTGGTGGCGGACCTTGCCGTGCGCGAGGACCGGGGTGTCCTGGATCTCCAGGCCGTAGTTCTTCACGTCGGTCGGCAGATCGTCGTACGTCAGGACCGCGTAGACACCCGCCATGGCGAGGGCCTCGCTCGTGTCGATGGACACGATCTCGGCGTGCGCGACGGTGGACCGCAGGATCTGGCCCCAGAGCATGTCCTCGTGCCACATGTCGGAGGAGTACGCGAACTCTCCGGTGACCTTGAGGGTGCCGTCCGGGCGGAGCGTCGACTCGCCGATGCCGCCCTTGGTCTGGGACCCCTGGGTGATCTTCGTGGGAGCGCCGTTGGTGGGCATGCTGCTTAGACCGCCTCTCCCTGCCGGGCGGCCGCGAGGCGGACCGCGTCCATGATCTTCTCGTAACCGGTGCAACGGCACAGGTTGCCCGACAGCGCCTCGCGGATGTCCGCGTCGGTCGGGTTCGGGTTGCGCTCCAGCATCTCGTCCGCGGCGACCAGCAGACCCGGCGTGCAGAAGCCGCACTGGACGGCGCCGGCGTCGATGAACGCCTGCTGGATCGGGGAGAGTTCGGTGCCCTCGCCGGTCTGCGAGTCCTGCCCCTTGGCCGCCCACTGCTGGGCGTCCTGCAGGGACGTACCGCAGGCACCGGTGGCGCAGCCGCCGTGCTCGGCGCGCTGCTTGGCGAAGTCCGCGAGCCCCTCGACGGTGACGACCTCGCGGCCCTCGGCCTGTCCGGCGGCGACCAGGCACGAACACACCGGCACGCCGTCCAGCCGGACCGTGCAGGATCCGCATTCGCCCTGCTCGCAGGCGTTCTTCGAGCCCGGAAGGCCCATCCGCTCCCGCAGCACGTACAGCAGGGACTCGCCCTCCCACACGTCGTCGGCTTCCTGCGGACGTCCGTTGACAGTGAAGTTGACACGCATTACGCGGCTCCCTCCGTGAGGCGGCGCTCGCCGCGGTACGACTCCCAGGTCCAGGTCAGCGTGCGGCGCGCCATGACGCCGACCGCGTGCCGGCGGTAGCTCGCCGTGCCCCGGACATCGTCGATCGGGTTGCAGGCGCCCGAGCACAGCTCGGCGAACTGCTTGGCGACCGACGGAGTGATGATCTTGCCGTTGTCCCAGAAGCCGCCCTCTTCGAGCGCCGCGTTCAGGAACTCCTCGGCGGCCTTGGCCCGCACGGGCGTGGGGGCGGCCGAGCCGATCCCCGTGCGCACGGTCCGCGTCTCGGGGTGCAGCGCGAGTCCGAAGGCGCACACGGCGATGACCATCGCGTTGCGGGTGCCGACCTTCGAGTACTGCTGCGGCCCGTCGGCCTTCTTGATGTGGACGGCGCGAATGAGCTCGTCCGCCGCGAGCGCGTTGCGCTTCACGCCGGTGTAGAACTCGTCGATCGGGATACGGCGGCTGCCGCGCACCGACTCGACCTCGACCTCGGCGCCTGCCGCGAGGAGGGCGGGGTGGGCGTCACCGGCCGGGGAGGCGGTGCCGAGGTTGCCGCCGACGCCGCCGCGGTTGCGGATCTGCGGGGAGGCGACCGTGTGGGAGGCGAGCGCGAGGCCCGGCAGCTCGGCGCGCAGGTCCTCCATGATCCGCGTGTACGGCACAGAGGCGCCGAGCCGCACGCTCTCCTCGCCGACCTCCCACTCGTAGAGGTCGCCGATGCGGTTCAGGTCGAGAAGGTACTCGGGCCGACGGTGGTCGAAGTTGATCTCGACCATCACATCGGTGCCACCCGCAATCGGCACAGCGGTGGGGTGCTCGGCCTTCGCGGCGAGCGCCTCCTCCCAGCTGGCGGGGCGAAGGAAGTCCATGACCGGCTCTCTTCTTCGTCTCGTGGGTCGTACGGTTTGAGCCAGATCAGGTGCGGCGGGCCCGGCTCGTTCATGTGCTGTTAACGCGCATTGACGTCAGTACACAGCGCCGTACTCCACCGGGGTCAGTCACGGAAACCATGAAGGAGTTGGCTGGCCAGGGTGGGCATCTTGTAGATTCGTATGAACGGAGGTCACCAGTAACCTCCACGTCTTTCTCCGGAAACACCGGACACGGCCCTGTGACCTGGGACACCGTCCGAAAGACGACGAGCACCGCCCCGGCGCCGCTCATCGGCCCTCGGCTCGGGCCGCACCCCACAGACCCCTGAAGATCCATCATAGATTTCGAGACAAAGAACGGCGGCGACGAGAATGCGGCTGCGCGCACTGCTGGAAACCGACGCGCTGGGCCTCAAGCTGCTCGG
This sequence comes from Streptomyces sp. Y7, assembly GCF_043195415.1. Taxonomy (NCBI): domain Bacteria; kingdom Bacillati; phylum Actinomycetota; class Actinomycetes; order Kitasatosporales; family Streptomycetaceae; genus Streptomyces; species Streptomyces sp. Y7. The sequence goes on from NZ_JBIDDQ010000018.1 coordinate 111,540, forward strand.
CGGCGAGGACGAGCTGGATCGCACCGTGCGCGGCGTGATGACCACCGACCTGCGCGACCCCAGCCGCTATCTGTCCGGCGGTGAGCTGGTGCTCACGGGCCTTGCCTGGCGGCGCGACGCCGCGGACTCCGACCCTTTCGTGCGCATCCTGGTGCAGGCCGGCGTGGCGGCCCTGGCGGCCGGTGAGGCCGAGCTCGGCGACATCCCCGACGACCTGGTGCTGGCGTGTGCCCGCCACCGCCTCCCGCTGTTCGCGGTGCACGAGTCGGTGGCTTTCGCGACGGTCACCGAGCATGTCGTGCGGCAGGTCAGCGGCGAGCGGGCCGGGGATCTGGCGGCCGTCGTCGACCGGCACCGCCGGATGATGACCTCGGGCCCGGCGGGCGGCGGCCCGGACGTGGTCCTGGACCTCCTCGGCTCGGACCTGGACCTGCGGGCCTGGGTGCTCTCACCGACCGGCCGGCTCATCGCCGGCTCCGAGGTCGGCGGCCCCGCGCTGCCCGCGGAGCTGTGCGCACGGCTGGCGGCGGAGCATCTGACGGCCGCCCGCACGGGCCGCCGCGGCCCGCACCGGATCACGCTCGGCTCCGGGACGTACTCCCTGTTCCCGATCGTCCGCAGCGGCGGCCGCTCCGCGCAGGGCTCTCGGGACGTGCGCGAGACGCTGCTGTCGGACTGGCTGCTGGCCGTGGAGGCGGACGCGAGCGACTGGCCCGAGGAGCGGCTCGACCTGCTCCAGGGCGTCACCCAGCTGATCGCCGTCGAACGGGACCGCAGGGACGCGGCCCGCACCGTCCGCCGCCGCCTCGCCCAGGAGGTCCTGGAGCTGGTCCAGACGGGCGCGGCACCGGCCGAGATCGCCGCACGCCTCCGGGTGGCCGCACCGGTCCTGCTGCCCGGCCTCGGGGCGGCCCCGCACTGGCAGGTGGTCGTCGCGCGGGCCGAGTGGGAGGGCTCCGACATCGAGGCGGGCCCGATCGCCCAGTCCCTGCTGGAGGAGATCCTGGTGGACCCGCTGGCCACCGGCCCCGAACCCTCCGACCGCATCGCGGTGGCCCACACGGGCGACGAGGCCATCGCCCTGGTCCCCCTCCCCGCCGTCTCCTCGGAGCACGACGGCTCGGAGGCCGGCATCCTCGCCGACGCGCTCCTGGAGTCGGTACGCGCCCCGCTCTCCGCGGGCCTGAACGACGACGGCCGGGTCACGCTCGGCGTCAGCGCGGCGGTGCACTCGGCGGAGGGCCTGCGCGGCGCCCTGGAGGAGGCCCGTCACGCCCGCCGGGTGGCGGCGGCGCGCCCCGGCAGGGTCTGCGCGGCCGGCCACCAGGAACTGGCGTCCCACGTCCTCCTCCTGCCGTTCGTCCCGGACGACGTACGCAGGGCCTTCACCGCCCGCCTCCTGGACCCCCTGCGCGACTACGACCGCCGCCACCGCGCGGAACTGATCCCGACCCTCGAGGCGTTCCTGGACTGCGACGGCTCCTGGACGCGCTGCGCGACCCGTCTCCACCTGCACGTCAACACACTGCGCTACCGGGTCGGCAGGATCGAGCAGTTGACGAGTCGGGACCTCTCCCGACTGGAGGACAAGCTCGATTTCTTCTTGGCATTGCGGATGAGTTGACCCCACCCGGCCACCCCGCCGGATGGCACCAAGTGCCGCCACTGTCCCACGACTTTGTGAAATCCTTCACCCACCCTCTTGGCCGGGCCGCCAGATTCGTGCTGAGATGCCGCCACCACTCAACAGCTCGATGGCGTGCTCGGGGAGGGACAGGTGGCGCATACCGCCATGTCTGGTAACGGAACGAACGACGGTGACGATCCACTCCAGACCGCGGTATGGCGGCTGCGCTCACGCGCCTGCTGGGCGGACGCGGCGGCCCTGCTACGGCCGGTGACCGCGGCGGCCTCGCTGCAGCGGGCGTCCTTGCTGGTGGAGCGCTGCCTCTACACCGAACAGGGCTGGGCGGAGGCGGAGGACGCCCTGCGGACGGCCGAGGCGCTCGCCCACAGTGACGACGAGCGGGGCGCGGCCGCTTGTGAACGCGGGCAACTTGCTTATGCGGCGACGCTGCACGGAGTGCGCGACCGGGCGGACGAGGCGCGGGCTGCGCTGGGCCGCGCGGCGGCGCTGATCCCTCCGGGGGCAGCGGGCCGGGCCCTCCTGGACTTCCGCCGCGGCCTCCTCGCCGAGAACCTGGCCCGCTCGCCCCAAGCGGCACGAGCCGCCTACCGCCGGGCCCACGCCGGCGCCACGGCGCACGCCGACCCGCTCCTGCTCTCCTTCACCTGGCGCCATCTGGCCGGACTGGCCCTGCGCGACGGCGAGTTGGCGGAGGCCCGGCACGGCTTCGCCGAGTCCCTGCGCATCCGCGAGGAACTCGGCTACCTCGTGGGCACGGCCCCCGCGCTGGCGTCCCTGGCGGACGCGGAAGCGGAACCGGAGGCGTCCCGCCTACGCGAGGAAGCCACCCGCCTGTTCCGCCTCCTGGGCGGAGTCCCCACCTGGCTGTCCCACCAACTCACCCCACCAGCCCCCAACACGGCGACGGCCTGACCCCGTACCTCACCCTCCTGGGGCTCCCGCCCCAGACCCCGCATCGGCCCGAACGGCTCGTCCTCAAACGCCGGACGGGCTGAAAGAACGGGCATCCGGCACCAAGAACAGGGCGCACCCGCCCACGACGGCAGGGGGGCCGCACCTCCACCCGGCCGGCACCCGCCCACGGCGGCAAGGGGCCGTGCCGGGGGGTGTCCGCCCGCAGCGGCCGGCGTCAAGAAACAGCACCCCTTGATGCCGGGATCCCGCCGGACCGAGGACGGACACCCCCCCGGCACGGCCCCGCCCCCCCCCCCCCCCCCCCCCCCCCCCCGCCCCACCCACCGACACAAGGCGCTAAGCGCACCCCACCCCACCCGCACAGGCGGCCGCAGGCACCGTCACCGCGCCCCGGCGAAATGCTCCCCCACCAACGACCGCACCACATCCAGGTCCCGCGCGATCAACGCGTCCAACAGCGCGGTGTGTTCCGCCGCGTCCGCGAGCAGATCGGCAGGCCCCCGCCCGGGCGCCCGCCCCGGACTCACCAACGGCCACTGAGCCCGCCGATGCAGATCATCCGCGAGCTGGACCAACTGTTCGTTGCCGCAGAGACCGAGCACAGCCCGATGAAAACCACGATCCGTCTCGGCGTACGTGGCCCGGCACCCGGTGGCCGCCGCCCGCACGGTGGCCTCCGCCAACGGCCGCAACTCGGCCCACCGTTCCGCAGAGACCGTCCGCGCCAGCCGCAACATCACCGGCACCTCGATCAGCGCCCGCACCTCGGCCAGCTCGGCCAGCTCCCGAGCCCCCCGCTCGACCACCCGGAACCCCCGGTTGGGCACGACCTCGACGGCCCCCTCCAACGCGAGCTGCTGCATGGCCTCCCGCACCGGCGTGGCAGAGACCCCGAACCGCTCCCCCAGAGCAGGCGCCGAGTACACGACCCCGGGCGACAGCTCACCCGTCACCAGCGCGGTCCGCAGGGCGTCCAGGATCTGCCCCCGCACGGAGGCCCGCTGCACCAAGGCCCGAGGCCGCGGAATCGGCGTCTCACTGTGCGTGTGCTCCCCACGCGCCACAGCTCCGCCGTCACCCCGCTCGGGCCCGCCCCCCACGACCGGCTCAGCCCGCTCAACGCGCTCGGTCCGCTGTTCCTCAACCCCCCGTACAGCGACCCCCCGCCCCTGCGCAGGCACCCGCGGCACGCCCCCGCGAATATCCGACCCCGCGGCGCTCCCGGCGCTCACGCCTCCCCCGACCCCCACGCCGTCCACGCCCTCCACACCCGAAGCGCCCCGCTGCCCCGACGCACGATCCGAACCACCAGGATTCCCGGTCACCGCGGAGCTCTGCGCGCCCTGCTTCACGGGTCCTCCTCCGGACGTGTCGGTACTTGGGGTCATTACGGCGGGTTGTTACTCACCCGTCAAGCACCATAGGCGCAGAACGCGACAGTTCAAACCGCAGCGATCTTGGGTAAGGTAAGGCTTACCTTTGAAGCCTCTCGGAATCGGCGGCCCCCATGCCCGTGCCCCCTTCGGCCCTCGCAGACGCCTACACCCGTCTCACCACGGCCCTCCCGGCACTGGGCATCATCCAGCCCCCCGCCCCCGACCCCATGCCCCACCACGCGGGCTGGGTCACCGCGGCCGCCCTGGCCGACGGCGGCGACGCCCTGGACGCCTTCCTGGCCTGGGACGACGCTCAGGTACGGCGCGACTACGGACAGCCCGCCCGCCCCGACGTCGTCGCCAGCTTCGGCCTGCACCGCTACGCCTGGCCCGCCTGCCTGCTGATCACCGTGCCCTGGTTCCTGCTCCGCCGCGTCCCGCGCCTGCCCGTGACACATGTCTCCTACGACCGGACGGCAACCGGCCTCGCGATGGGCCGCCTCGCGGCCCGCCCGGCCACGTTCGCCTGCCTCCCCGGCGACCCGGCCGCCGTCCTGCCCGGCGCCAGGGTCGTCCCGGACGAGGAGGCACTGCGCGCCGAGGTGCGAACCGCGATCGCCGAGCACCTCGAACCCGTTCTCGCCGGCTTCGGCCCGCGCATGCGCCGCCGCGGCCGCGCCCTGTGGGGCATGGCGACCGACGAGATCGTCGAGAGCCTGTGGTACGTCGCCCACCTGTTCGGCGACGGCGAGCAGGACCGCGCCCGCCGCGAGCTGGAACTGCTCCTGCCGGGCGCCACGCAGCCGTACGTCGGTTCGGCCGCGTTCCGTGAACTCACCGGCCCCGACGGCGAGTCGCTGCCGACCCGGGACCGCGCCAGCTGCTGCATGTTCTACACACTGCGCCCCGAGGACACCTGCGCCACCTGCCCGCGCACCTGCGACGCGGACCGGGTCACCAAACTCCTGGCGACGGCGAGCTGAACGTCCGTCACCGGAGGAGCCCGTGCCGCCCAACTCCCGGTGAGCAGCGCGAGTTGAGGGCCCCTCAGGCGTACGCGTCACCCTTGGTGCCGTAAGATCACCCACGAGCGGGACACCCGTTACGGTTACAGGCGTTTCACAATTTCCTCACTCCGCGCAGGAACTTTTCGCGGCACCACCCGCACGGGTAGTCTTGTTCGAACTCAACTCCTGCCCCTCAAGCGGCAGTTCGAGCAGAATGCTGCCCTGGGCATCCCCTTGCACTTCCTTGGCGGCCTCTTGCCCCGAAAACCCCTGAGGGCCAGCGGGATTGGGCCACTATGGCGGGCGTTACGCCCTATCCCAATGCAAGGGACCCCAGATGAGATTGACCGACATATCGCTGAACTGGCTGCTTCCGGGCGCCGTACTGCTCCTGGGCATGCTGGCGGCGGTGGCGGTACTGGCGCGCGGCAAGCGGTCGGGGGAGCACGCGAAGGCCGAGGACTCGTGGGAGCGCAGCGAGGAGCGACGCAGGCGCAAGGAGGCCATATACGGCACGGCCTCCTACGTACTCCTCTTCTGCTGCGCCGCGGTCGCGGCGGCGCTCTCCTTCAAGGGCCTGGTCGGCTTCGGTGAGCAGAACCTGGGCCTGTCCAACGGCTGGCAGTACCTCGTGCCGTTCGGTCTGGACGGCGCGGCGATGTTCTGCTCCGTCCTCGCCGTGCGCGAGGCCAGCCACGGTGACGCGGCCCTCGGCTCCCGGATACTCGTGTGGACGTTCGCGGGCGCCGCGGCCTGGTTCAACTGGGTGCACGCGCCCCGGGGCCTCGCCCACGCCGGTGCCCCGCACTTCTTCGCCGGCATGTCCCTTTCGGCGGCCGTACTGTTCGACCGCGCACTGAAGCAGACCCGCCGGGCCGCCCTGCGCGAGCAGGGCCTGGTGCCGCGTCCGCTGCCGCAGATCCGCATCGTCCGCTGGCTGCGGGCGCCGCGCGAGACGTACAAGGCCTGGTCGCTGATGCTGCTGGAGAACGTGCGCAGCCTGGACGAGGCGGTCGACGAGGTCCGCGAGGACAAGCGGCAGAAGGACGCGGCCCGACTGCGCCGCCGCGACAAGGAGCGCATGGAGCGCGCCCAGCTCAAGGCCATCAGCCGGGGCCACCGCGGCTTCATCGGCCGCGGCAACGGACGGCCGGCCGAGCCGCAGGCCCTGGAGTCCGGTTCGGCCCAGGTGTCCGCGGAGCCTGCCATATCCGCGCCGGAACAGTTGCCCGTGCTCTCGCGTCCCTCTCTGCAGCCCGTACGCACCGGTTCTGACCCGGTGACCGTCGACCTCACCGCGGAGGACGACACCATGGCGCTGCCGCGGCTGGACTCCCTGGAGCGCAAGCTCAAGGACCTGGAGCAGCAGTTCGGCTGAGCCTGCCGGTCAGCGACGCGTCGGCGTCATCGGCGAAGGGGCGCGACCCGGGACGGGTCGCGCCCCTTCGCCGTCCCGCACCACCAGTCGCACGTCGCGCACGTCCTCACACGGCGCCCGCGTCGAGTTCGAACCACACCGCCTTCCCGACCGCGTGCGTCCGCACGCCCCAGGTGTCCGCGAGGGACTGGACCAGGATCAGGCCCCTGCCGCTCGTACCGTCGTCGGCGATCGGTACGCGTGGTCTGGGGAGCCGGGTCACGAAGTCCCGTACCTCCACCCGCAGTCCGCCCGGCCCGACGGTCGCCGTCAGGACCGCGTCGCGGTCGGTGTGCACCAGCGCGTTGGTGACGAGCTCGCTGGTGAGCAGTTCGGCTATCTCCGATCGTCCCGGCCTCCCCCAGTGCCGTAACAGCTCGCGCAGCGCCCTGCGTGCCTCCGGGACGGCCCGTAGGTCCCGCCGTCCGAGTCTGTGCCTGAGCTGAGGCGGCTGCGCGTGTTCCCCGTCGCTCGCGGCCCTGTCCTCCACTGTCTCCACCGAGGAGGCCCCGAATATCATGGGACCGCCTCCTCGTGCCTGCCTCTTCATGACCCCCGCCCGCGTGCCGATGTCGGTTCCCCTCCTGGCTCGAACACGTTCACGGGGACCATTTCCCCATGGGACTTGGCGCCAGTCATGTCGAATCGTGAACGACCAGGTGTTCGGCCACGGTTGGGGCGGTCCAGGCAGGTTGGATGAAAGCCGAAACGTCACCCGTCGGCCGCCCGGAGGCCGCCACGGACGACGAACGGGGCTGGTCGGCCACCGGCCACACCTCCGGTTCCCGGTCGAAGGCGTGCCCGCGGCGAGGGGAGGCGGGGCCGTGCAGTCGACGCTGGAGCAGGACGCCCCTCCCGTGCTGCCGTGCACGGCATCGGGCCGACTGCCCTGCGGGCGCGCCGACCACAGGGATCGGCCCGCGCGTCGATGCCGGCCTGTCGAACCGGCCGTAGGCGACGAAGTGCTGGGGCGGTTGGGGTCGTAGGCGGGGTGGCCGCACACAGGTCCGGTGCCGGGGGCGACAGGGCGCCTCGGGTCACCTTTCCGCTCCCTGTGAAACTGGCCGGAATTCGCGGGTCATCCGTGACGAGCGCGGGACCGCCCGCCCGACCCCCGTCCGGGAGGGCGGCCCCGCTGTGGCGATGGTCCGGGTGACGCGTCGGTCAGTAGAGCTTGTTGACCGCGGTGGTCGTCGTCTTCTTGAACGCCTTCACCGGCGCGTCCGCGAAGTCGCCCATCTGTCCCCACTGCACGACGGTGACGGTGCCGCCGTCCCGGCCGACGGAGACGAGGTGGATGTCCATGGCACCCCACGAGGCACGCGTCGCGAAGCCGTGGACACGGGCGCCCTCCTCGACCGGCAGGCTGCCGTAGCTCCTGTGGTCGGCCTCGACGTCCGGGTCCGCGTCCATGCGTGCGACGCAGCGCTTGACGTCCTTGTCGAGGCGGGTGGCCAGGGCCTTGGCCTTGGCGCTGTTCCCGACGACGACGTTGAGCTGCTGGGCGCCGGTGTCGAGGTCGGTGCGGAAGGTGCGGTAGCTGGAGGTGTAGGCGAGCAGGGACTCGCCGAAGCAGAACTGCATCTCCTCCGGGACGCCGCCGGTGACCTTGTCGGCGGTCCAGCCGGTGGAGTGCGGCGGCAGTTCGGACGGCGCGAGGAACTTCGGTGCGGGCGTCCTCGGCGCGGCGCCGGCGGGTGCCGCGGAGAGTGCGGTGCCCGCCGTGAGACCGACGACGGCGAGTGCGGTGAGCACGCCGGCTCGGGTGCGCTTGGGCATGGGTGGTCCCCCCGTGGATCAGATGAGTGCATGACTGCGTGAACGTGCGGAAGTGGATCGTCACCGACGCCGGTTGGTCCCCCCGGCCCGGTCGGTGCGACACCAAGAGCATCAGCCGTCACAGCGGGCGGCCGCAAGCGCCGTCGCCCGATCCGCGACGGTGGAACCATCCCAGCCCTTGTGACGTGCAGGTATAGGGAGTGCCTGGGATGCCGTCCCGGGACGCGGAGGACACGGGAGAACAGTGTCGGAAGCACAGGACGACGACGTTCAGGAGTTCGCGGCGTTACTCAGACGCCTGAAGGAACGCACCGACCGCAGTTACGGTCAGCTGGCCCGCCGCCTGAACATGAACACCTCCACGCTGCACCGCTACTGCGCGGGTGACGCGGTCCCCCTCGGCTTCGCGCCCGTGGAGCGGTTCGCGGCGCTGTGCGGGGCGACGCCGGAGGAGCGGATGGAGCTGCACCGGCTGTGGATCCTGGCGGTGGCCGCCCGGCAGAGGCCGCGCGCGGCGGCCGGTGGCGCGACGCCTTCCGGCGCGCAGGAGGCGGCGGAGGCGGCCGCCTCCGACACGACCTCCGAAGCGGCCATGGGAACGGTCCAGGACGACCCGGCATCGCCCGGGCCCGCCCCCCGCCCCTGGTACCGGCGCCGGCGTCTGCTGGTCTCCGCGGCCGTGGCGACCGCGCTCCTCGCCACGCTCGGCAGTCTCTCCGCCTTCCCGGACGACCGCGCGAAGGGCAGCGACTCCGTCGAGGCCGTCGATCCGCCCCGTACGACGGAGCCCGACTCGCCGCGCCCGAAGTCGGCCGGGTCCCCGAGCCCCTCCCCGGGCACCCCCTCCCCCTCGGCCGACGCGTCGAGGAAGTCCTCGGCGAAGCCGACCGGGGACGCCGGCCGGCCCTCGAAGGAGGCCGCCCGGCCGCGGCCCTCGACCGGGGTGCCCCTGACCTGGAGTGCCGACTCGCACGTCTGGCAGGCCGGCTGCGGTCACGACTACGTCATCGACAAACCGCCGCAGCAGGTCCCGCCGCCGCCGAACCCGCAGGACGCCGCGGTCTGGGCGGCGACTATGGGCGCCGTGCACGGCAAGCAGACGCTGGTGAGGATCACGGTGCAGGGCAAGTCGTCCACGGCCGTGGTCCTGGAGGCGCTGCGCGTGCGCGTGGTCGGCCGCTCGGCGCCCATGGCGGGCACCAACTACGCCATGGATCAGGGCTGCGGCGGAGCGCTGACGCCCCGCTACTTCGATGTCGATCTGGACAGGGACCGCCCCATCGCCCGCCCGGCCGACGGCAACGACTCGGGCGTCACGATCCCCGCGATGCGGCTGCCGTACCGCGTGTCCGCCGAGGACCCGGAGGTCCTGCTGATCGACGCGCGGACGGCGGCCTGCGACTGCAGCTGGTATCTGGAACTGGACTGGTCGTCCCAGGGCCGCACGGGCACGGTCCGCGTCGACGACCACGGCCGCCCGTTCCGCACGACCGGCAACAAGGGGCTGAAGAACTACGGGTACGACACCTCGGCCCGCGCGTGGGTGCCCTGGGAGGAGTAGGGCGCCCGGGGTTGCTCACGCCTCCCAGACGGCCGCCGCCGTACGGTCGTCCGCGTACCCCTTCACCCGGACCTGGGTGTCGGCGAGGAACTCCGCGAAGCCGGGCGGTTCGGGGGCGGACCACCGTCCGGTCAGGTGGGCGGCGAGTGCGGGTTCGCCGCGCAGCGGGTCGGCGAGGCCGCTCGTGCACATCAGGAGGGTGTCACCGGCGCGGGCGACGGAGGCGCGGAAGCGGAAGGGTTCGCGGGGCGGCTCGGGGGCCGGGTCGTAGGGGCTCGGCGGTGTGGTGATGCCGAGGTCCATGGTGAGCCGGTCGCCGTCGGGCGTCTCGGCGGGCAGCGAGCCGAAGCCGACGACGGGTTCGCCGGTGGCGTCGGTGACGCGGGGTTCGATGTCCTGCCACTCGCCGTTGCGCAGCCGGAAGAGTCCCCCCTCACCGACGCCGAAGAAGACGCGCGTACGGCACGCCGGGTCGGCGGGCAGCAGCAGACAGCGCAGCGTCGCCGCGTACTCCTCGGGCTCTATGCCCTGTTCGGCGGCGCTGGCGCGGAGTTTGCCGAGGCTGCGGTCGGTCAGACGGTGCAGCCCGGACTTCAGATCGCCGCGCCGCGCACCCCTGATGTCCTCGGAGAGTCGGGCGTGGCTGCGGCCGACGGCCCGGCCGATCCAGTGGCACGCCTCGGCGGCGGCGCGGTGCGCGCCCGGGGTGGCGCGGGCGCCGGTGGCCATGGCGACGAGGAGCAGGGCGTGGTCGCCGGTGCCGAAGCGGGCGGTGAGCAGGGAGTCGCGGCGGGGCTCGCCCCGGTAGCGGGCGGAGTCGCCGCGCAGGGAGACGGCGCGCAGGGTGCAGGCGCCGTAGTGGGCGCCGTCGAGGACGGTGTCGGCGACCAGGTCGTCGAGGTCGTCCGGGTCGGCGGGCGGCAGGGCGGTGGGTTCGGCGGCGTAGGTGGGCGGGCCGTCGCCCACGTAGGCGAGGGGGCGGGGCGGCGCGGCGGGCTCGACGGGCGGGCTCGGCCGCTCGGGGGCCGCGACCGGGGGCGGTGGAGGTGGCGGGGGTGGCGGCCCCGCGTCGGCCGGCGGTGACGCCACGGTGAAGCCGGGCGGCCTGGGCAGGCCGGCCGGGAATGTCGACGCGGGCTCCACGGCGTCCGCGTCCGCTCGTGGTGGCGGGACCGACGCACCCGTTCCCGACCGCTGGTTCACCGCCCCGGCGGCCGAGGCGAAGCGGTCGTCCAGTGAGTCGCGGGCCGCTGTCGGGCCCGTGTCGTCGGCGCGGTCACCGTACAGCTGCCTCCACCAGTCGTCCTCGCGGCCGGTGGGCTTACCCCCCTGCTGGTTCATGCCCCCAATTGTCCACCGCGGGGCGCGGATGAAAACGGGGCATCAGGAAAATCCGGCCTCGCGGGGGCCACCCGGGCGGCATGCCGGGTGAAGCCTTGAACAGCCTTGCGAGACAACGGGGGAAACACGTCGCCGGGCGGCCCCACCCCCCACGGGAGAACCGCCCGGCGACTGCCGGGTGACCCGGGCCCGGATCCCCTTCGCGCGCGTCAGCGCACGTCGTAGGCCCGGGTCACGATCTGGGTGACCGAGGCGCCGTGCGCGTCGGTCAGGACCGATCGCAGTGTGACCTGCTTTCCTGTCGCTCCGCTGTGGTTCACCGTCGCCCTCCATGTGCCGTCGCCCCGCGGCGCCGTCGGCGCCTCGGTCCAGGTCCGGCCCTCGTCGTACGAGTACGAGAGCCGCGCCCGCGTCAACTCACCGGGCTGGTGGCCCGCGTGGCCGGTCGCCGAGAGCGTGACGGTCTGTCCGTCCTCGGCGGGGAGGGTCTTCAGACCGTCCTGAGGCAGCGCGTACCACGGGAACAGCAGCGGTATGCCCTGCGAGTAGGTGTCCTCGTCGCGCGCGGAGCGGAAGGTCCAGGTGGTGACCGTGCTCGTGGAGCGGTTCCACGCCCTGGCCGGAGGGCCGATCTTGGCCGTACGGAGGGTGAGTTCGTACCTCGCGTCCGCGGCGGGGACGGTGAACATACCGAACGGGTACGGGCTTTCGCCGACGGTCTCGCCGTCCCGGAGCAGGCTCATGCTGCCGATGTCGCCGAAGCTGCCCTGCACGCCCTGGTGTTGGCCGTCGCCCCAGAAGCCCGGCGCCACGCCGATCAGGTCGCCCTGCCGTTCGGCGGCGAGCGCGGGCCGGCCGGTCTCGTCGCGCGGGGCGGCGGGGGCGAGGACGCCGCCGTACCACTCCTCGGTGCGCCGCTCGCCCTTGGCGTAGCCGCGCATGGGGTCGATCATGAACTCGCCCCACGGGAAGCTGCTGGACACCTCGTGCTCCCAGCCGGTCGTGCCGGGCGAGTGGAACTCGGTGCGCCGGAAGGGCGCGGGGACCGTCTCCAGGCCGCTGAAGTAGCCGGTCAGCCCGTTCGGGCGGGTCATGGAGGTCAGGTCGACATGGTCGGTGGCGCCGCCCGCCATGGAGTTGTACGTCGCGGTGGTGGCCGCGAGGTCCCGGTCCCGGACGCGGTAGGTACGGTCGCCACCGACCTGGCCCTTCTCGGGGAAGGCCAGGTTGTAGACGTACGGGCTCTTGGCGGTGGCCGTCCAGCGCAGGGTCACGTCCCCGGCCGTGCGCAGGGCCCTCGCCTCGTCGGCCGGGAGGGCGAGGACGGGCAGCGGGCCGCCGGTGAAGCCGGCCGACGGGTACCAGCGGCCCGGCGCGTCACGGTGGACGAGGACGGCCAGCGCCCCCGCCTCCTTCGCGCGGGTCGCGATCTCGTGGGCGCTCCCGCCGTCCGGGATCCCGACGAGCGCGATCTTCCCGGCGGCACCGGAGAGTTCCTCCGCCGTACCGGATTCGGCGTCGAAGAGGGCGGCGCGGCCGGTGCCGTCGAGGTTGGCGGAGCTGTAGGACGCGGTGGTCGGGTGCAGCGACGGGCCGCCCACGACGGCGAGTTCGGTGATCTGCGGGGCCGCCGCGCGCCAGAAGCTGTCGAACTCGAAGTCCCCGTCGGTCGCTCTGCCGGTGACGGAGGCGTAGTAGCCGCGCAGTTCGCGCCCGCCGGCCGCGGTGCCCGCGTGCAGCCAGGTGTCGTCCCAGCCGCGGGCGAATCCGAGGGTGGCGCCCCGGAGTTCGGTGGGCCGCTCGGTGCGGATGGCGAGCCGGTGGGCCTTGCGGGCGTCGAGGACGACCGTCGTGTCGTCGCGGATCTCCAGCTGCGGACGGCCCAGGTAGGTGAGCGAGTCGAGGAGCGTGCCCTCGGTCTGCGGGGTCGTGACGAAGCTGGACAGGAAGTAGGAGCCGGGGCGGATCCGGTACGTCTGGTCGGTGGCGCCCTCGTTGAAGCGGCGCTCGCCGGTCGCGTCGTCGGTGCCGATCAGGTCGACGGAGGAGGCGCCGGCGGCGGGCCGGCCGGTGCGGTCGAGCAGCTTGACGCGCAGGGTGACGGTCTCCGGCTGGACGTACAGCGCGAACGGCGTGGAGACGCGCAGGCCGTCGGTCGTGGCGAGGACGCGGCCGGTGACGTCGCCGTACTGGGCGCGCTCCAGCCGGGCCGTCGGGTCGATCCGCAGCGGGACCTCGACCGTGGCCCCCGCCGGGACGGTGACCTTGCGGGCGTCGATCCGTACGGGGTCCGAGCGGACGGTGGAGCCGTCGTTGCCGGTGACGGCGGGCACCGTCAGCTTCAACTCCACCGCCCTGTCCGTGGTGTTGGTGTAGGGCACGGCGAGAGTGGTGCGGTCGCTCGCGTCCTGCGGCCAGTGGTAGGTGCCGGCTTGCAGGGCGGCTGCGCCCAGCACCTTCTGTCCGATCGCGGCCCGCACGTCGAGGCGTCCGCCGCCGGTCTCCCGGACGTCGCCGGGGATGCCGGTGTCGGCGGAGGAGACCAGGGCCGCCTTGATCTGCCGGGCCGTCCAGTCGGGGTGGCGCTGCTTGACGATCGCCGCCGCGCCGGCGACGTGCGGGGTCGCCATCGACGTACCGCTCATCGACCGGTACGCGTACACGCCGCGCCCGCCGGCCGCCGCGGCGGAGATGCCGACGCCGGGTGCGGTGATCTCCGGCTTGAGGGTGTGCGAGCCGTACGCGGGGCCGCGGCTGGAGAAGGAGGCCGTGGAGTCGTCGCGGTCGACGGCGCCGACGGTGAGGACGCTCGGGGCGCACCCCGGTGAGGACACCGTGTTGGTGCCGGGCCCGGTGTTGCCCGCCGCGATGACGAACAGGGTGTGCTCGCTGCCGCGTGCGAGTTCCTCGGTGGCTTGGGCCATCGGGTCGGTGCAGTCGGTGCGGGCCGGGTTGCCGAGGCTCATCGAGACGACGTCGGCGCCCTGCTCGACGGCCCACTGCATGCCGGCGATGATCCATGAGGTCTCGCCGTAGCCGTAGTCGTCGAGGACCTTGCCGTTGAGGAGGTCCGCGCCGGGGGCGACGCCCTTGTTCCGGCCGTCGCTCGCGGCGCCCGTGCCGCCGACGGTGGAGGTGGTGTGGGTGCCGTGGCCGTCGTGGTCGCCGGCGTCCGGGGAGTCGGTGAAGTTCTTCGAGGCGGTGATCCGGCCGTCCAGGTCGGGGTGTTCGGCGTCGACGCCGGTGTCCAGGACGGCGACCTTCGTGCCCTTGCCGTCGTAGCCGGCGGCCCATGCCTCGGGGGCGTGCACCTGGCGGGTCGAACGGTCCAGCGTGGCCCGTACCTTGGCGTCGAGCCACAGCTTCTTCAGGTCGCCGGCCGCGCGGGAGCGGGGGCCGGCGAGGTCCGCCCAGAGGTCGGCGGCCTTCTTCTTGTCGGCCTCCAGCGCGACCCCGTCGATCGCGTCGAGGACGAGGCCGCGTTCGGCGCCGCGCGGGGTGGGCGGCACGGCCCGGGCGACGGAGCGGTCGTAGGTGGCGATCAGCGGGAGCGTCGCGCGGTGCGTGTCGTCGTAGCCCTGCCGGACCAGGCCGGTGACGTTGAACAGTTCCTCGTCGACCCGGCCGGCGGCCAGGGCCTCGATCGCACGCTCGGGGTAGACGTACAGGTCGTCGCCGGAGCGGCGGGTCTGGGTGAAGGGGGTGGTGCCGTCCGGACCGGGCAGGGCGACGGCCCCGTCCCGGGTGACGAGGACGCGGTCACCGGTGACCAGGGTGACGACGGAACCGGCGTCGGCGCCGGGGGTGGCCCGGTCGCCGGTGCCGGCCGGCGGTCTCGGCCCGGTGGCCGCGTGCGTGGGTACGGCCGGCGTCACGGCCAGGATCGCGGCGGTGGCCGCGCCCAGTGCCGTACGCGAAATCGCTCTCCCCAAGATCGCCCTCTTCCCGTGCTGCCGCTGCCCGCGAGCGCGAAAGCGCAGGCCGATGAGGCCCAACTCGGGCATTGCGGGCGGTGGTTGATGCTGCGGTGGCGACACCTTGGCAGAGTGAGCGGTGGTACCGCGATGATGTGCGGAGGCGGTTTTGCGCCGTGGCCGTTTTCCGCCACGGACCGGACACCGGTGTTCGACCTGGGGAGGAACGCGGCCCGATGCTGGGAGCGATTGGTCTCGACGAGACGCACGAGTCGGCGTACCGGGCCCTGGTGTCCGCGGGCGCCGCCGACGTCCCCGATCTCGCCAGACGGCTGACGCTCGGCGAGCACGACACCGAACGTGCCCTGCGCCGTCTGGAGCGGCACGGGCTCGCCGCCCAGTCCTCGGCCCGCCCCGGCCGCTGGGTCGCCGCGCCGCCCGGCGTGGCGCTGGGCGCGCTGCTCACCCAGCAGCGGCACGAGCTGGAGAAGGCGGAGCTGGCGGCGGCGCTGCTCGCCGAGGAGTACCGGGCGGGCGCCACCGAGACGGCCGTGCACGACCTGGTCGAGGTGGTGATCGGCGCGGCCGCGGTGGCCCAGCGCTTCCTCCAGCTCCAGCTCGGCGCGAGCGACGAGGTGTGCGCGCTGGTCACCGGCAGCCCCGTCGCCGTCACCGGCATGGAGAACGACGCCGAGGAGCAGGCCGCCGATCGCGGGGTGCGCTACCGCGTGGTCCTGGAGCGGGCGGTCCTCGATCAGCCGCACGGCGTCACCGAGCTGTCCGCCGCCCTCGGCCGCGAGGAGCGGGTCCGGGTGGTGGACCAGGTCCCGACCAAGCTGGTGATCGCCGACCGGACGCTCGCCCTGGTGCCGCTGACCTCGCACACCGGGGAGCCGGCCGCGCTGGTCGTGCACGCGAGCGGGCTGCTGGAGCTGCTCTTCGGGCTGTTCGAGTCGGTGTGGCGGGACGCGCTGCCGGTCAGCCTCGGCGGTTCCGGTGTGACCGAGCAGCAGCCGGAGGGCCCCGACGACACCGACCTGGAGGTGCTCTCCCTGCTGCTGGCCGGCCTGACCGACGCGAGCGTGGCCAAGCAGCTCGATCTGGGCCTGCGGACCGTGCAGCGCCGGGTGAAGCGGCTGATGGAGCTGAGCGGGGTGTCGACCCGGCTGCAGCTCGGTTGGCACGCGTACGAGCGGGGGTGGGTGACCCGGGAGCGGCAGGACTGACGGGCCCGGGGAGGCGCGAGGCGTGCCCCTTGCGGCTGCGCTGATCTGCGCTTTCACGTGGGCTCCGGCACTCTGGTCAGATGGGAGTCTGGGACCTCCTGCTGGTCGGTCTGGTCCTCCTGCTCGGCCTGTGCGGAGTGCTGGTGCCCGGCGTACCGGGGTCGTGGCTGGTGTGGGCCGGGGTCATGTGGTGGGCCGTGAAGGATCCCCAGCCGGTCGCGTGGTGGGTGCTCGTGGGGGCCACGGTCGCGCTGTTCCTGTCCCAGGTGGTCCGCTGGGCGCTCCCGCCACGCCGGCTGCGCCCGAACTGGGCCGGCCGCCGGATGACCGTCTACGCCGGGGCGGGGTCGTTCCTGGGCTTCTTCCTGATCCCGGTGATCGGTTCGATCCCCGGGTTCATGGCGGGCATCTACCTGGAGGAACGGCTGCGTCTGGGCAGCCACGGCGAAACGAAGGCGGCGCTGCGGACGGCGATGCACTCGGGCGGGTCGAGCGTGCTGGCGGAGCTGTTCACCTGCCAGCTGATCGCGGGGGCATGGCTGGGTGCCGTGATCTGGGGCTGATACATCGGGTCTCTCCCTCCCCGCCACTGCACTATTGACGCCCGATGACTCCTTCTCTACGTTGCGTCCCGAGATAGCTCCGATGAATCTGCATGCTGCTGTACGAGCCGCCGGGAGGCGCCATGCCCAGCCCGTCCAGACGTACCGTGCTCGCCACCGGATCCGCTCTCGGCGGGAGCCTTCTCGCCGGCGGGCTGCCCGAACAGGCGGACGCGGCCATCCCGCGGGCCGCGGCGCGGACCCGTTCCGACCCCTGGCGCACCGTCCTCGACGACGCCGACCTGGTCTGGCGCCGGATGCCGGCGACCTGGTACGAGGGCCCCTTCCTCGGCAACGGCTTCCTCGGCTGCGGCATCTACGCCGAGCCGGGCGCCGCGACGAGCGCGGTGCGCTTCAACGTCCAGCACTCCGAGGTGCAGGACCACCGTCCCGAGTTCGGTTCCCTCTTCGGGCTGGCCCGCCTCCCGATCGGCCACTTCACGCTGGAGCCGGTGGGCACGATCACCGGTCTCGACTGGCGGCTGGGGCTGCGTGACGCCGAGCTGACCGGCACGCTCACCACGGACCGGGGCACGCTCGCGCTGCGGGCCCTGGTGCACAACGACCGCTCGCTCCTCGCCGTCGAGGTCACGCCGAGCGCGGGCGAGCGCGACTTCCGGTGGGTCTTCCACCCGGCGGACGCGATCAGCCCCCGCGCGGCCTTCAAGCCGCTGCCCGACGGCTACCGGGGCAACCCGCCCGCCCGGGTCGCCGAGCACGACGGTGCGACCGCCGCCGTGCAGCCCTTACTGGCGGGCGGGCAGCACGTGACGGCGTGGCGGGAGCGGAGCAGGAGCGGGGTGCGCACGCTGTACGTCCATGTCGCGCACTCGTACCCGGGGACGTCGGCGCTGGAGCGGGCGCTGAAGGCCGTACGACGCGCGAGTCCGCTGCCCTACGCCGCCCTGGCGGTGTCGCACCGGGCCTGGTGGCACGCCTATTACCGCAAGAGCTTCCTGTCGCTGCCCGACGCCAGGATGCAGCGCTTCTACTGGATCCAGCTGTACAAGACGGCCTCCGCCGCACGCCGTGACGCCCCGGTGATGGCGACCAGCGGCCCCTGGCTGGAGCCCACTCCGTGGCCCAACACCTGGTGGAACCTCAACGCGCAGCTGGAGTACTGGCTGATCCATGGCTCCAACCACCTCGAACTCGACGCGATCACCCGGTCGTTGAGCGAGTTCCGGGACAACCTGGCCGCGGAGACGCCGGCCCCGTACCGCGCCGACTCCCTCGGCATCCCGCGCACCACCGACCCGCACCTCGTCAACGGCGCCGCCGACCCGCTCACCGGCTACGGCGTCGGCGTCCCCGGGCAGGACCCGCCCACCCCGGAGGTCGGCAACCTCATCTGGGCGCTGCACAACGTCTGGCTCAGCTACCGCCACACCATGGACGAGTCGCTTCTCCGGGACGTCCTGTTCCCCCTGCTGCGCAAGGCGGTCGCCTACTACCTGCACTTCCTGGAGCCGGGCCCGGACGGGAAGCTGCATCTGCCGGCGACGTTCTCCCCGGAGTACGGCGGGACCTCACGGGACTGCAACTACGACCTGATGCTGCTGACCTGGGGCTGCCGCACGCTCCTCGAATCGGCCGCGCTCCTCGGCATCGACGACGCCTCGGCGCCCCGCTGGCGCGAGGTGCTGGCCAAGCGGGCGCCGTACCCGACCGACGCGAACGGCTTCATGATCGGCGCGGACGTCCCCTTCGCGAAGTCCCACCGGCACTACTCCCATCTGCTCGCGGTGTATCCGCTGTACGAGCTGACGGGCCGCACGGCGGACGAACGGGCCCTGATCGAGCGGTCCCTCGCGCACTGGGTGGGCTTCGAGGGCGCGTTGCAGGGCTACACCTTCACCGGCGCGGCGTCGATGTCCGCACTGCTCGGCAAGGGCGAGGACGCCCTGCGGTACCTGGGCGAGCTGATGACCCGGTTCGTGCAGCCCAACACCATGTACAAGGAGTCGGGTCCGGTCATCGAGACACCGCTGTCGGCGGCACAGTCGCTGCACGACATGGTGTGCCAGTCCTGGGGCGGGACGATCCGCGTCTTCCCGGCCCTCCCGGACGTCTGGGCCGACGTGACGGTGCACGACTTCCGTACGCAGGGCGCATTCCTGCTGTCGGCGGTCCGCGCGGGCGGAGTCACCCGCTGGGTGCGGCTGACGAGCGAGGCGGGCGCGCCCTGCGTGGTGCGGCACGGCATCGCGGGACCGGTGGAGGTGCGGGACGGCGGGGGCCGTCCGCTGCGCCACCGGGACGCCGGTGACGGGGCGATCCGCATCGCCCTGCCGAAGGGGGACTCGGCACTGATCACGGCGCGGGGAGACCGGCCGGACCTGACGGTCGCGCCGGTCCGGCCGAACGAGGCGGCGCCCCGATGGGGGCTGGAGGACGCCTAGAGCGAGCCTTCCAGCGTCAGCAGCCGCACCTTGCGGTCGAGGCCGCCCGCGTAGCCGGTCAGTGAGCCGTCGGCGCCGATCACCCGGTGGCAGGGGCGGACGACCAGCAGCGGGTTGGCGCCGATCGCGCCGCCGACGGCCCGTACGGCGGCGCGGGGAGCGCCGATCCGCGCGGCGATCGCGCCATACGTCGTGGTGGCGCCGTAGGGCACGTCGTCGAGGGCGGCCCAGACCCGTTCCCGGAACTCGCTGCCGTTGGTGCTGAACTCCAGCTGGAACTCCTTGAGTTCACCGGCGAGGTAGGCGGCGAGCTGCTCCTCGGTCTCGCGGAAGAGCGCGGGGTCGCGCCGCCAGCCGTCCTGGACGGTCCGCCCGCCCTTCTGGCCCGGCACGGACAGCGAGGCCAGAGCGCCGGTGGCGGGGTCCGCGGTGAGGAGGAGGGGCCCGAGCGGGCTGTCGACCTCGGTCCACGGGGTGGGGGTGGCGGTGGCGGCCATGGCGGTCCTCGTGTTCGTCGTCATCACTGATCCAACTCCCCTGCTGCGCGCAGGTGTTGCAAGGCGTAGGAGCGCCAGGGGCGCCAACTGTCCGGGGTGTCCGCGCCGGGCGGGGCGACGTCCGGGTCGCCCAGGGCCCGGGTGCGGATCACGGCGATGGTGCGGGCGTCCAGGCCGGGCAGGCCGAGCAGCGCGGCGTGCGCCTCGTCCCGGTCGGCGCCCGGATCCAGCCGCACGTCGCCGTCGGCCAGGGCGGCGGTGAGCGCGCCCAGGGGACCGCGGGGCTCGGCCCCGGCGAGCACGGCCGCCTCCGGGAAGAGGTGGGTGAGGCTGCCGCAGGGCGCGTCGAGCGCCTTGCCGTACCGCCGCACCAGTTCCGCGGCCCGCCGCGGTCCCAGCAGCGCGCGTACGGCCAGTTCGTCCGCGTCGGCGGCGCCGGGCGAGCGCAGCCCGGGCCGGGCGGCGACCAGCGGAGCGAGCCGGGCGTCGGCACCGAGCCGTTCGTCGACGGCGTACGGATCGGCGTCCAGGTCGAACAGGCGCCGCAGTCGCTGTACGGCGGTGGTCAGGTCACGCAGGTCGGTGAGGTGGAGCCGGGCGTCGAGCCAGCCACCGGGGTGGGCGGCCCGGCCCTGCCCCGTGTCGCCCGCCGTCTCCTCCACCGCCACGATGGCGCTGCCGTGCGGCAGCCGCAGCGTGCGGCGGTAGGTGCGGTGCCCGGGCGGGCCGGAGACCTCCTCGATGCCGGACACGGCCTCCTCGGCCAGCAGGTCGAAGACGGCACCGGCCTGGTAGGGGCCCCGGTGGGCGAGCCGCAGGGGGATGCCGGCGGACGGTGTGGCCGTGCGCCCGGCGGACCGGCCGCCGCGTGGCGCGGCGGCGCGCAGTTCGCTCGGGGTCGAGGCGTACACCGCCCGGATCGTGTCGTTGAACTGGCGCACACTGGCGAACCCGGCCGCGAACGCGATCTCCGTGATCGGCAGATCGGTGGTCTGCAGCAGGACCCGCGCGGTGTGCGCCCGCTGGGCCCGGGCGAGTGCGACGGGGCCCGCGCCGAGCTCGGCGGTGAGCTGCCGCTGCACCTGCCGCGCGCTGTAGCCGAGCCGGGAGGCGAGTCCGGCGACGCCCTCCCGGTCGACGATCCCGTCGCCGATCAGCCGCACGGCACGGCCGACCACGTCGGCCCGCACGTTCCACGCGGCGGACCCCGGCACGGCGTCCGGCCGGCACCGCCGGCAGGCCCGGAACCCCGAGCCCTGCGCGCCGGCGGCCGTCGCGAAGAACCGTACGTTCTGCCGCTTCGGCGTGACCGCCGGGCAGCTGGGACGGCAGTAGATGCCGGTCGTCTCGACGGCGAAGAAGAACTCCCCGTCGAACCGCGCATCCCGGCTGCGCACCGCCTCGTACCTGGTGTCTTCGTCCATCACACTGCCCAGTCTCCGCCGGACGAGGACCTGCTGCTAGCGGAAATCGGACACGGCATTGCACCGTCCCCCCAGGAGGGAGCGGCACCGCCGCGTCCCTCCAGGGGCGCGGGGAACTGCGCGACCGACCACGACGCACCCGCAGCCGCCGCCCGGCAGCAGAGGCACCCCCGTAGGCGCTACCGCCACCGCCCCCGCTTCGCCTCCATCGCGGCCCGCCCCTCCGCCCCCTTCCGCTTCCAGTCGCGCTTGATCTCGGCCCGCAGCCGCGCGTCGGTCTTGGCCACGATCCACTGGTTCTCCCGCATCAGCTTGCGGTAGCTCTCCAGCCGCCGCACGGGCAGCTCACCGTCCTCGACGGCGGAGAGCACCGCGCACCCCGGCTCGCTCTCGTGCGCGCAGTCGTGGAAGCGGCAGCGCCCCGCCAGCTCCTCGATCTCCGAGAAGACCTGGCCGACGCCGGTCTCGGCGTCCCACAGCCCGACGCCGCGCAGCCCCGGTGTGTCGATGAGGACACCACCGCCGGGCAGGGCGAGGAGGTTGCGGGTGGTGGTCGTGTGGCGGCCCTTGCCGTCGACGTCACGCGCGGCCTGGACCTCCATCACGTCCTCGCCGAGCAGCGCGTTCGCTAGCGTCGACTTGCCCGCACCGGACTGCCCGAGCAGCACGGACGTACCGCCCCCGACGACCGCGTCGAGGACGTCGAGGCCGTCCCCCTGCGTGGCGCTGACGGTCAGCACGGGCACGCCCGGCGCCGCGGTCTCCACGTCCTGGACGAGGTGGGCGAGCGTCACCGCGTCCGGCACGAGGTCGGCCTTGGTGAGGACCACGACCGGCTGCGCGCCGGACTCCCACGCCAGGGCGAGGAACCGCTCGATGCGGCCGAGGTCGAGTTCGACGGCCAGCGACACCGCGACGATGGCGTGGTCGACGTTGGCGGCGAGGATCTGCCCCTCGGACCGCTTGGAGGAGGTGGAGCGTACGAACGCGGTACGGCGCGGCAGATACGTCCGTACGTAACGCGGATGGCCCGCGGGTTCGACGGCGACCCAGTCGCCCGTGCACACGACCCGCATGGGGTCGTGCGGGGTGACGAACGCCGTGTCGGCGCGTACGACACCGTCGGCGGTGACGACGTCGCACTGCCCGCGGTCGACCCGCACGACGCGCCCGGGCAGCAGCCCCTCGGCGTCGTACGGGGTGAACGCGTCGGCCCAGGCCGAGTCCCAGCCGTAGGGAGCCAACGCGGAAAAGACGGTGGTGGAAGTCAACGGGTGACCCTTCACGTGGAATGGCCCCGGCAGCCGCGCGCACAGGCGCGGAAGGAAGTGGAGTCTGGGTTCAGCCGGCGGCCACGGAGGTGGACTTGATGAACTGGATGCGGGCAGCACTCGTCGCAAAGACAGCCATGGGTCGACACCTCCTCGTACACGTCCGCCGGGCCGCGGTGACCGATCGGCCACCGCCTTGAACCGCCGTCACTTTATCCGGGGCCCCGCAAGGCCCGTCAACCGAATTTACGACGCGCAGTGGTCTCCGTTGAGCGTGAAGTCGAACGCGGGTGAGTTCTCGCTCTCCCACGAGGCCAGGAACCCGAAGGCCAGCGAGCCGCCGGCGGGGACCGTGCGGTTGTAGTCCGCGGCGGTGGCGGTGACCCGGGAGCCGTTCTGGGCGAAGCTCGCGTCCCACATCTGGCCGACCGTCTGGCCGTCGCGGAAGGACCAGCCGACACGCCAGCCGGCCAGGGCCTCCTCGGTGGTGACGGTGACGGTGGCCTGGAAGCCGTCGGGCCATTCGTTGACGAGGTCGTAGGCGACCTCGCAGGTGGGGGCGGCGCTCTCGGACGGTTCCGGGTCGTCCTCGCGGGCCGTGGCGGACTGGGTGCCCTGGGGTTCGGGCTTGGGGTTCTTCGGCTCGGGCGAGTCCTCGCGCGGGGCGCTCCGCGACGGCTCCGCGGAGTCGGGGGGCGGCTGGGTGGCGGCCGTGACCGGCAGGGAGAAGCCGGGGTCGGCGACCGGCTGGCGGTCGGACGGGTCGCCGCCCGCCGCGGCGCCGCCGCTGGAGTTGCCGCCCGGCATCATCGACACCGCGAGGGCGAGCGCGGAGACCAGGACGGCGGCGACGAGAAGGCCGCTGCGCACGACGCGTGCCTTGTGCGCGCCGGGGTCCGGCGGTCCCGCGTCCGCCGGGTCGGGGCGTCCGGCGCCCAGCCGCACCTCGGCGGCGCGGCGGCGGCGCTCCAGGTAGGCGAGGCCGCCCCAGCCGATGACTCCGCCGGCCAGCGCCCCGGGCAGCCCGCCGCCGTGCAGTCGCAGACAGGCGGCGGCCTCGGCGCAGTGGACGCAGGTGGCGAGGTGGCGGGAGAGGTCGCCGGGGGTGTCGGCGGCGGTGGAGCGGGTGACGGCGTCCAGGAGACGGGCGTAGCTGCGGCAGTGCCCGTCCATCGGGGTGTCGAGGTGGTTGCGCTGGCAGCGGTCCCGGAACACGCCGCGCACCTGGGTGAGTTCCTCGGCGAAGGTGGCCGGGTCGAGGCCGAGCCGGCGGGCCACCACGGCCTGCGGCAGCGCCTCCACCTCGGCCAGCCACAGCAGCGCCGCGTCCGGTTCCTGCATGTCGCGCAGGCCGCGCAGCGCGAGCGGGCGCTGCAGCGGGGGGCCGGCGTAGCGGGCGGCCTTGTCGGAGTTGAGCCACAGGCGCAGGTCGGGGTCCAGCTTGTGGCCGTGTCCGCTCTCCTCCCAGGCGGCCGCCGTGGTGCGCACGGCGGTCAGGAGGAGGGGTATCCGGGGCAGGCGGGCGGGGCGGCGGCCCGCGCTGCGGAAGGTCGTGGTCTCGGCCTCGCGGGCCTCACGTATGCCGGCGGAAAACGCCTCGGCGGCCAGTTGTCTGGCCGCCGAGGACCCGGCCGTGCACAGGTCGGCGTACGACAGCACGGCGTCCCAGCACTCGGAGAACAGCGCGGCCTCGGTGGCGTCCTGAGGGGTCGGCAGGTCGGGCATGAGTCTCCTGCATCCACATGCGAGGTCAACTCGCCATATTGGCAATGGAGTTGGGGGGAACCTCGCGGCAGGACATGACCCTTTCACGTTTTCAACACAACTGACAAGCGCTGTGTTCAGATGTCATGACAGACCGTGGCGGACCGGCAACTCCAGCCACACGTACGGACGCGAGCCCCGTCCGTCTCACCTATACCGGCATCCGTGCCGCCCCGACTAGACGGCCGACGGAGTCTCTTCCGCCGTCGGCTCCTGCGCCGGGAGGCTGTCCATGAACGAGCTCACCGAGAACACCGCGTTGCCGGGTCCGGGCGGGCCGTAGCCGGGGGGCGAGGACAGTCCGAAGTCCTCCATCGTCCGGCGATAGGCCTGGAGCAGCCGGATGTGGTACTCCAGCGGCGCGCCCTGCGGGTTGGCCTTGCCGAGCGGGGTGGTCGGCTCGGGGCACCAGGTGGTGAAGCGGGGCGTGATGCCGTTGGACATGAAGAAGCGCAGGCCCTCGGTGGTCGAGGCGATCGCCTCGTCGACCGTCTTGAAGCCGAAGGGCTCGGCCATCTCCACGCCCGCCACGAAGTTGGGGATCACGTTGCGCGCGCCGAAGACGTCCGCCGAGTCCAGGATCCGCTTGTGCCACTCGTCCCGGCCGACGTACCGCTCCTTGCCCGGGCAGTACATCTTGAACAGGTACTCGTCCCACACCTCGTAGTTGGGGTGGTAGATCTGCACGCCGTAGTCCTTGAAGCGCTGCACGTCGTCCTTGGGCAGCGCCTGGGCCACGACCTTGCCGATCCAGCGGCCCGGGAAGTGCTCCTCGATGGCCTTGGCGTACATGCCGTAGAAGTCGGCCTCGTCGCGGCCCTGGAGCTTGGAGGTGATGGCTCCGCCGGTGAGCGTGTACGCGGTCGACGCCTTCGCGGTGTCGTACCGGTTGATGATCTCCAGCGCCTCCAGGACCTCGTCGACGTCCTTCACACCGGTGTACGGCCGCCCGGCCGCCTTGTGCTGGCGCCAGTTGTGGTTGATGTCGCAGTACTGGCACTCCTCCTTGGCGCCGAAGTACTGGCAGACCCGGAAGACGGTGAGGTAGATCAGGTAGCCCCACTGGATGGTCGGGGCGACCTCCATCACCGACTTCCCGTTGGAGAGGGTGTGCCGGTAGTACTCGGGCATGGGCGGCACGCCGACGTCCGAGATGCGCCTGCCGTCCAGGTAGAGGCCGAGCACGCCGTGCTCGTCGGCGGCGACGCGGTAGGGCGAGGCCGGGTTCACGCGCACGGAGACGACGGTGCGGCGCAGGTCGTACGGCCCGCCGGTGAGGATGATCTCCTCCGGCGGGCGCCGCAGGGCGGCCTCGCCCAGCTCCGGCAGGGTCCCGTGGTCGAAGGAGAAGATGAAGTACGACTTCGGCTTGACCTCGCCGGACTCGTTGTCACTGAGGGCCGACGGGTCGAAGGCGACCCCGCCCCGGAGCAGATCCTCCTTGAAGACGGCTTCCCGCGGAACGTGCGGGAATCGCTCCATCAGATCCTCGACCAGTGCGGTGCGGCTGCCCATCCGTAATCTCCTCCCGGCTCAGAGCCTGTGTCATGTTCCCGGCCGGATCAGCGCGCGGCGTCTGGTGCGTGCGATCGCAAGGCGCCGGAGCGCCCTCGTGGCGGAGCCACGCGGGCGTTTCGGCAACGCGGCGAGCGTGCGTGCCAGGCGCCGCGCGCCCGGCCGGGGACATGACACAGGCTCTCTGGCGTACGACTCCTCACGGTATGCCCCTGCCGCAGCCGGGGCCGCATCGGGTCCCCTCCCGCGTGTATGTGTCATGGATCCTGCGGTCCTTTGGGACCGGGGTGACTCGGCGTGCCGGACCCGCGTGGCTCTACGCCTCCCGCGCCAATGCCGTGGGATCGACGGGGTACGCCGGCTCCTCGCCCGCCACCAGCCGTTCGGCCTCCTGCGTGACCGTGAGGCCCAGGCGGGCCGCCTCGTTGCCCTGGGAGCCGGCCAGGTGCGGGGTGATGACGGCGTTCGGCAGGTCGTACAGGGGCGAGTCGGGCGGCAGCGGCTCGGGGTCGGTGACGTCGAGGATCGCGGACAGCCGGCCGGTGCGCAGTTCGGCGATCAGCGCGTCGTGGTCGAGCAGGGCGCCGCGCGCGGTGTTGACCAGGACCGCTCCGTCGGGCATCAGGGCCAGCTCGCGGGCGCCGATGAGGTGCCGGGTCTCCTCGGTCGCGGGGGCGTGGACCGTGACGACGTCCGAGGTGCGCAGCAGGTCGTCGAGCGGCAGGAGGGGCACCCCGAGGGCGGCGGCGCCCGCCGTGTCGACGTAGGGGTCGGCGAGGGCCGGGACCAGGTCGAAGGGGCGCAGCAGTTCGATCACCCTGCGTCCGATGCGCGAGGCCCCGATGACGCCGACGCGGCGGCCGAGGTTGCCGATTCCGGGGACCAGGCCCCAGCCGGGGTGGACGCGCTCGGAGCGCAGCCGGTCGCGGGCGGCGAGGACGTCCTTGCCGGCGAGCAGGATCATGGCGAGCGTGTACTCGGCGACCGGCACGGCGTTGGCCGTCGCCGCCGAGCTGACCACGATGCCCCGCCGCCACAGCTCGGGCGTGACGATGCCCTTGACCGAGCCGGCCGAGTGCAGCACCGCGCGCAGCTTCGGGGCGGCGTCGAGGACGGCCCCCTCCAGCCGTGGGCAGCCCCAGCCGGTGACCAGGATCTCGGTGCGCGCGAGACGGTCCGCGAGGCGCGGATCCGTGAAGTCCTCGGCCACCGCGGCGGGGTCGATGTCCAGCGACTCCCGCAGTCGCGCCAGCACGCCCGGCGGGAAGACCAGCGGCACGTTCTCGGCGGACATGGCGAACAGGGCGTGCGGCCGCTCGGTCACGGACGGGCCTCCGGCTCGGCGAGGTGGGACGGAACGGATGAGGTGGAGCGGGCTGCGGTGGGGCGGGTGTGGTGGCCGTGGAAAACGGTCTCTACGGTAGGCAGCCGCGGATGAGAGGGTCAACGCGGGCACTCACCCTGGAGGACGGCGAGGATGACGGAGACGATCACCAACTGGGCGGGCAACATCACGTACACCGCCAAGGAGCTGCACCGGCCGTACTCGGTCGGCGCGGTCGCCTCGCTGGTCGCGGGAAGCGCGCGGGTGCGGGTGCTGGGCAGCGGGCACTCCTTCAACGAGATCGCCGAGCCGGGTCCCGAGGGCGTCCTGCTGTCGATCGCCGGCCTGCCCGCGGTGATCGACGTGGACCGGGCGGCCCGTACGGTGCGGGTCTCGGGCGGCGTACGGTACGCCGAACTCGCCCGCGCGGTGCACGCGCACGGCCTCGCCCTGCCCAACATGGCGTCCCTGCCGCACATCTCGGTGGCCGGCTCGGTCGCCACGGGCACCCACGGCTCGGGCATCGGCAACGGCCCGCTGGCCACGTCGGTGCGGGAGGTGGAGCTGGTCGCGGCGGACGGGTCCATGGTGACCATCGGCCGCGACGACCCGCGCTTCGGCGGCGCCGTCACCTCGTTGGGCGCCCTGGGGGTCGTCACGGCGCTGACCCTGGACCTGGAGCCGTCCTTCGAGGTCGAGCAGCACCTGTTCACCGAACTGCCGCTGGACGGGCTGGACGGGGCGGCGTTCGAGACGGTGATGTCGTCGGCGTACAGCGTGAGCCTGTTCACCGACTGGGGCGCGCCCGGCTTCCGGCAGGTGTGGCTCAAGCGGCGCACCGACCAGCCGCTGCCGGACTTCCCGTGGGCCGCGCCCGCTACCGAGAAGCTGCACCCCGTGCCGGGGATGCCCGCGGTCAACTGCACCGAGCAGTTCGGGGTACCGGGCCCGTGGCACGAGCGACTGCCGCACTTCCGGGCGGAGTTCACCCCGAGCAGTGGGGCGGAGCTCCAGTCGGAGTATCTGCTGGCGCGCGAGCACGCCCTGGACGCGCTGCACGCGGTCGACGCGATCCGGGCGACCGTCGCTCCCGTGCTCCAGACGTGCGAGGTGCGCCTGGTCGCGGCCGACGAGCAGTGGCTGAGCCCGGCCTGCGGACGGGACACGGTGGCCCTGCACTTCACCTGGGTCGAGGACACCGCGGCCGTGCTGCCGGTGGTGCGCCGGCTGGAGGAGGCGCTGACCCCCTTCGCGCCACGGCCGCACTGGGGGAAGGTGTTCGCGATGCCCGCCGAGGTCGTACGGGGCCGGTATCCGAGGCTGGCCGACTTCCGGGCGCTGGCGCGGGAGCTGGACCCGGCGGGCAAGTTCGCCAACGCGTTCGTGCGGGATATCCTCGGCGCCTGACGCGCGCCTGACCCGCGACTGATACTCGCCGGTCCCCCACCCCTGGCGCTTCCAGCGGAAAGACTTTCTACAGCCCCTTTCCTAACCCCTTGTCGAAAGTCCGCCGCACACCATAGCCTTGCGCCGCGCCGGTGCCGACGACGACCCGGCCGGAGCGAAGGGACGGGGGCACCCGGTGAAGCGCACATCACGTGACATCCGCACGGCGAACCGCTACGAGGTGCTGCGCCAGATCATCGCCGCGTCGCCCACCTCCCGGCAGGAGCTGGCGGCCGCCACCGGGCTCAGTCTCGCCACGGTCGCCACGCTCGTGGGTGAGCTGCTCGACCTCCGGATGATCACGGAGGTCGGCTTCGAGGACTCGGCGGGCGGCCGCCCCCGGGGGCTCGTGGCGGTCAACGCGTCCGGTGGCGCCCTGATCGGCGTCGACATCGCGGAGACGTACGTCCGGGTCGAGCTGTTCGATCTCGCGCTGAACGTCCTGGCCCGCGCCGACGAGGACATGCGCCCCGGCGAGAGCCGCCCCGAGCAGGTGGTCGGCCATGTCGCCGCCGCCGTCGGCTCGGTGGTGGCGCAGGCCGGGGTGGAGGGCGCGCGGGTGCTCGGTGTCGGGGTGAGCGTGCCGGG
Organism: Streptomyces sp. Y7; assembly: GCF_043195415.1. Classification (NCBI taxonomy): domain Bacteria; kingdom Bacillati; phylum Actinomycetota; class Actinomycetes; order Kitasatosporales; family Streptomycetaceae; genus Streptomyces; species Streptomyces sp. Y7. The sequence continues at coordinate 140,557 of NZ_JBIDDQ010000018.1, forward strand.
GCAGGTGGACCGGGACACCGGAGTCGCCGAGTACGCGCCCAACTGGGACTGGCACGACGTGCCGCTGCTCGACCTGCTCGCCGAGCACATCGCCTACCCGCTGTACATGGACAACCCGTTGCGCGCCAGCGCGGTGGCCGAGCTGTGGTTCGGGGCCGCGCGCGGGCGCGGGGACGCCGTGGTGGTCAACCTCGGCACCGGCGTGGGCGCGGGCCTCCTGCTCGGCGGCGGACTGCACCGGGGCGTGAGCAACAGCGCCGGCGAGTGGGGTCACACGACGCTCGTGCTGGACGGGCGGCTGTGCCACTGCGGCAACCACGGCTGCGTGGAGACGTATGTCGGCGCCCCCGGAATCATGGTGAACCTGCGGGAGCTGGCCGCGGAGAGCGCGCTGCTGCACCCGGAGGACCAGACGGCGACGATCGACGCGCTGGCCCGCGGGGTCGCGGCGCACGACCCGGTGGCGCTGAAGGTGGTCCGGGACACGGCCCGCTATCTGGGCGCCGGGATCGCCGACCTGGTGAACCTGTTCAACCCCGAAGTCGTCGTGCTCAGCAGCTGGGTCGCCGCCGCGCTCGGTGAACCGCTGCTGCACGAGGTGCGCGAGGCCGTCGCCCGGCACGCGCTGAGGCGGCCGCTGGCCGCCACCGAGATCGTCCTCTCCGCCATCCCCACCGACCCGGTGTGCCTGGGCGCGGCCACGTTCGCGCTCGAAGGGGCGCTGCAGACCGTGGGCCAGAGGACCGCCGCACCACGCACCACCCCCGCAAGGAGCCGTACCGCACCACCTTCGTGACGACGGAAGGGATGCACGTGACTCTCCCCCGCAGGAACCCCCACCCCCGCAGATCGGTCCTGCTGACGGCCGCCGCCGCGCTGGTCGTCGCGGGCCCCGTCATATCCGCCCCGCCCGCGGGCGCCGCCGCCGCTCCGGCGGCCGAGGTCTCCCCGCACGCCGCGCAGGCCATCGACAACATCGGTGCCTCGGGCGCCTGGTGGGTCAACGACCTGAAGAACTTCGACCCGAAGGTCCGGGCCCGGGTGGCCAGGCTGCTGTTCGCCCCCGACGGCCTGGACCTGAGCGCCTACCGCTACAACATCGGCGGTGGCGGCACGGGCGTGACCTACGCACCGCGCGCCCCCGAGGACTTCCGCGAGGACGACGGCTCGTACGACTGGAGCAAGGACGAGGCGGGCCGTACGTTCCTGTACGCCGCCGCGAAGTACGGCGTCGAGGACCTGATCGGCTTCGTCAACAGCGCGCCCGCCGAGTGGAAGACCAACGGCAGGAGCTGCGGCGGCCATCTGAAGGCCGAGAACGAGCAGGACTTCGCGAAGTACGTCGCCGACGTCACCGACCACTTCGCGCAGCAGGGCGTGAGGTTCGACTACATCAGCCCCTTCAACGAGCCGACGAACAGCTTCGACTCCTGCGGCCAGGAGGGCATGCTCGTCGACGTCCCGCAGCGCGACGACATCGTGCGGGCGCTCGGCGCCGAGCAGCGGGCGCGGGGGCAGCGGACCGGCATCATCGCCGACGAGTCGACCAGCACAGTGAAGTTCAACGACGAGGTACCGCGCTGGATCAACGAGCCCGGCACCGCGCAGTACGTCGACAAGCTGGCCCACCACACCTACGACAACCCCTCCGACGCCGACCGCGCGAGGGTGTACGAGACGTCGAAGTCGGTGGGCAGAACCTCCTGGTCGACGGAGATCTGCTGCTTCGGCAAGGGCGGCACGGGCTGGGCGCAGGAGTACGACCCCACGATCGACGGCGGTCTGAACCTGTCCCGGATCATCTACAAGGACTTCGCGACCGCGCACGACTCGGCGTTCCACTGGTGGGTGGCGCTGTCGGAGATGATCGGCTCCGACCCGCTCGCCAGGAACGACCAGGGCTGGAACGACGGCCTGATCTACTACGACCCGGACTACGCGAAGAACGGCAACCAGACGCTGTACTTCACCAAGCGGTACTACGCGCTCGGCCAGTACAGCAAGTTCGTGAAGCCCGGCTCGGTCATGCACAACGTGACAGGTCTGCCGGACGGTGTGGAGGCCTCCGCCTACGACCGCAACGGCACATGGGTGGTCGTGGTCAACAACCACAACACCACCGGCACCGATCTGAACCTGCACTTCAACAGCAAGTCGCCGCTGCGCGCCGCCCAGGCGGTCCGTACGTCGGCCGACGAGAACTGGGCGCATGTCGCGCGGCCCTCGGTCAGGGGCGGCACGGTGTCGGCGACGCTTCCGGCCCGGTCCATCACCACGTACGTCCTCGACCAGCGGCCGCGTGCCGCCACGTCGGCCGTGACCGGTGCCTGGCAGGGCGGCCAGTCGGGCAAGTGCCTGACGGCGGACGCCTCGGGCGCCGTCATCGGCACCTGCACGGGCGGCGCCGGGCAGACATGGTCCTACGACGGCCGGGGTGCGCTGAAGGGCCCCAACGGCTATCTGACGGCTGCAAGTTCCGGGCTCACGGCCACCGCCGGCTTCACCGGTGACGCCGGGCAGCGGTGGCTGCTGAACGCGAACGGGCAGATCGTCAGCGAGGCTTCGGGCCGGTGCCTCGACGTCGGCGGGCAGGCGACGGCCGACGGCAGCAAGGTGGGCACGTACACCTGCAACGGGGGCGCCAACCAGGTCTGGCTGCGCCGGTAACCCCCCTCACGGCCAAGGGGGTTGCGGATCCCCGGAGCGGCGATCCGCACCCCCTGACGTCCGGTATCCCGAACGCCGGACAACGCTTCGTGCAGACTTCGTCCAACCCCTTGCCGAAGCCTTAGCCGAAGGTTAACGTCCCGCACCGCACCCCCCTTCGAGCCATCTGACGCTGAGCCGCTTCAGCCTGGGGCGCATCGCCGCAGCCGCACTCGAGACAAGGACGTCATCATGTCGGCACCGAGCAACAGCAACTTCAGCCGCCGGACCGCACTGCGGGCCGCGCTGGGCCTGGCCGCCGCCGGCGGGCTCGCCGCGTGCGGCGGCAACAACGGGCGCGGCGGCGGGTCCGGTTCGGGCGTCAGCCTCAACCAGTACTTCCACGCCTACGGCGAGGCCGGCACCGAGCAGGCCGTCAAGAAGTACGCCAAGGCCTACAAGGACGCGAACGTGACCACCCAGTGGATCACCGCCGCCGACTTCGAGAACAAGCTCTTCGCGACGCTGCTCACCGACAACGCGCCCGACCTGTTCGAGTTCCACCCGCAGATCCAGATGGTCAGGAGCGGCCAGGTCGCGGACCTGACCGACCTCATCGAACCGGTCAAGGACGACTTCAACCCGGCCGACATCGCCTCCCACACGGTCGACGGGAAGACGTACGGCGTCCGCATGATCGACGACCCGCAGTTCTTCTTCTACCGCCCCTCGCTCTTCGAGAAGGCGGGCGTGCAGGTTCCGGAGACCCTGGACGAGCTGATCGAGGCCGCCGCCAAGCTCACCACCGGCAAGGTCAAGGGCCTGTACCTCGGCAACGACCTGCACGCCGTGATCAACCCGATGATCTGGTCCGCGGGCGCCGACACCCTCGACGACAAGAACCGGATCGCCTACCACACGGACGGCGTCGTCGACGGCCTGAAGAGGATGCGCACGCTGTTCACCAGCGGCGACCTGCTGCTGGGCGCCCCGACCGACTACTGGGATCCCTCCGCCCTCAACCAGGGCCTGTGCGCGATGCAGTTCTGCGGGATGTGGGCCATGCCCCAGTTCCAGCAGACCCTCGGCGACGACATCGGCATCTTCCCCTTCCCCAAGGTCACCGACGACGGCAAGCCCTCCGTCTACAACGGCGGCTGGTCGATGTTCGTCAACGCCAAGGGCAAGAACGTCGACGCGGCCAAGGAGTACGTGAAGTGGCTGTGGATCGACCAGAAGGAGTACCAGGAGGACTGGGCCACCTCGTACGGCTTCCACATACCGCCGCGCACCTCGATCGCCGAACAGGCCACCAAGCTGAAGTCCGGGCTGCCGGCCGAGGGTGTGAAGCTCTTCAACGAGTACGGGCACTTCGACAACATCGGCTGGACCCAGGCCATGATCACCGCGCTGGAGGACGTCTTCGCCAACTGCGTCCGCAAGGGCGGTGACCCCGAGGCGGCCCTCGACAAGGCCGACGCGGCCGTCGAGCGCGAGCTGAAGAAGCTCTTCGGATAGGCCGGCGGACGGACCACGACATGTCGACGACCTCCGAGCTCGACCTCGCGAGCCCCGCCCCGGCCAAGGCCTCCCCGGCCAGGTCGCGGCGGGGACTGCGGGGCAGCAGCACCTTCAACTTCTGGCTCTTCACCGGGCCGTTCCTCATCGGGCTGGCGATCTTCATCTACGTCCCGATCGGCTGGAGCGTCTACCTCAGCTTCTTCGAGGCGCGGTTCACGGTCACGCCGGAGAAGTTCATCGGCCTGGACAACTACCGGCACATGCTGACGAACGACGACTTCGTCGGCTCGCTCGGCACCTTCACGGTCTTCGCCGCGTTCATCGTGCCCACCACCTGGGCGCTCTCGCTGGGACTGGCGCTGCTGGTGAACCGCCTGCGGTTCATGCGGGCGTTCTTCCGGTCGGTGTTCTTCCTGCCGACCGCGGTCAGCTATGTCGCCGCGGCGCTGATCTGGAAGATGTCCATCTTCAGCGGTGTCCGCTTCGGTCTGATGAACACGGTCCTCGGCTGGTTCGGGATCGAGAACATCGCCTGGCTCGCCGATCCCAACCCGCCCTGGTACTGGCTGGTCATCGTCACGGCCCGGCTGTGGCTCCAGTCCGGCTTCTACATGATCCTGTTCATCGCGGCGCTCCAGAACATCCCGGCCGAGCTGTACGAGGCGGCGGCCATCGACGGCGCCAAGCGGGGCTGGCAGACCTTCCGGTACATCACGCTGCCCCAGCTGCGGGCCACTTCGACGGCCGTGATCCTGCTGCTGCTCGTCGCCGCCTACCAGGCCTTCGACGAGTTCTACAACCTGCTGGACAAGACGACCTGGGGCCGCCCGCCGCTGGTCGAGCTGTATCTGAAGGCCCTGGGCGAGAACCAGGACTACGGCGCCGGCAGCGCGGGGGCCGTGATCCTGACCGTGCTGATCTGTGTCGTGACCCTGTTCCAGGGCAAGCTCATGGGCTTCGGAAGGGGGGACGAGTCCAAGTGACCACCACCACGCCCGACATTCGCAGGACCGCCCGGGACCGCGGGCCCCGCCGCACCGGGCGCGGCGGCGTGATGGCCAACACCGGCCTCTACCTGGCCACCGGCGTCGCCGCCCTGCTGTTCCTGGTGCCGTTCTACATCCTGGTGCGCAACGCCCTGTCCACGGACGCCCAGATCACCGGGGAGAACTGGACGTTCTTCCCCACGGACGTCCAGTGGGGCAACGTCACCTCCCCGTTCGACGACTCCTCGGTGCCCTTCGCCCGGTCGCTGTGGAACTCCACGGTCGTCGCCGTGCTGCACACCGCCGGCGTCCTGCTGGTGTGCTCGCTGGCCGGCTACGGCCTGGCCCGCATCCCGTACCGGCACGCCAACAAGGTGTTCTACGTCGTGCTGGGCACCCTCATGGTCCCCACCGCCGTGACGTTCGTCCCCAGCTTCGTGCTGGTCTCGTCACTCGGCTGGGTGGACAGTTACCGGGGTCTCATCGTCCCGGGCCTGTTCAGTGGTTTCACCTGCTTCCTCTTCCGGCAGTACTTCCTGGGGTTCCCCAAGGAGCTGGAGGAGGCGGCGCGCGTGGACGGGCTCGGCTACTGGGGCGCGTACTGGCGTGTCGTGGTGCCGAACTCGCTGAACTTCTTCGCCGCGATCGCCACCATCACCTTCATCAACGGCTGGAACTCCTTCCTGTGGCCGCTGGTCATCGGCCAGGACCCCGGCGCGTGGACCGTGCAGGTCGCGCTCTCGTCGTACACGACCGGCCAGACGGTCGTCTTCCACCAGATCTTCATGGCGACAGCGATTTCTATCCTGCCCTTGTTGTTCGTGTTCCTCTTCCTTCAGCGCTGGCTGGTACAGGGGATCGCACAGACCGGTATCAAGGGCTGAGCAAGGAGACAGATGTCTTTCCGCACTACCCGAACCGTCGACTACGTCGAGGACGTCGCACCCGGCCGCGGGGCCCTGGCGCCCCGCGCCCGGGTGGCCGCCTCGAACGCGCAGTCCCTGTCCCTGAACGGCGACTGGCGCTTCAGGCTGTCGGCGACCGCCGACGCCGAGGACGACTCCTTCGCCGCACAGGGTTACGACGCCGCGGACTGGGCCGAGATCACGGTCCCGGGCCACTGGGTCCTCCAGGGCGACGGCGCGTTCGGTGCGCCGATCTACACCAACCACCTCTACCCCTTCCCGGTGGACCCGCCGCACGTCCCGACGGAGAACCCGACCGGCGACCATCTGCGGGCCTTCGACCTGCCGGACGACTGGCCCGCCCTCGACGACGGCGACGTCGTGCTGCGTTTCGACGGCGTCGAGTCCTGCGCCCGCGTCTGGCTCAACGGCACCGAGCTCGGCGAGTTCAAGGGCTCCCGCCTGCCGCACGAGTTCGCGGTCGGCGCCCTGCTGAAGCCCGCCGGCAACGTGCTCGCCGTCCGCGTGCACCAGTGGTCGGCGGGCTCCTACCTGGAGGACCAGGACCAGTGGTGGCTGCCCGGCATCTTCCGTGACGTCACCCTGCTGCACCGCCCGGTGGGCGCGGCGGGCGACTTCTTCGTGCACGCCTCCTACGACCACACCACGGGCGAGGGCACCCTGCGCGTCGACTCCGACGTCGACGGGCGGGTGTCCGTGCCCGCCCTCGACATCGATGTCGCCACCGGCGAGCCGGTCACCGTCGCGGTCGAGCCGTGGTCGGCGGAGAGCCCGAAGCTGTACGACGGCGAGCTGATCACCGCGGGTGAGCGCGTGCCGCTGCGCATCGGTTTCCGTACCGTCGCCCTGGCGGACGGTCTGATCAAGGTCAACGGCAAGGCGGTCCTGTTCAAGGGCGTCAACCGGCACGAGTGGCACCCCGAGCGGGGCCGCGCGCTGGATGTGGAGACCATGCGCGAGGACGTGCTGCTGATGAAGCGGCACAACCTCAACGCGGTGCGGACCTCGCACTATCCGCCGCACCCGGCCTTCCTCGACCTGTGCGACGAGTACGGCCTGTGGGTCATCGACGAGTGCGACCTGGAGACCCACGGCTTCACCGAGCAGGGCTGGCGCGACAACCCCGTCGACGACGACCGCTGGACGCCGGCCCTGCTGGACCGCGCCGCCCGGATGGTCGAGCGCGACAAGAACCACCCCTCGATCGTGTTCTGGTCCCTGGGCAACGAGGCCGGCACCGGCCGGGGGCTGACCGCGATGGCCGAGTGGATCCACGGCCGGGACGCCTCCCGCCTGGTCCACTACGAGGGCGACTGGAACTGCCGCGACACCGACGTGTACTCGCGGATGTACGCCTCCCACGCCGAGGTCGAGCGGATCGGCCGGCACCTGGACGGCGGTACCGGCAGGCGGCGCGAACTGCCCTTCATCCAGTGCGAGTACGGGCACGCCATGGGCAACGGCCCCGGCGGCATCGCGGACTACCAGGAGATCTTCGAGCGCCACGACCGGCTCCAGGGCGGGTTCATCTGGGAGTGGATCGACCACGGCGTCCGCCACCCCGAGCTGGGCTTCGCCTACGGCGGCGACTTCGGTGAGGAGCTGCACGACGGCAACTTCGTCTGCGACGGGCTGCTCTTCCCGGACCGGCGGCCCTCCCCCGGGCTCGTCGAGTACAAGAAGGTCATCGAGCCGGTGCGGATCGAGGGCACCGACGGTGCCGTACGGGTGACCAACGCGTACGACTTCGCCGACCTCGCGCATCTGGAGTTCGAGTTCTCGTACCAGGTGGACGGGACGTCCACGGGTGCGCACACGCTGGCCGTGCCGCCGCTCGCGCCGGGTGAGTCGGCCGAGGTCAAGCTGCCGGCCGCCGCTCCCGACGGCGAAGGTGCCGAGGTCGGATGGACGGTCCGGGCGCTGCTGGCCGCCGACACGCCGTGGGCGGAGCGGGGCCATGAGGTGGCGTGGGCGCAGCGGACGGTCGTGCCGCGGGCGCCCCTGGCCTCGGCCACCGGTGCCGGGCCCACGGCCACCGGCGACCTGATCGTGCTCGGTCCGGCCACGTTCGACGCCCGTACCGGCGCCCTGCGGTCCGTCGGCGGGGTGGACGTCATCGGTCCGCGCCTGGACGTGTGGCGTGCGCCCACCGACAACGACGAGGGCGCCTCGTGGCAGGACGACACCCGCTGGGGCACGCTGTGGCGGAAGCTGGGCCTGCACCGGATGCGGCACCGGCTGGAGGGCGTGGAGGCGGCTGCCGACGCGCTGACCGTACGGACCAGGGTGGCGCCCGCCGCCCGGGACGTGGGCCTGCGCACGGAGTACCGCTGGACGTCCGACGGGACCCGGCTGCGTCTGACCGTCTCGGTCGTCCCCGAGGGCGAGTGGAAGGTGCCGCTGCCCCGGCTCGGCGTGCGGTTCGGACTGCCGGCGGACTCCGTCGGGTTCGCGTCCTGGTTCGGCAGCGGCGGCGAGGCGTATCCGGACACCAGGGCCGCGGCGAAGGCCCTGGTGTGGGACGCGGAGATCGAGGAGCTCCAGACGCCGTACGTCCGCCCGCAGGAGAACGGCGCCAGGTCCGACGTCCGCTGGGTGGAGCTCGGCGGTCTGCGGGTCGAGGGCGAGCCGGAGTTCTGGTTCAGCGCGCGGCGCTGGACCAGCGAACAGCTGGACGCCGCGCGGCACCTCACCGATCTGGTGCCGGGCGACACGGTGTGGGTCAACCTCGACCACGGCCAGCACGGCATCGGCTCGCAGTCCTGCGGTCCGGGCCCGCTGCCGCAGTACTTCCTCGAGGCCCGGCCGGCGGAGTTCTCGTTCGTGTTCTCGGCCACCGAGTGAAGATCACAAGGCGGCAACCATAAATCGATTGACCGATTGATCGACTTTCCGAAAGCGTCGTGACGTCGCCCGCGGCCGGCCGGCAGCCTTGCCGGCCGGCCGCGACTTGCGCTCTTCTGCAAGGGAGTTGATGCCACTTGGTGGGCAGCATCGAGGTTCGTGGCCTGTCCCGGACCTTCCACACCACCGTCCGCCGCCCCGGCTTCGGCGGCGCGCTCCGCTCGCTGGTCAATCCGGAGAAGGTCGCCAAACACGCGGTCCGCGACGTGACCTTCCGCGTCGCTCCGGGCGAACTCCTCGCCCTGCTCGGCCCGAACGGCGCCGGCAAGTCCACCACCATCAAGATGCTCACGGGCATCCTCACGCCCAGCGCCGGCGAGGCCCGGGTCGCGGGCGTCGTGCCGTACGAGGAACGCGAGCGCAACGCCCGCAACATCGGGACGGTGTTCGGGCAGCGCACCCAGCTGTGGTGGGACCTCCCGGTGCGCGAGTCGTTCGCGATCCTGCGCGACATCTACGAGGTCCCGAAGACCGAACACGCGGCACGGCTCGCGGAGTTCGACGACCTCCTCGACCTCTCCTCCTTCTGGGACACCCGGGTCCGCCATCTCTCCCTCGGCCAGCGCGTGCGCTCCGACCTGGCCGCCGCCCTGCTGCACGACCCTCCGGTCGTCTTCCTCGACGAGCCGACGATCGGCATGGACGTGGTGGTCAAGGAGCAGGTGCGCGAGTTCCTGCGGCACCAGGTGGAGCAGCGCGGCCGTACGGTCCTGCTCACCACCCACGACATGACGGAGGTCGAGCGGCTCGCCGAGCGGGTCGTGCTGATCAACCACGGCCGGCTCGTCCTGGACGGCACCCTCGACGAGATCCGCCGCAGGTTCGGCTCGACCTGGCAGGTGCGGGTGACGCTGGCCGACCCGCACACCGAGGTCGGCCACCTGCCGGGCGTCGCGCTGCTGCGCCGCGAGGGCCCGCAGGCCGTCTTCGGTCCGGACGGCCCCGACGCGCCGACCGTGCACCGGGCGCTGAAGCAGGTCATCGAACGGTACGAGGTGACGGATCTCGCCCTGGACGAGGCGGACCTGGAGGACGTGATGCGGGCCGCGTACGTGCACGCCGGTCCCGCGGTGGAGGGAGCCTGATGGCCTCCGTCCTGCACGGCTGGCGGGCGGCACGTGTCACCCCGCTCGGCGAGCTGCACACCCCGCCCCGGATGACGGCCGTCCTGCTGCGGCTCACCGTCCAGGTGGTCCTGGTGGCGTCGCTGTGGCGCGGCCTGTACGCGCAGACCGGTACCACCGCCGGACTGACCCGCGAACAGGCGGTGACGTACGCCGTGCTGGCCGTACTCGCCTCCCGGCTGCGGGAGCTGGACCAGCACGCGGGCCGGGACACGGTCCTCCAGCACATGCACTTCGGCACGATCGTCTACTGGTACCTGCGTCCGCTGCCGCCCCAGCGCTACTACGCCCTGCGCGCCCTCGGCGAGCAGCTGTACGGCCTCGCGTGGGCGCTGTCCGGCTATGTGATCTGCCTGGCCGCGGGGGTGGTCGAGCCGCCCCGGTCCGCGGCAGTGGCGGGGGTGTTCGCGCTGAGCATGCTGCTGGGCCAGTGGGTCCTGTACTACGTCATGCTCCTGCTCGACCAGCTCTGCTTCTTCACCCTCCGCAACAACTCCGCGATGCTGATCCTGATCTTCGCGCAGAACCTGATGTCGGGGGTGTACGCGCCGCTGTGGTTCTTCCCGGACTGGTTCCGCACGCTGAGCGGCTTCCTGCCCTTCCAGGCGACGCTGAGCGTGCCGCTGTCGATCTACGTCGGCCGGATCGGACTGCCGGACGCAGGCGCCCAGTTGGCGGTCCAGGCGGCCTGGGTGCTGGTGCTGGCGCTGTGCACCCGTGGGGTGTGGCGGCGGGCCGCGCGGCGCGTGATCGCGCAGGGAGGCTGAGATGACGTCGAAGGCCGTGAGATCCCTGCGCGTCGTGTGGCGCATCTCGCTGCTCAACATCCGTGCCGCGATGGAGTACCGCACGGAGTTCCTGCTGAACATCGCGATCGGCGCGATCTGGCAGATGTCGGTGATCGTGTTCGCGACGGTGCTGCTGGCCCGGTTCACCGGGATGGGCGGCTGGGACAGCGGGGACGTGCTGCTGATCCCGGCGATCCGGATGCTCGCGCACGGTCTGTTCGTGCTGCTGCTGGGCCGGGTGCACTTCATCGGCCGGCAGGTCCAGGAGGGGCGGATCGACATCTACCTCCTGCGCCCGATGCCGGTGCACCGCCAGGTCCAGCTCGACTACTTCCCCACCAACGCGATCGGTGATCTGACGGTCGCGGCCGGCCTGATGGCGGGCGCGCTCGGCCGCAGCGGCCCGGACTGGTCGGCGGGCCGCACGGCATACCTGATCGCCGCGGTGATCGGCGGCATGCTGCTGGAGGCGGCCCTGTTCACGGCCGTGGCCTCCGCGTGCCTGCGCTACCCCGCCGCCGACTACTGGGGCCGCTGGCTGGAGGAACTCCTCGGTACCTTCGGCAGCTACCCGCTGAACGTCCTGCCGAAGGCGGTGGGCGGCTTCCTCACCTTCGCCCTGCCGCTCGCGTTCGTCGCGTACTTCCCCGCGGCGGTCCTCACGGGCCACGACACGGCCGTTCCGTACTGGCTGGCGGCAGCGTCGCCGCTGCTGGGGCTGGTGGCGTATCTGGGGGCCCGGGGGCTGTGGCGGTGGGCGCTCGGGCACTACACGGGGGTGAACGGATAGCGGTCCGGCCGGCACCCGGGGGGGGTGCCGGCCGGTACGGGGCGGGGTGCCTACGGGCAGCTGATCCGCACGTCCCCGGCATCCGTCGTGCAGGTGTCCAGGCCCAGGCCGCCGTTGGCGGTGTCGTTGGCCGGGACGTTGTCGATGGTGTCGAGCCGGTCGTTCCCGGAGTTGCCGAGCAGGGTGTCGTTGCCGGGGCCGCCGGTGAGGACGTCGTTGTTCAGGCCGCCGTCGACACGGTCGTCGCCGAAGTCGCCGTACACCGTGTCGGTGCCGGAGCCGGCGTTGATCGTGTCGTTGCCGCCGAGGCCGCACATGACGTCGGTGCCGCTGGTGCCGGTCATGGTGTCGTTGCCGCTGGTGCCGATCCGGGTGCAGCCGCGGGCGTTGTTGACCGCGGTGGGCGCCGTGGCCGTGTTGTTGGCGGTGTCCGGGTCGGTCTGCGCCGCGCTCGCGGTGGCCCGGTCGGTGAGGGTGCCGGTGGCTCTGGGTTCGACGACGACCGTCACCGTGGTGCGGGCGCCGGCGGCGAGCGTGCCGAGTGCGCAGCTCGCTCCGGTGGCGGAGGTGGTGCAGGTGCCCTGGCCCGGGGTGGCCGAGACGACGGTGGCCGCCGGGCCGGTGACCGTGTCGGTGAGGGTGACGCCGGTGGCCGAGGTGGTGGTGCTGTTGTTGACGACCGTCACGGTGAAGGTGGCGCGGTCGCCGAGGCTGAGGGCGCCGGTGCCGGTCTTGGTGACCGACAGGTCGACTCCGGGGGGCGGCGGGGGCGGAGTGCCGGCGCCGCCGAGGTAACGGGCCATCACCCGCAGTCCGCTGAAGCCGCTGTTGCCGAAGGCGACGACCTTGCCGTCGCTCTGCGCGGCGAGGGCGTTCAACCGGTCGGCCGCGCCGAAGTCGGTGGTGACGCGGCCGCCCGTGCCGAACCCGGTGTCGAGTGCGCCGTCCGCGTCGAAGCGGGCGAGCAGGAAGTCGCCCGCCTGTCCGGCGCCGCCGGCGAGGATCCGGTCGTCGGGCTGCACCACGAGGTCCCGCACGCCGGCCGTGCCGCCGAAGTCCGTGGTGGCGAGACCACCGGTGCCGAAGCCCAGGTCGCGGCTGCCGTCGACGTTGTAGCGCACGAGTGCGAAGCGGTCCGCGCTCTGTCCGGCGACGATGATCCTGCCGGTCGACTGAACGGCCACGGACTGGCCCCAGTTGTATCCGCCGAGGTCCGTGGTGACCTTGCCGTCGCCGCTGAAGGTGGTGTCCGGGCTGCCGTCGGAGTTGTAGCGCGCCACGGCGAAGTCGAAGAAGCTCTCGCCCGCGTAGCCGGCCATGACGATCTTCCCGTCCGGCTGGAGGGCCAGGTCCTGCGCGGACGCTCCGCCGCCGCCCGTGCCGGAGAAGTCGGTCGTGGTGATGCCGTCACCCCCGCCGAAGGTGCCGTCCGGGCTTCCGTCCGGCAGGAAGCGCAGGACCGCGAACCAGCCGCCGGCGTAGGCTCCGGCGACGATCTTCCCGTCGGGCTGCACCGCGACTCCGGCGGCGTCCTCGGCCCCGGCGGCCAGGCCGGGGCTGACCCATCCGTCGCCGCCCCCGAAGGACGTGTCGACGCTGCCGTCGGCGTTGTAGCGGGCCACCGTGAACCAGCAGCAACCCGCGAACTCGTCGTCGGTCTCCTGGTGGCGGCCGACCACGACGATCTTCCCGTCGGGCTGGATCGCCACGCCGCCACCGACGTCGTCGCCGCCCTCGAAGTCGGTCAGCACCTCGCCGTCGCCGCCGCCGAAGGTGGTGTCGAGGCTGCCGTCGGGGTTGTGCCGCGTCAGGGCGAAGTCGGCAGCGCCCGTGCTCTGCTCCCACCCGACCGAGACGATCTTGCCGTCGGGCTGGACGGCCACGTCCTCGCCCTCGGCGTAGGTGGCCGTGGTGATGCTGACCCGGCCCCCGGTGCCGAACGTGGCGTCCAGGTCACCGGGTGCGGCGAACGCGCCGTGCGGTGCGGCGACGACGAACGCCAGCGCCATGACCGAGGCGGCCAGAGCGCGTGAGGTTCCCCGCAGGGAATCAATGATGGACATGGCGCAAGAGTCCGGACGCGGGGGCGGTGGCCGGGCACGCCGGGCTGGCGAATCGGCTTACTGGGCCGCAGAGTTCCACCCTGCGGGGTGACCGTTACGACGATATGCACCGCGGTTCCGGGCGGGTCAGGTCCGGCGGCCCGAGCTCCGTATCGGCGTGAACAGTGCGGCGCCCGCGATCAGTACGCAGCACGCGCCCGCGACCAGGCTCACCGGGGTCGTGCCCTGGTGTTCCGCGGCCCAGGTGAGGACGGCCGCGCCGATCGGGGCGGCCGCGTACTGCAGGGTCCAGAAAGCGGAGGTGACCCGGCCGAGGAGCGGCTCCGGGGTGACCTCCTGGCGCAGCGACATGGAGCAGGTGCCGGCCATGCCGACGCAGGCGAGGAAGGCGGCGGCGAGGGCCGCGACGACGGGGACGTCCTGGGCCCAGCCGAGCCCGGCGAAGGAGATCCCGCACACCGCGACCGCGCCGGTCCAGGTCGCCCCGAAGCCGGCGCGTCTGCGGACGCGGGCCACCAGCAGGGCGCCGGTGATGGTGCCGAGCGCGCCGACGGCCATGACGGTGCCGACCGTGCCGTCGTCGTGGCCGAGGTCGTGCTTGAGGTGGTAGATGACCAGGTCGTTCAGGCCGAGGGTGAGGAAGCTGAAGACGAACAGCAGGGCGGTCAGGGAGCGCAGCACCGGGTGGCCGCGGAGGAAGTCGATCCCGGTGCGCAGATCGCGCCACAGTCCCGCCCGCTCGGCGGCCTTCCCCGGTCGTCCCCGCAGCCGTACGCATGCCAGGCAGGCGGCGGAGACGCCGAAGCTCGCCGCGTCCACGCCGACGGCCGCGGCCGGGCCGGACCAGGCGGCGACCAGTCCGGCACACAGCGGCCCGAGCACGCCGGCCGCGGCGGCGGTGGCGTTCAGCCGGCCGTTGGCCTCGGTGAGCCGTTCGGTGCCGACCAGACCGCGCACGACGGTGACGTAGCCGACGGCGAACAGCATGCCGACGGCCTCGCACAGCGGCAGGACGACGTACAGCAGCCAGATCCGCGGCCCGGACAGCCAGACCAGCGGGACGAGTGCGTACAGCACCATGCGCACGAGGTCGCAGCCGATGAGCAGTCTGCGCCGGTCGACGCGGTCCACGACGGCGCCGGCGAACACCGCCGCGAGCACCGAGGCGGCCCCGCCCACCGCGGTGAGCAGCCCCATCCGCGCGATCGAGCCCGTCGCCTGAAGCACCAGCAACGGCATCGCGATCAGAGCGAAGGAGTCCCCGAGCACGGACAGGGTCTGGGCCGCCCAGAAGACCCCGAAGTCCCGCCGCCGCCACAACGGCCGCCCGGCCCCGTCCTCCGCCGAAGAAGGCACCCGCCCTTCGGACTCACCACCCCGCACCGACTCGTACGTCATCCGCTCCCCGACCGCGCCGAAACCCCGGCAACCCTACGGCCGTCGGCTCGCCCCGGGAACAACGCCCTCGTCGCCCGGCGAGGCCGGGTGCTCGTCGGTGGCGTCCGCGGCCGCCTCCGGCAGGGCGTACCGCAGGAACCGTACGCCGCGGCTGTCCGCGGGGCGGTCGGCGGGGTCGCGTGCCACGTAGGGGGCGAGTACGGCCTCCATCGCGTCCTCGATCGCGGCGAGTTCGTCGGCGGAGACGACGACGCGGGTGTTGCCGACCTTCGCGCCCCGTCGCCAGGCCGGTTCCACCGGGAACCGGAAGCCGCGTGCCACCGCCTCCCAGCGCCGCTCGCGCCGGTCGCCGGCGGCCTCGGCGGCGTCCCCGACCAGTCCGAAGGTCGCGAGATGCCGCAGATGCCAGCTCGTGACGGAGGGGGTGGCCCCGACGTGCGGGGAGAGCTGGGTGGCCGTGGCGGGGCCTTCGCGCTGGAGGCGTTCGAGGACGGCGAGACGCACCGGATGCGCGAGGGCGCGCATGGCCTTCGGGTCGGTGATCTCGATGTCGCCGAGGCGATTGCCGGAATCCATGACCATGGCCTGAGAGTGTTCTCTCAGGAAGCGTGAGAGTCAACTCTCGTGCCATGGCCAGGCGTTGAGGCCGGTTCGCCTCTCAGTGGTCGGCGCAGCAGGGTGTGGGTTCCGGGACCTCGAAGGGGACGAGGGTGCCGCCGACCGCCGGCATGGCGGTCAGGACCAGTTCGCCGTCGAGCCACTGGGGGCGGACGTGGCCGGCTGTCATCAGAGGGGTGTCGGGGGCGGGCCGGCCCGGGGTCCCGAGAACCGTGACGCGGTCGATGGCCGAGCGGGACAGGACGTCCGCGACGGTCAGGGTGCCGGTCAGGGCCGAGACGCCCGGGTAGATGACCGCGCGGCCGACCGCGTCCGGCGCGCCCGGTGACACCTCGTGACCCCCGGCCGTGAGCCGCTCCTGGGCGGTACGCAGGAGCGGCTCGGACGGCAGGGCGAGGGAGAGCGTCACGCGCGGACGCTCTCCCCGCACCAGGTGGGTACAGCCGAACGCGCCCTCGGGGAGGGCGAGTTCGGCCGCCAGCGTGTGGAGCAGGTGGTCGGCGGCGCGGAGGTCCCGGACATCTGCGTCCACGGTCAGAACGTACGGCGTCACGAGGGCAGGACCCACACCGGGTTGGAGTAGAACCACAGGTCGCGCCACGGGTCGGCGTCTCCGACGACGTCGATGGCCGGGCCGGCCGGGTCCACGGCGGCGCCCATCGCGCCGACGGCGCCACGGTTGCCGTCGGTGCCGCGCACGCGGACGTAGACGGGTCGGTCGACCCTGCCGAGGTCGTAGGTGAGCCGGACCGTGCCGGACGACTTGTTCACCTCGTAGGACTTGACGACCTTGGCCGTCGGCGCGGTGAACGTGTCCTTGTCGGCGACCGGGCCGGTGACATCGCCCTGGATGACGTCGACGCGGGCCAGCTTGGGCACGAAGCCAGCCCAGTTGGGGCCGCCGGCCATCGCCACGTCGACCGTCAGCGTGACGTTGGTGCCCTTGCGCACGTGCAGCGCGCCGCCGAGGGTGGCCCAGCGATAGCCGCCGGTCACCCGGACGTCGAGGCCGCTGAGCAGCTGGCCGTGGTCGACCCAGATGCGGCCGGCGCGGATGCCCTCCATGACGGCGGCGTAGGAGAAGCCGTCGGAGCCGACGTGCGTACGGCTGTACTGGCCGGGCCAGTAGTCGCCCTGGGCGATGTCGATCTGGCCGTTGTAGACCGGGTCGGGGTAGCGGCCGTCGGTGTCGAAGTTGCCGCCGGTGCCGCGCGCGGCGGTGTCGGCGTAGACCTGGTGGGAGTCGGAGTTGGCGGTGATCCACCACGGCTTGCCCTCGGCGAGGAGGCTGTCCCACAGACCGCCGACGGTCGAAGTCATCCAGTCGAAGCCGCCCCAGGTGCGGTAGCTCTCCAGCGGGTAGCCGGCGAAGGAGTTGGCGCTGGGGTTGTTGTCGTAGATACCGCGGGCGCGGCCCGGGCCCATCGGTGCGGGCAGGCCGGCGGCCTGGTGGCCCGGGGCGCCCTCGAAGCCGATGGCTATCTGCCGGGTACGGCCCGCGTCACGCCAGTTGCGGATCTCGTGCGGGGAGTCGACACCGCGGCGCGCCGGGTGGTTGGCGAGCATCAGCGCGTCCTTGACCTTGCGGCGCTGGACCTGCTCGGCGAGGAAGTTCAGGCCGGCGACGGCGAGGGCCTCGTTGGCGGGCGTGGAGTCGGAGGCGCCCTTGACGCTGCCGTCGTAGTCGGTCTCGAACTGCTTGAGGACGGAGACCTCGTTGCTGCCGGGGTGCACGAAGACGGTGCCGTGCTCGGCGCCCGGGATGTTCCACTCCAGGCCCTGGAAGACGAGGGTGTCCTCGTAGGCGGCGCGGGCCGCCCTGATGTCCGGGTTGACCTTGTCGACGCCGATCTTGGCGTGGGTGACGCTGCCGTGGTCGGTGATGACCAGCCAGTCCATCCCGTGCTTGGCGCCCTGGCGGACCTGGTCGGCGACGCGGTACTTGCCGTCGCTGCTGTACTGGGTGTGGATGTGGTGGTCACCGGACAGCCACAGGAAGCCGTTGGACCGGCGGCCGCCGGAGGCCGGGGCCGAGGCGGCGGCGGACGCGGGGGTCGCGGCGGCGGCCGCGGCCGGGGCGACGACGCTCGCGGCGGCCAGGCCCGCGCCCAGCAGGCCCGCCCGGCGCAGCAGGGTGCGGCGCGACTGCTGCTCGGGGGTGAGGGCCTCGTCGGGCACGGCGGGGTCGAAGGCGGCGGGCAGCGCGGCTGCCGCCTCGTGCGAGTGGTCGTGGTCGTGGTGGTGATGGTGGCCGTGGCCGTGCGTGTGCCCGTGTCCCATGAACGCCTCCTGGGATGCCGCTGGCTCCCAGCGGCTGCCTTCTACGGCGCTGTTACGCCGCCTGTGGAGGATCAAGGCGAAACATGAACATTGAACGAGCGGCGCGTGGCCGCGGAGTGCCACAGACGCGGCGGAACGCCCCGCCTCTCACAGTTTCCTCAACTGCCCTTGTACGTCACCCTGGTTGACACCGAACCTGAGCAGCGCTCAGGTTCAGCGTCCCTCTTCTTCGTCACCCACCGGAGACACCCCCACCATGAGAAGACTGATCGGTACGCTCGCGGCGGCCGCCCTGGCCCTCACCGGCCTCACCGCCACCGCCGCCACCCCCGCCACGGCCGCCTCCTCCGGCACCTTCGACGTCCTGACGTACAACATCGCGGGCCTCCCCCTCGGCCTCGGCGACAGCGACCCCGAGACGAACACCCCGCTCATCGGGCAGCGGCTGGCTCCGTACGACATCGTCAACGTGCAGGAGGACTTCAACTACCACGCCTCGCTGTACGCCAACGACACGCACCCCCACCGCACGGCGACCAGCGGCGGCGCGGCCTTCGGCGACGGCCTCAACACCCTCTCCGACCACCCCTTCGAGGACTTCGAGCGGGTGCGGTGGAACGACTGCACCGGCACCAACTGCCTGACCCCCAAGGGCTTCACGCTGGCCCGGGTGCGCCTCGCCGAGGGCGTGTTCGTGGATCTCTACAACGTGCACACCAACGCCGACTCCGACGACGCCGCACTCGCCGCCCGCCGCGCCAACGTCGAGCAGCTGTCGGACTTCATCCGCGCCAACTCGTCCGGCAACGCGGTGATCGTCATGGGCGACACCAACACCCGCTACACGCGCGCCGGCGACAACATCCGCACACTGGTGAGCGAGAACGGCCTCACCGACGCCTGGGTCCAGCTGGTCAAGGGCGGCACGCCCCCGGCGGCGGGCAGCGACCCGCTGCTGTGCGACGCGGCGGCTCCGGCCAACGACTGCGAGGTCGTCGACAAGGTCCTCTACCGCGGCAGCGAGCTGCTGACCCTGAACGCCACCCGCTACAACAACGACTGGGCGAAGTTCCTCCGCGCGGACGGCAAGCACCTCTCCGACCACTTCCCGCACACGGTCGACTTCTCCTACACCCTGAACCCGTCCCTGAGGGCGAGCGACTTCCTCGGCGGCCCGCACGGCACGGCCTTCAACGACGCCGACGACCTGCCGGCCGCACCCGCGCCCCGCACCCTGACCCTGCGCGGCGCCTCCCGCGTGGACGCGGTCTCCCTGACCCACGACGGCGGTACGGTCCTCACCCACGGCGGCGCGGGCGGCACCGCGACGTCCCTGACCCTCGCCGCCGGCGAGCACCTCACCTCGGTGAGGCTGACGCAGGGCCAGAAGGACGGCCGCACGCGGATCTTCTCGGCGGCCTTCACGACCGACAGGGGCCGCACGCTGTCCTCGGGGACGGCGACGTCGGACACGAGGACCTTCACGGCGCCGACCGGATGGCAGATCGCCGGGTTCACCGGTCGCTCCGGCGACGAGATCGACAAGCTGGGGGTGCTGTACGCGCCGATCCGCTGACGGTGCGAGACTTCCCCGGTGACACCGGAGGCGCTGGGACCGTACAACCGCAGGGTTCGCCTGGTCGTCGAGGTCCGTGACGACCAGGACGAACGGGAGCTGGCGAGCGGGGTGTTCGGCGCACAGGGCTGGGGGGTGCGGCCCGCGCGGGACGGTGACTCGGTCACCGTGGAGGAGGGATACGCCGGGCTGCTCGTCGAGGTCCCGGTCCACGGCTCCCGCTGGACGGCCCGGTCGACGGCCGTCGAGCAGCTCACCACGCTGGCCAAGCGGCGCAAGCTGGATCTGTGGGTGCGCGAGAGCAAGCTGATCCCGCCCCGGTCCGCCGGGACGCGGACGGTCTACCACGTGCACCGCAAGGTGCCCGCCGACGCGGGACCCGTGCTGCGGTGGCTGGCCGAGCACTGGGCGGCCGTCGGCGGCCTGGACGTGCGTCACACGCTCCAGCTGCGCGGCGCGTACTCCGACGAACAACGGGAGCGCGCGCTCGCGGAGTTGGGGGCGCGCAACATCGGCGGACCGCCCTTCGACCCCGACGCGCACGACATACGCCGGGCGATCGGGCCCCGCCCCGACGCCGGGTCCACGCCGTGGCGTCAGGACGCCGGCCTGGCCGCGGTGATCAGCGCCGTCGTGCTGGTGTGCGTGGCGAGCGGCGTCGTCCTCGGCGCGTTCGGCTCCGGGTGGCGCTTCACCGCGCTGCTCGTGCCCGCGGCCGTCTCCTGGCCGACGGGTGCGTGGATGACCTCGAACGCACCCCGTCCGAAGCTGGTCCGGCTGGGCTGCGGCCTGATCCTGGCGGGCAGCGGGACGTTCGCCGGATGGATGTGGGGGCGCTCCGAGGACACGGGGCTGTCCGGGCTGCTCGCCGGGACGGGCCTGACGCTCGGCCTCGGGCTCACGGCCTTCGGGCTGTGGTACGCGCTGAGCGCGTCCTGGTTCAGCCGCAACGTGCAGTGGTTCCTCCCCGTCCTCGCCGCGCCGCTGCCGTTCGTCCTGCCGTGGGTCGGGGCGTTCCTGCACGCCGTCTATCTGGAGGACATGTTCGGGATCCCGGCCGACGCGGTGCACGTGGCCTTCTACTGGCAGTACCTCGTGGCCCTTCGCCCGCTGGCCGTGGCCGTGCTGTTCCTGCTGGGACTCATCGCGCTGGCGGGCTGGGCACGGCACTTCAACGTGCAGGCGCCGGTGAGCGGGTTCTTCCGTGTGTCGCTGGTTCTGGCGGGACTGATCGCCGTCCTGACCGTGGTGCAGATCGCGCTCGACGACGTGGAGAAGGCCGCGGGCCGCGCGATGGAGGCGGCCCGCGAGGGCCACCGCCCGCCCGGCTTCTTCGGCCTGCGCGCCGAACTCGTCTGCGTCCGGCCCCTGGGTGCCGGGACACCCGTCGTCAACGGCCCGGTCCCGACCGGACATCCGGTGCTGTCCTTCCAGCCGAGCGGCGACACGGTCTGGCTGTGGGATCCCTCGCCGTCCCGGGGCGACGACACCGAGCGTCACGCCCTGCGGGTGCGCGCCGAGGACGTGGAGCTCGTGGTGGCCCGCGGCAGGCGCTGCTGACGCGCCCGCGTCACTCGTTGCGCAGCACCTCCCCGATGGTCAGCCGCCCCGCCCTGCGCGCCGGCACATAGGCCCCCAGCACCGCGATGAGCAGCCCCGCGAGGGCGAGTCCGGTCAGGGTGGGGGCCCGCCGGACGTCCGTCATCCAGGGCGGCAGGGCGATGTCCACCGCGTCCGCCATACGGGGAATCACCAGCTCGTAGCCGGCGATGCCCAGCGGGACGCCGAGCAGGGAGAGCCGAGCCCGCCGAGGACGGCCATCGACGTCACCGTCATCGCCGTGACCTGGCCGGGGGTCATGCCGATCGACTTGAGCATGCCCAGGTCGCGCCTGCGGTCGCGGGTGTTGAGGACGACCGTGTTGAAGACGCCGAGGGAGGCGACGACGGCGAGCATCAGGGTGAGGGCGGAGGCCGAGCCGACGATGGTCTGGGTGGCGGAGTCGGCGCCGCGCACGTCCGGGGTGATCCCGGCGTCGGCGGCGCGGGCCGCCCGGGCGTAGCCGGCCGGGTCGGTGCCCTCGCGCAGCCTGACGTGGTAGGCGAGGGGACGCTCGGCCGGAGCCAGCGCCGTCAGCGTCGGCCAGTTCCCGAGCACGATCCGGGCGTTGCTCTGCATGAACTCGCCCACGACCAGGACCCGTTCGGTCCGGCCGCCCTTCTGCAGGCTCACGCGTTCGCCGACTTCCACGCCGTTCTGCCGCAGGAAGGCCGAGCCGGCCACGATCTCGCCGCTCGCGCGCCTCCACCGGCCGTCCGTGAGCACGCCGTCCAGCGGGAGCCGGTCTCCTCGACGCCCTTACACGGCCCTGTCGATCGGGGCGAGCGGCTTCCTCCTCAAGGACGTGACACCCGAGCACCTCGCGGCGGCCGTCCGTCTGGTCGGCACCGGTGACGCCCTGCTCGCCCCCTCCATCACCCGCCGTCTGGTGGAACGCTTCGCCACGGGCGCCGCCGCCCGTCCGCCGGCGATCCCGGCCGACCTCGCCTCCCTCACCCCCCGCGAACGTGAGGTGCTCACCCTTCTCGGGCGGGGCCTGTCCAACACCGAGCTCGCCGGCCATCTCACCCTGAGCGAAGCAACGGTGAAGTCCCACGTGGCCCGCATCTTCGCCAAGCTGTCGCTGCGGGACCGCGCACAGGCGGTCGTGCCGGCGTACGAGACGGGGCTGGTCAGGCCGGGCACGACCGACAGCCACTAGCATCCTGTCCAGGCTTTCTAAGGTTCCCGGAGTCGGAGGACACGCCCCCATGGCCCGCGCAGGACTCACCGCCGACCGTCTCGCGGCGGCCGCCGCCGAGCTCGCCGACGAGGTGGGCTTCGAGAACGTCAGCCTGTCCGCGCTGGCCCGGCGTTTCGGCGTGAAGGACGCGAGCCTGTACTCGCACGTCCGCAACCTCCAGGACCTGCGGGTGCGGGTCGCCCTGCTCGCCGGGGGCGAGATGATCGACCGTATCGCCGCGGCCGTGGCGGGACGCGCGGGCAAGGACGCGCTCGCCGCCTTCGCGGACGCCTACCGGGAGTACGCCCTGCGGCATCCGGGCCGGTACGCCGCGACCCAGATCCGGGTCGAGCAGTCCCTCGTCGCCGACTCCCCCGCCATGCGCCGCACCGCCGAGATCACCTACGGCATGCTCCGCGCCTACGGCCTGGAGGAACCCGACCTCACGGACGCCGTGCGCCTGCTGCGCAGCACCTTCCACGGCTACTGCGCCCTGGAGTCCACCGGGGCCTTCGGCGCTCCCCGGGACGTACGCGAGTCCTGGGACCGCGCGATCGACGCCCTCCATGTGGCGCTCGCCAACTGGCCGCGCGGCGGGCACCACCGGCCGTTGCCCCAGGGGCCACGGTGACCACTTAGACTGGAAGCTTCGCGGAGGTCAACGCCGCCACCACGGGGGAGGGAGCGCGTCATGTCCCAACAGCAGCTGGGACGCGGCCCCTTGAGGCCCCGTCGACCCCAGCCCGCACCGCCCGCTCCCGACGCGGACCACCCGGAACCCTCGCCGCCGGCGCGCTTCGTCGGCTGGCTCGGGGGCCTCGGTGCCGCGGCCGCCGGGTACGGCGTGTTCCAGTTCCTGTTCAGTGTGCTGCCCGACTCCATCGACGGCTCGGCCGCCCGGTATCTGATCTCCGGCGTCAGCGGGCTCGGCACCTTCGTCGCGGCCTGGCTGGCGGCGGGCCTGCTGCGGGCGCGGGCGGCGGCCGGCTCCGCCCCGGCTCCCACGGTGGGGCCCGGCGCGATGGCACCGGGCGCGCCCGGTCCGCTGCCGGTCGTGTTCGCCACCGCCTACGACACCCTCGTCGACCAGGTGTCCGTCGTGGACGACCCGGAGCACGGCCGGCTCACCGGCTGGCCGCACTCCCTCGGCGAGGACACGCCCTCCCGGCCCACGCCCGTCGGCACCGCCTACGGCCTGCACATCATGCTCGACCTCGGCGTGCCCGAAGGGCGGCTGAGCACCGGCGAGCTGGTCGACACGCTGTGGCGGCTGCGGCTCCCGGGCGGCGGCTGGTCGGCGCGCTCGCAGGGCTCGGAGGCTCGGCCCGAGGTCACCGCGCTGGTGCTGGGGGCCCTCGCCCGGGCGGGCGCGTCCGCCGAGCGGCTGGCTGCCGAGGTGGAGCGCTGCACCGACGGTTTCACCCGTCAACTCGACCGCACCGGGCGGGAGTCCACGCATGTCGTGACGACGGTGCTGCGCGGGCTGCTGCGCGCCGCGCCCCGCGCGGAGGTCCTGCCGCTGCTGCGTGAGGCTCTCGCGGACGGCGCGATCAGCGACCCGCGCCGCGACCATCTGCGTTGCTGGGGCTACCGTCTCCAGCCGCCGTACGGCAGGCCGTCGCCGCTGCACACCGCGCAGGCCGTCGTCGCCCTGGACCGGGCGGCGCGGGTGCTGGGCGAGGACGGTGACGCGCGCGCCGAACGCGCCCGCGCCGCCCGTGAGGACGGCATCCGCTGGCTGCTGTCGTGCCCGGACGCGCCCCACGACACCTGCCCGGACCTGGCGAACCTCCACGAGGAGGTGCGCCGTCCGCGCACGGACGACCCCGCCCGCCACGAGGTGCTGAACGTACGGCATTTCACCGCGTCCTGGCTGGCCCGCGCCCTGTTGTCGCCGGGCGCGCTGGAGATCGCCCGCGCGGAGGGCCTTGAGGAGGAACTCCGGGTACGGCTGGAGGGAGCCGTCGGCGCGGTGTGGGCGGGGCAGACGGACGGCATCTGGCTGTGGTCGCGGGACGAGGCCGCCGAGCGGCGGCGGCCGATGTGGATGACCTATCAAGGTCTTTCGGCGCTGCGCGCGCATGCCGTATGGATGTACCAGCCGCACGGCTGAAGTCGGGTGACACGAGCGGGCGTTGGAGGATGAGTGCATGGGCGGTCGGCAGGTCCTGGCGGCACGCAGGCTGCTGGCAGGGGCGCTGGACGGTGAACTGCCCGAGCACGAACTGGTGGCCGCGGCCCGCGCGGCCGTCACCGAACTCGGCTCTCCCGAGCGGCTGCTGGAGCTGATCGCCGAACTCGCCTCGGGCGAGGGGGAACCGGACGCCCGCGCCCGGCTGTCGTACCGGCACGTCCTCGGCTTCGACAAGCTGCTGCTGATCGACGGCGGACCGCGCTGCATGCTGCGCGCGCACGTGTGGCACCCCGGCGCGGGGGCGATCGGCAAGGAGGACATCCACAACCACCGCTCACCGCTCGCGTCCCATGTCGTACGGGGGCGGCTGGCCATGGAGCTGTACGAGGTCGGTGACGGCGGCATCGCGGCGGCCCGCTACGAGGAGTCGCTGGCGGAGCGGTCGGCCGACTGGGTGCTGGAGCCCGCCGGGCCGGCGCTGCTGCGGCTGACGCATACGGGACAGTACGCGGCGGGCAGTTCCTACGCCCTGCCCGCGCACACCCTCCATCGGGCATGGTGCGACACGGACCGGCCGACGGTGACGCTGTTCCTGGAGACCGGCGCCGAACGACGTGCGCACACCGATGTGTTCACGGCGGCCGGCCCGCATCCGGGCGCGGTCGCGAAGGTGCCGTTGGGGACGGCGGAGTACCTTCAGGCGCTGCGGGATCTCGCCGAGCAGCTCAGAACTCTGTGAACGCCTGCCGGACGACGTCGAGGTTGTACGCGTCGATCTCGACGGTCGTCAGCTCGGCGCGGGCGAGCCAGGCGTGGTCCTGGTCGGGCTCGGGCAGGGTGATCGCCGTAGTCAGGGGCCTGACGAGGAAGTTGTCCTGCCAGTTCTTGATCTCGTGCCCTCGGTAGTCGCTGAGGAACGAGGACTCGCCGACCTTGCGGACGATCTCGCCGAGCAGGCCGGTCTCTTCCTTCAGCTCGCGCAGGGCGCCGTCCCCGGGATTCTCACCGGGCTCCAGTTTCCCGCAGGGAACGCCCCACACCCTGGGCAGGAACCGCTCCCGCTCACTGCGGCGCACCAGAAGCACCCGCTGTCGGTCGTCCATCACGACGGCGGCCGCCAGTCGCCTGTCGCCGGGGATGTCCATGGTCATGGTTCCTCGGTCCCTCGCCGGTGATGAGTCCAAAGGGTGTGATACCCGCGAAAGTGTCAAGGCTAACAGGAACCTACGGACCGTCGCTGTGAGTCGCGTCGCTCCGCCGGCTGAGCGCGTCGACCTCCCCGTACGACGGGGCCGCCCCGCCCGGCACGCGTGCCGCCCGGATCTCCCCGGCCGTCTCCAGCGCCGCGCCGAGGGCCCGCCGGTACAGCAGTGAGCCGAGGCTGACGCGGCGGACGCCGAGGTCGGCGAGGTGGGCAAGGGTGGGGCCGCCCGGCGTGTACAGGATGTTGAGGGGGCGGTCGACGTCCTTCACCAGGGCGGCGATCTCCCGCGGTTCGGTGAGCCCCGGCACGAACAGGCCGTCGGCACCGGCCCGTTGGTAGGCGTCGAGCCGGTCCCGGGTCTCGGACGCCCCGCCGCCCAGCCAGTACGTGTCGGTGCGGGCGTTGACGAACAGGCCCGGTGCGGCGGCCTTGACGGCGGCGATCTTCGCGGCGTGCAGCGCGGGCGGGCCGAGCCGGTCCTCCAGGTTGATGCCGACGGCTCCGACGGCCACGAGCTGCTGGGCGAACTCGGCCACCTCGTCGGGGTCGTCGCTGTAGCCGTCCTCCGCGTCGACGGAGAGGAGGTACGGTCCCGAGCCCAGGGTCAGGGCGAGGCGAAGGGTCTCGTCGCGGGTGTCCGACGCCCCGTCGGGCAGGCCGGCGGCCGCCGCGACCCCGAGGCTGGTCGTGCCGATCGCGGCGAAGCCCTCGGCGGCGAGCGCTCGCGCCGAGGCGTGGTCCCAGGCGTTGGGCAGCAGCAGGAGCTCGTCGTCGTGGTGGAGTTCGGCGAAGGTGGTGGTCACGGCGGTCTCCCTACGGCGTCGGACTGCGGTCCCGGGGCGGTTCACGTCCCACGAGGAACGTTAGGCCCGCCTCGCTTCGGTCCGGGCCGAAGTGTCCGCCGCACACGCTCGGACGGCATCTTCCCGGTGGCCCGCCCGGGTGTACAACCACGGCTGATCCGCTCGGCCGTCCGCCGTCGCCGGGTTCCCTGCCGAGCCGCTCCACGGCAGGCGCGGGCACCCGGCGGCCGGCCGGGCCGTAGTGTTGCGGCGATCATCGACGCAGCGAGCGCACACGGGGGCACGCATGGCCATTCACCGCCCGGGGCTGCCGGAGGACCTTCCGCCGGGGGAGGTGCTGTGGGCGCGGTGGGCGCTGATCGCCGCCGTGGAGGCGACGACCGGGGCGGAGGAGACGCCGGCCGTGCACCGGACCGGCCACTGGATCGACGAGGACGGTCTGCACTGGGACGACTGCGGCTGCACCTGGTGGGTCCTGTCGCGGAGGGGCGAGGGCCGGTTCGTGCTTTACGGCGAGGACGAGTCGAGCGACGTGAAGTGGCACCAGCCGCCGGTCGACATGCTCGCGGGCGGCCCCGACTGGCTGCCCCACGAGGAGCTGCGCGACCGGCTCGAAGGGTACGAACTGGGCTGCGTCTACTGGTACGAGAACGGGGCCTGGAGCCGGGCGCCCTACCCCGACAGCCTCAAGGACGACGGCCTGGACTGCGGTCTCAGCGACTTCGTCGACCGTGACCGTCTGCTGAAGGAGTTGGGACTCCACTTCGACGGCCCGGCGCCGGGACCGAGCGCGGCCGACGTCCTGGCCGACGCCGAGGCGTACCGGCTGGACGCCGGGCGGCTGCTGGAGCGGCTGAGTTCCACCGACCCCGACGGCGACCCGCGGGACCTGCCCGCCATCGCCAGGTCGCTGGGCCGGGCGGGCCTCTCCGGGTAGACCGCCGCCGGCACCCCGGGCCCTGGCACGGTCGGTTCCGCACCCACCATCCGACGCGGACGCGTGCACGCTCAGGCCCGCACGCCGACACCCTCGTCATCGGTCAACCCGCCTTCGGACGCGGACGCGTGCACGCTCAGGCCCGCACGACGGCCTCGCCGTCGGTCAACCGGACCTGGACCTCGTGGTCGTCGCCGAAGCGGACGGCGATCCCGTCCTCGCCGTCCGGGCGCACGGTCACCAGCTCGTCCAGGGCGAGGGGTTCCGGTTCGGCCGTGAGGCGGGCGAGGGCGACGAAGAGGGTGGGCCGGTCACCGGTGACGCCGGTGAGGCCGTCGTCGAGGCCCACGGCGGGGCGGAGTTCGGCACGGACACCGTCCCGTCCGGCCCACCCCGTGACCCGCACCGGCGTTCCGGGCCGCGCCCCCGCCACCAGGTGGGCCCGCACCTCGGCGGCGCCCCGCGCGAGCACGACGCTCGTGACCCGCACCCCGTCGCCGACGGCGTGCCGCGAGGCCGCCCACCCCTCCCCCACGCCCAGCGGCACGATGTCCGTACGGCTCGGGTCGTCGCCGACGATCACGCTGTTGTCGTACGAGGGTGCGGGCTCCGTCGCCGTCGAGTAGGCGAAGCGGGTGTAGTACGGGTCGTAGCGGACGTCCTCGCTGCCGTGGTTGTGCAGGCGGACCAGTCCGTCCGAACTCGTGGACTGCAGCAGCCAGTTGGGGGCGACGATCGGGGTCACCTCGTCGGCGCGCTCGGCCGGTCCGGGTTCCTCCTGCGCCGTCCACACCTCGTGTTCGGCCGGCAGCAGCAGGCCGAGGAAGCCCTTGCTCGCCCAGTAGGGGGACGCCGGGCCCGAATAGCCCTGCAGGACCGCCTCGTCGGGGCCGTGCCAGCCGAGGGTCAGCAGCCCGTTCGCGTCCACGGCGCCACGCTCCAGGAAGTACCTCAGCGCGCCCGAGGCCAGCCGGCGTGTCTCCCCCGGCGACAGCGGGGTACGGCCGGTGAGGGCGCCCAGCCACAGCGGGGCCGTGGTCGCGAAGCGGTAGGTCAGACTGCGGCCCTGGTGCATCGGGGCGCCGTCGCCGCCGAACAGGCGGGCGTAGTCCTCCAGATGGCGGGCGAGCCGGCCGCCGTACAGGTCCAGAAGGTGTTCGTCGCGTGCGAGCCAGGCGTGCAGCACCGGGTACAGGTGCATGGCCCAGCCGTTGTAGTAGTCGAACTTCCGGCCGTCGCCGTCGGTGTACCAGCCACCGCCGACATACCAGTCCTCGATGCGTTCCAGGCCCCGCTCGATCGCCTTGCGGGACGCCTCGGCCTCGTGACCGGCCTCCTGGAGGAAGCCGCCGACCGTCACGGGGAACAACTCCCAGTTGCAGGGCCAGGGTTCCGCGGTCAGCGCGTCCCCGAGCCAGTCCGCCGCGCGCTGCCGTACCCCGTCGTCCAGCCGGTCCCACAGCAGGGGCCGGGTCAGTCGCAGCGCGAGCGCGATCGACGCCGCCTCGACCAGCGGCTGGCCGCGGTCCTCGATACGGGGCCAGACACCCGCGACACCGGCCGCGAGGCCGTCGGCGTAGCGCTCCAGCACCGTCTCGTCCTGGCGGAACGCCGCCGTCAGGAGCGTGCGGGCGTAGCCCTCCAGGCCGTCGGAGAGCCGGCCCGACCAGCTCACGTGGTCGCCGGGGAGGTGGTAGAGCGCGCGGTCCTCGGTGGCGTACGGCTCGACCGCGGCGAGCAGACCGTCGGCCGCCGCCTCCCAGTGGGCGCGGGTGCAGCCGGTGCGGGGGCTGAGGGTGCGGTCGTCCGGGGGCAGGTGCATCGGTCCCTCTCTCGGCGGCTCGGTTCAGGCCTGGGGCGCCCCGGTTCCGGTCGGGACGCCCCAGGGGTCTCATCCCACCCGCACCTGGCCCCGTGGCACCAGATGCCGGGCGACGAGTTCTTCGCGGACCAGACTCGCGTACACGGTGGCGCCGTGCACCGAGGTGTGCGTGTTGTCCCGCTTCTCGTCGTAGAGGTACAGCGCCTTGGACGCCTCGACGCCGAGCGACTCCACCAGTGCCTTGGTCCTCGCCGTCAGGTCGATCAGGGGGACGTCCCGGGCGGCGGCGACCGAGCGGACGACCGCGGGGTGGTCCACACCCAGGCCGTTCACCAGCAGGGCGGTGCCGTTGTTCAGCGTGCCGTCGGAGTTGAACCAGCGGCGGACGACGGGTGTCACGAGGACCGGTTCGCCTCCCTTCTCGCGCACGCCCGCCACGAGTGTCTCCAGGTTCGCCCGGTACGTCGCCCCGTCGGTCGTCTTGTCGTTGTGGGCGAGCTGGATCAGCACCAGGTCGCCGGGGCGGATCAGCCGCTGGACGGTGGCCCACAGGCGGGCGTCGGCGAGGTAACTGACCGTGCTCTCGCCGGAGTCGGCGTAGTTGGCGACGGACAGGCCCTTGCGCAGGTACCGCGGGAGCTGCTGGCCCCAGCCGGAGTACGGGTCTCCGGGCTGGTCGCAGACCGTGGAGTCGCCGACGAGGAGGATCTGGCGGGTGCGCCGGGCGGGGGCGACCTCGATGCCGGCGAGGGCCGGTGCCGAGCCGCCCAGCACGCGGTCCAGGCCGGGGGTGCCGTCTGCTCCGGTCGGCTCCCCCTCGGGTGTACGGACGTTCACGGTGAAGCTGCGGGCGACGCGCTCACCGGCCGGTACCGCCGTCTCGGGGAGCAGGGCGCGGCGCGTCTCGCCACCGACGCTCGTGCTGGACGCGGACCCGCCGCCGAGGAGGACCTTGACGTCGTAGGTGCCGGGCGGGACGTCGAAGTGGCAGGCGGTGGCGGTGCAGTCGCCGTGCACCCGGGGCTGGGCCTGGGCAGGCACCGCTGTCAGTGCGGTGCCCACGGTGGCCGCCACCAGTACGGCCGTGCTGAAACGTCTCATTCGCGACTCCTCGCTCGGACGGACCCGGCGTGCGCCTGGACCGTACCCGTTCGGACAAGCGCTTTCCAGACTGCGGCACCGCATCACAGAACTTCCCAGTGCCAGCTCGGCGCAAGCCCTTTCGCGAAATCGATTCAACTGCCACTCTGCACCACACCCGCACCCCCGACTCCGAAGGAGGCACCCCCATGGCCGGATCCCACGGAAGATCCGTTCGCCGCCGCACCTTCGTCCTCGGCGCCACGGCCGCGGCCGGCACGACGGCCCTCGCCGGCACGGCACGCGCCGCGGCCTTCGGCTGGAGCGACGACGGCTCGAACTACGTCGTCGACACCGGCGCCCACCTCGTCTTCAAGGTCAGCAAGACCAACGGCGACCTCACCTCGCTGGTGTACCGCGGCACGGAGTACCAGGGCTACGGCGGCATGAACTCGCACATCGAGTCCGGCCTCGGCAGTTCCACCGTGTCGGTCAAGCAGTCCGGCACGACGATCCTGGTCTCGGTCGCCCACGGCACGCTGCGGCACCACTACGCGGCCCGCAGCGGCGAGAACAACGTCTACCTGTGGACCGAGAAGGCCGACACGTCCGTCTCGGCGACCCGGTACATCCTGCGCGTGCGGGAGGGCCTGTTCCGCAACGACGAGCCCGACTCCTACACCTACGCGCCCACCACCGTCGAGGCCTCGGACGTGTTCGCGAAGTCCGACGGCCAGACCCGCTCGAAGCACTACTCCGGGCTCCGGGTGATGGACTACGACTACGTCGGCTGGTCCGGCGGCGGCGTCGGCCTGTGGATCGTGCGCAGCAATCACGAGAAGGCGTCCGGCGGCCCGTTCTACCGTTCCCTGCTGCGGCACCAGAGCGCGGACGGCGGCGGGCTGTACGAGATCCTGTACTACGGCCAGAACCAGACCGAGGCCCAGCGCTTCGGCCTCCAGGGCCCGTACGTCATCGCCCTCACCGACGGCGGGGCGCCCTCCTCGTCGCTGTTCCCGGGCACGCTCACCACCTCGTGGGCGGACTCGCTCGGCATGCCCGGGTACGTCGGCGCGAGCGGACGCGGCCGAGTGGCCGGGGTGGGGATCTCCGGGCGGAACACGGCGTACCCGTACACGGTCGGCATCGCCAACTCGGCCGCGCAGTACTGGGGTTCGGCGCGCGCCTCGGACGGCTATTTCTCCATCGGGGGCGTGCTGCCGGGGACGTACACGCTGACCGTCTTCAAGGGCGAACTCGCCGTGTACACGGGGTCGGTGACGGTCACGGCCGGTGGCACGACCACGCTCAACACGATCGCGATCCCGTCCTCGAACGACCCGGGGAACGCGAGCGCCATCTGGCGGATCGGTGACTGGAACGGCACGCCGAGCGGCTTCAAGAACGCCGACCTGATGACGTACGCGCACCCGTCCGACGTCCGGGCCGCCGCCTGGACCGGCAATGTGGTGATCGGCGACAACGAGACGGCGTCCTTCCCCTGCTACCTCTGGAAGGACGTCAACAGCGGGATCCTGGTGTACTTCAGGCTGACCGCGGCCCAGGCCGCCGCCGCGCACACCCTGCGGATCGGGGTGACCACGGCGTACGCCAACGGCCGCCCCCAGGTGACGGTGAACGACGCCTGGACGTCCGCGATCCCCTCCCCGCCCACCCAGCCGAGCACCCGGTCGCTGACCAACGGCTCCTACCGGGGGAACAACCACACGTTCACCTACAGCGTGCCGGCGTCCGCCTGGAAGACGGACGCCGGCCAGTACAACGTGCTGCGGATCGACGTGGTGAGCGGTTCGGGGACGACCGGCTATCTCAGCGCGGGCACGGCGATCGACGCGATCGACCTGCTCGCCTGACGACACTTCATGTCCCGCGTGTCCACTGCTGGTTGGTTCCGCCGTTGCAGGTGTAGGTGATGACCGCGGCGGAGTTGGCGGTGGACGCGCTGTTCACGTCCAGGCATTCGCCGGTCGCACGGGAGACGACGTTGACGTAGGAGCCGGTGGTGGTGAGCGACCACTGCTGGCCGGCCGCCGCGGCGTCGCAGTTCTCCTGGGTGACCGTGTTCGCGTTCTCCTGGACGCACAGCGAACTGTGCCGGGTCATCAGCTGGTAGGAGCCACTGCCGACGGACTTGAACCAGTACTTCTGGTTGCCGCCGCCGTTGCAGTCGTACTGCTTGAGCTGGGCACCCTGCCACTGCGACTGGCTGGTGACGTCGACGCAGCGGCCGCTGTGCCGGGCGATCAGCGTGTTGTACGTGGCACTCGTGCCGCTGACCGAACCGGTCGCGGTGTCGACGGTGACCTCCGGGGACCAGGACATCGACATCGAGGTCGAGGTGGGGAAGGTCAGCGGCAGCCAGACGTAGCGGGAGTCGTTGACGGTGCCCCCGAAGGAGTTGCCCCAGCGGTCGCCCAGGTAGAGGTACGACGTGCCCGAACCGACCTGCACGGGAAGGACGTAGGCGGTCTGCGAGCCGTAGGCCGTGGAGTCGCCGACGTTCGTCATCGCGGTCCAGGGGCCGGCGATGTTCGTGGCGGTGGCGTACTGCTGCTGGTTGGGGTTCCAGCCGGTGGCGCCCGAGGTCAGCATGAAGTAGACGCCGTTCCGCTTGAACAGGGCGGGTGCCTCGCGGTGGCCGCCGTGCCAGGGGTCGGCGACGAGACTCGCGATGCCGGTGTAGTCGGCGGTCAGCCGGTAGATCTGCAGGTCGTAGTTCTCGCGGGCCGCGGAGATCATGTATCCGGCGCCGTCGGTGTCGACGAACACCGTGATGTCGCGGGACATGTGCTGGCCCAGCGGACGGAAGCTGCCCTGCCAGGTGTAGTTCCCGTCCACGGTGTCGGAGACCGCCACGGCGGCCCGGGCCTCGCTGTAGTCGGTGCCGTTCTCCTTGTGCATCCACATGACGAACTTGCCGGTGGAGGCGTTGTACATGACCTTGGGGCGCTCGATGTTGGCGGTGGCCAGTTCGGATGCGCTGGACTGGGTCAGGACGTGGTTCCTGAACTCCCAGTTCCTCAGGTCGGTGGAGCGGTAGGCGTCCACGTAGCGGAAGGTGTTGTCGGTGTTGCGGTGCTCGCCGAACCAGTAGTAGTACGAGCCGACCTTGAGGACACCGCCGCCGTGGGCGTGCACCGGGTTGCCCGCGCTGTCGGTGAACTGGGTGCCGGTGGTGACGGTCTGGGGTGCGGCCTGTGCGGGGCCCGCGGTGGCCAGGGCGCCGGCCACCGCCAGACACAGGGCGAGCAGGACCGCGTACGCACGTCTCATCTCACGCACTCTCCTTCACGGTCGCGGCGGCCGGGGCCGCCGCCGTGTCTGCCACGGGTATGCCGAAGTGCGGGGTGCCGTCCGCGTTCCAGCCGAGCCGCTGGACGCGGGTGTGGCGGTTGGGGTCGTTCAGGGGGTCGCCGACGATCTCCTTGTACGGGCGGGCGTGGTACACGAGCACGTCGCTGCGCCCGTCCTCGGCGACGGTGAAGCAGTTGTGGCCGGGCCCGTACTGCCGGGTCGTGTCGTCGCCGGTGAAGACCGGGGTCGGCGACTTGGACCAGGTGGCCGGGTCCATGAGCTCGCTGTCGGCGTCGGCCGTGAGCATGCCGACGCAGTAGTGGTGGTCGGTGGCGGAGGCCGAGTAGGTCAGGAAGATCCGGCCGTTGCGCTTGAGGGCGTAGGGGCCCTCGTTGACCTTGAAGCCGACGCACTCCCAGTCGTACTCCGGTGTGGACAGCCGGATCTGAGGTCCCGTCAGGGTCCAGGGGTTCGCCATCTCGGAGAGGAACAGCCCGGTGTTGCTGTCCGTCCCCGGTTCGTGCTGTGCCCAGCAGAGGTAGCGCCTGCCCCGGTGCGTGAAGGTGGTGGCGTCGAGCGAGAAGGTCTCCCAGGCCGTCCTGACCTGGCCCTTCTCCACCCAGGTGCCCTGGAAGGGGTCGGGGTGGGAGTTCTCGAGGACCCAGATACGGATGCGCCACACGTCCTCGGTGGGCGCGGCGGCGAAGTAGACGTACCACTTGCCGCCGACGCGGTGCAGTTCCGGCGCCCAGATGTGGGCGCCCATGTCACCGCTGGGATGGGCCCGCCAGATGACCGACTCGGCCGCCGTGGACAGGCCGTTCAGGGTGCGGGAGCGGCGCAGGACGATCCGGTCGTACTCGGGGACGGTCGCCGTGAAGTAGTAACGGCCGTCCGTGTGGCGGTGGATGTGGGGGTCGGCGCGCTGCCGGACGAGCGGGTTCTCGTACGGGGCCGGCCTTCGGGGTGCGGCGTGGGCGACTCCGGGGACGGCGGTGAGGGCGCCGGCGGCTGCGGCACCCCTCAACAGCATTCTGCGGCTGGGGACTTCGGGCAGGTCGTCGTCGCGGCTCATGCGGACTGCCTCTCGAGTTCACCTGGGGGGATTGTTCGAAATCACGTACGCGATCTGTCATTACGAACGCCGAAAAGGTAAGGGCGTGCCACCGGGAGGTCAACGGGTTCGACGGGACGGGAGAGAGCGCTTTCTCGCAACGGGAGCGGCCCGGCCACGTGAGCGCATCTCCCGGCGGGGGCCGGCCCCGCCGTCCACCTCTCCGTCACCGGGCCCTCCTGGACTACCGTCGTCCACATGACCAGCAGCATCACCCTGGCCCAGGCCCTCGCCGCCGGGACCGTCGTGCTCGACGGCGGCATGTCCAACCAGCTGGAGTCCGCCGGGCACGACCTGAGCGACGAGCTGTGGTCGGCGCGGCTGCTCGCGGAGGTGCCGGAGGCGATCACCGAGGCTCATCTCGCGTACTTCGAGGCGGGCGCGGACGTGGCGATCACCGCCAGTTACCAGGCCACGTTCGAGGGGTTCGCCCGACGTGGCATCGGGCACGAGCGGGCGGCCGAACTGATCGCCCTCAGCGTGGAGTCGGCCCGCGAAGCGGCACGGCGGGCGCGGGCCGCGGGGGTCGTACGGCCGCTGTGGGTGGCCGCGTCGGTCGGGCCGTACGGCGCGATGCTCGCGGACGGCTCCGAGTACCGGGGCCGGTACGGGCTGAGCGTGGCGGAGCTGGAGCGCTTCCACCGGCCCCGCCTGGAGGTGCTGGCCGGGGCGCGGCCCGACGTGCTGGCTCTGGAGACGGTCCCCGACGCCGACGAGGCCGCGGCGCTGCTGAGGGCGGTGCGCGGGCTGGGGGTCCCGGCCTGGCTGTCGTTCTCCGTGGCCGGTGGCCGCACCCGCGCCGGGCAGCCGCTGGAGGAGGCGTTCGCGCCGGCCGCCGACGTGGACGAGGTGATCGCGGTCGGCGTGAACTGCTGCGCGCCCGAGGACGTCGCGGGCGCCGTGGAGATCGCCGCCCGCGTCACGGGCAGGCCCGTGGTCGTCTACCCGAACAGCGGCGAGGCCTGGAACGCCGAGGCGCGCGCCTGGGACGGACGCCCCAGCTTCACGCCCGAGGAGGTCACCGGGTGGCGGGCGTCCGGCGCCCGGCTGATCGGCGGGTGCTGCCGGGTGGGCCCCGACACGATCGGCTCGATCGCGCGGACGCTGCGGACGGAGCAGTGACCGGAGCGCCTCCCGCACGGCGACGTCCGCGCGCCCCGGGCCACCGCCGGAGCCGGCGGAGCCCCAGCCGTCGAGGGAGGTGATGCCGCTGGAGCAGGCGGCGAGGGCGGGGCGGCCACCGCCGTCAGGTCGGTGCAACGGACCTCACGGCAAGCCCGGCCCCTCACCTTCAGTGCCTGCGCACCGCGCCCGGCAGCCGCAGTCGCCGCACGACCGAACGCAGCTCCGCGCCGCGGGCCGGCACGCCGTCGGCCCGGTCCATCACGGGAACGGGCTCACGGGGCTGGGCGGCGGACCACAGCGCGAGCTCGGCGTCGCGCGGGCCGTGCGCGGTGTGGGTGTCGCCGTCGCCGAAGATCCGTACCGGATGCGTGTCGTCCCACGCCTGCCACCCGGGGTCGCCGTCCACCGCGAACCGCACCCACGCCCGGTGCATCTCCCGGGCCAGTTCCTCCGGGGCCCCCTCACCTGCCAGCTTGCGGGATTCGGGGACCTCTCCGGTGTCGAAGACGAACCCGAGCTCCAGGGCGTGGCAGGCGCCGAGGTCGGGGAGGGCGGAGGGCCAGGCGAACTCGTACACGTACGACGATCCGGGGCGGGCCCCGGCCAGGTGGTGCAGCGGGAGGCGCAGCAGGTGGTCGGTGACCATCTGGCCGACGATCTCGGCGGTGCCGGCCTGCGGGTGCAGGGCGCGGTAGCCGCGGGGCACGTCGGCGCCGACGCGGCAGCGTGCCATGGCCCCGGCCAGGGCGACCGCGCCGAGCCGGTCGACGCGTTCCAGCAGCCCGCCCGGCACCAGCCACAGCCGGTACTCGTCGCGGGTCCAGCCCAGCATCAGCTCGACGCCGGCCGCGGCGTCCCCCTCCGTCAGCGCCTCCATCGGATCGCGGGGCACGAGGTCCCCGTCGACGACGATCCCGAAGGCGGGACCGCCCAGTACGGGGCTGCTGAGCCGGCCCACGTCGGCCTGGGTGCGCAGCAGCAGCTCGCGGTCGACCTCGGCGAAGGCGGCGGCGGTGGCGGGGATCTTCAGCCGGGTCGCCATCCGGCGCACCATGCGCCGCACCTTGTCCCGCTCGGCCGCCTCGGGCGGACCGCTCTGCAGGATCGCCCGCCGGACCAGGCCCTGCGCCTGCGGGGCGGCGAGCAGCGCGCCGGCGCTGATCGCGCCGGCGGACTGGCCGAACAGGGTGACGCGGTCCGGGTCGCCGCCGAAGGCCGCTATGGAGGCGTGGACCCAGGTCAGGGCGGCGAGCTGGTCGCGCAGTCCGGGGTTGGCGGGCGCGTCCGGGAAGTAGCCGTACCCCTCGACGCCGAGCCGGTAGTTGACCGAGACGAGGACGACGCCGTCCCGGGCGAAGGGCCGCCCGTCGTACACGGGGACGCCGGAGGAACCGCGGGTCAGGGCGCCGCCGTGCAGCCACACCATGACCGGGAGCCGGGCGCCGGGGTCCGGGGCGGGCGTCCAGACGTTGAGGTTGAGACAGTCGTCGCCCGGCACCACCGGGTCGGACAGGTACTGCGCGAACGCCTCCGAGTACGGCGGCTTCGGCGGGGTCGGCCCGAAGGCCACGGCCTCGCGGACACCGTCCCACGGTTCGGGCGGCACCGGCGGCCGGAACCGGAGCGGGCCGAAAGGGGCCGCCGCGTACGGGATGCCCCGGAACACGGCGACGCCGTTCTCGTACCGGCCCCGTACCGAACCGTAGGGCGTGCTCACCACGGGGTCTGCCTGGACTGCCGTCATACGTCCACCAGCCTCCTCACCGCGCTCGTGCACCGTGAAGATCAGAGCAACTCATTGTGGCCCGATATTCCGTGACACGAGCGGGTGAGAGGGCTGTTCGGCGTACCCGGTCACTCGGCGCGCAGCGGTGGCCCCGGCGCCGGACCGGCCGATGTCACCGCCGCGGGCCGCCGGCACCCCGGGGCCCGTTCGCGGTTTCGAAAGCCGCGATCGGCTCAGTCCCGGCAACTTCGCGCTCTTCCCGACCCCGTGCGGCGAACCTAGGGTAGGAAACACTTTAGGAAGCGCTTACTGTTTCTGCGCCGGTCGAAACTTTTCATGGCCCTCGGGCGGGCCGGAGAGGTGGTTCCCGATGGTCCGTACAGGAGGCGCGAGCGTGGCCGCCGGGCCGACCCTCGCGGTCGTGGCCCGCGAGGCCGGGGTGTCCGTGCCGACCGCCTCCAAGGTGGTCAACGGCCGCGAGGACGTGGCTCCGGAGACCCGTCGCCGGGTCACCGAGGCACTGGACCGGCTCGGTTACGTCCGCAGGCCCCGCTTCGACGCGGCGAAGACGCCGGGCCTGGTCGACCTCGTCGTGCACTCGCTCGACAACTCGTGGTCGGGCGCGGTGCTGCACGGGGTGGAGGCGGCGGCCCATGACGCGGGTCTGGAGGTGGTCGTCTCGGCCGGGCTGACCCGGACGCGGGGCGCGCGGCCCGAACGGGGCTGGCTGGACAAGCTCATCGCGCGCGGCTCCTCCGGGGTGCTGTTCAATCTCGCCGAGCTGACGGCGTCCCAGTACGCGTGGCTGGAGCAGCACCGCATCCCGTTCGTGATGATCGACCCGGTGCTCGAACCGCCGCCGGGCGTGGTGTCGGTGGGCGCGGCGAACTGGCACGGCGGCGTGACGGCGGCCGAGCACCTGCTGTCGCTCGGCCACGAACGCATCGCCGTCATCGCCGGCCACCAGCGCAAGATGTGCAGCACGGCCCGGGTGGCCGGCTACCGCTCGGCGCTCACCTCGGCCGGGGTGCGGCACCGTCCCGAGTACCTCAGGCAGGCCGGCTTCGACGAGGAGGTCGCGCACCTCCGGATGCTGGAACTCCTCGACCTGCCCGAGCCGCCGACGGCTGTCTTCGTCTGCTCGGACCGGATGGCCCTCGGGGTCTACGAGGCGCTGGCGGAACGGGGGTTGCGCGTGCCGGACGACATGAGCGTGGTCGGTTTCGACGATCTGCCGGAGGCCCGCTGGATCTCCCCCGCCCTCACCACGGTCCGCCAGCCGTTGTCGGAGATGGCGGCGACCGCGCTGCGGCTGCTGGTGCGGATGATGGACGGCGACCGCCCGGAGAGCACACGGACGGAGTTGTCGACACGGCTGGTGCCGCGGTCCAGCACGGCCGCCCCGCGCGCGGCGGCACCGCGCTGAGGCTTTCGCCCACGTCCCCGGCGGTCACCGCGCTGAGGCTTTCACTCACGTCCCCGGCGGTCACCGCGGCGCCCGGACATCGCCGGCTCGGGAACATTGGCCCGACAGGGTGGTCGGTGCGCCGTTCGGCACGTGTGCCCTGGTGGCGGCGGTGATCGCTGCTAGCTTCGCGAGCTGTCGGAGGGGTCCCGGACGCGGTGCGGCTGGCCGAGGCGGGGCCGTCCCTATGAGCTGAGGCGAGGTTGACGGGTATGGGCGAAGATCCGGACGAGCCGGCGGTTGCTCCGTTCAAGCGCAGGAGTTTCCTGGCGTCGGCCGCGGTGGCGGCCGGGGCACCGACCGCGGTCGCCGGGCCCGCGCAGGCCGCCGTGTCACCGGCGGACGTGACCGCGGGCGCGGCGGCGGCGCAGGCTCCCGCGCAATCCGCCGCCGGTCCCGGGTCCGTGGCGCGGCTGATGGCCGTTCCCGCGGACAGCCGCGGGGTCGCCTGGCTCAGGTCCGCCCTTCAGGTCGCGGTGGGCCTCGAACTCTCCACCATTCCGCCCTACTTGTGCGGCTGGTGGTCCGTCAAGGACCAGCGCAGCGAGGTCGCGCGGATGATCCGGCGGATCGTCGGCGACGAGATGTACCACCTGGGCATCGTCTGCAATCTGCTCGTGGCCGTGGGCGGCAGGCCGCAGATCAAGGCCGCCGCGCCCGTGTACCCCGGTCCGCTGCCGGGCGGTGTGCGCGCCGGGGTCACCGTCTATCTGTCGGGCCTCACCAAGCCCTTCGTCCGCGACGTGATGATGGCGATCGAGGCCCCCGAGGTGTCACTCGCCCGCAGCGTTGCCTCGCCCACCGTCGGGGAGTTCTACGACGCCATGCTCGGCGCGTTCCGGGCGGTGCGGCCGGACCTGTCGGTGCGGGGCCAGGTCACCCAGCACATCGACTCCGACGAACTGCGCCCGGTGCGCACCCTCGACGACGTCGAGCACGCCATCGAGATCATCAGGGAGCAGGGCGAGGGCACCGACAGCTCCCCCATCGACTCCTTCTCGGACGACCGCCCGGCGCACTACTACGCCTTCGGGGAGATCTACCACGGCAGGGAGCTGCGCCGGACCGACGACGGCTGGCGGTTCGTCGGCCCGCCGGTCCCCTTCCCCGACGTACGCCCCATGGCCCCGGTCCCGGCCGGCGGCTGGCGCGACACGCCCGCCCATGTCGGGGGGCTGCTGTTCCGTTTCGACGCGATGTACAGCACGGTGCTGGACTCCCTCGACGCGGCCTGGGCGGGCGGCGGCCATCGCACCCTGGGCGCGGGCATCCGCACCATGCGCGGGCTGCAGAATCCGGCCGTGGAACTGATGGAGACCGGCATCCCCTCCGGCCGGGGCACGTACGGCCCCCAGTTCCACGCGTTGCGCCGGCCCCGCCGCTGAGCGTCGCACCGTGACGACAGGCTCTCAGGGCCGGTCCGGACACCGGGTCAGCAGGCGTCCCTGATCCCCGGGTGGTCGCGGACCCGGCCCTGAGACGACGACGGCGGTGTGGTCCCGGGCCTCCGTCCCGCGGCGGCCGGGTCCGCGACCACCCGGGGATCAGG
>NZ_JBIDDQ010000019.1:0-166357 GCF_043195415.1 Streptomyces sp. Y7
AACCAACCCCCCCCCACCCCCCCACGACCCCCCGCCCGCACCCCCTCAGGGGCGCGGGGAACTGCGCGACCAGCCCCCACCCACCCGCAGACGAAAACCGGCCCGCGCCACCCCCGACCCACCACAATGACCCCATGCCCGACCTCGACACGGACACCCTCCGCACCCGCTTCGCCCGCACCCTCGACGCGGCCCGCTCCCCCCTCACCACCCCCGACCCCACCCCCTACGCCGACAACCTCCTCACCCGCTGGCAGGAACCGCAGCGCCGCTACCACACCCTCACCCACCTCGCCGCGGTCCTGGACCGCGTCGACGAGTTGGCGCCCCACGCCGACGACCCGGACGTCGTACGACTCGCCGCGTGGTTCCACGACGCCGTCTACCTCCCCGACCGCTCGGAGAACGAGGAACGCTCCGCCCGGCTCGCCGAACGCGCGCTGTCGGAGGCCGGCGTCCCCGCGGACCGCACCGCGGAGGTCGCCCGGCTCGTGCGTCTGACCGTCACCCACGACCCGGCACCGGACGACCGCGACGGCGAGGTCCTGTGCGACGCGGACCTCGCGATCCTCGCCGCACCGCCCTCCGGGTACGCCGCGTACACCGCCGCCGTCCGCGAGGAGTACCACTTCGTCCCCAACGACGCCTTTCGCGAGGGCCGTGCCGCGATCCTGCGCCAACTCCTCGCCCTGCCGAGCCTGTTCCGCACGCCGCACGGCAGGAAGGAGTGGGAGGCCACCGCCCGCTACAACCTCACCGGCGAGCTGGAAATGCTGTCGCCCTGACCGACCCGGGCCCGTAGCCTGCCGCACATGCGACACAGGGGCGGGGAACGCGTGACCGAGGCCGTGGCGAGCTGCGTGCAACTGCTGCGCGCGGCGGCGGACCGGGACTGGGAGGCCGTGCCGGCCGGCCGGCTGGAGTGGAGCTGCCACAGGACGGCGTTCCACATCGCCGAGGATCTCGTCGGCTACGCGGGCCAGTTGGCGGCCCGCGCCCAGGACGCGTACGTCCCCTTCGAGATCACCCTCGACGAGGGCACGGACAACGAGGGCCTGATCCAGGTCGTGGAGATGGGCGGTGCCCTGTTCTCCGTCACCGTCCGCACCACGCCGCGCGAGGTCCGCGCCTGCCACCCGTACCCGTTCCGCAGCGCGAACCGCGAGGGCTACGCCGCGATGGGGATCGCCGAAGTGCTGCTGCACACGAACGACATCGCCGAGGGCCTGGGGCTCGCGTACGAACCGCCCGCCGAACTCCCCGAGTTCGTCCTCACGACGATCTTCCCGCACGTCCGCCCGGGCCCCGACCACTGGCGCACGCTCCTGTGGGCCACCGGCCGCGGCGAGCTGCCGGGCCGCCCGCCCGTCACCGAGTGGCGCTGGCGCAACAACCTCGTCATCGAAGCCGACCGGCTCACCCTCCAGGGCGTGACGCCCGCCGCCGCCACCGATCTGCACACCGGCGGCGACGGCGGCTTCGAGTGGGTCGACGGCGGCCCCTTCCAGGGCACCCGGGACGCCGCCGGCATGGTGGTCAAGGCGTACGGGGAGGGAGTGCACCGGCCCGAGTGGGGCCTGTTCGTTCTCGTACGGCGTGCGGACGGCCGCGCGGTCGGCGGCATGGGCTTCCACGGCGTACCGGA
Organism: Streptomyces sp. Y7; assembly: GCF_043195415.1. Taxonomy (NCBI): domain Bacteria; kingdom Bacillati; phylum Actinomycetota; class Actinomycetes; order Kitasatosporales; family Streptomycetaceae; genus Streptomyces; species Streptomyces sp. Y7. The sequence continues at coordinate 1,646 of NZ_JBIDDQ010000019.1, forward strand.
CGAGGACGGCCACGCCGAGGTGGGCTACGACCTCACCGAGGCCGCCCGCGGTCAGGGCTACGCGACCGAGGCCCTGCGCGCCCTCTCCGACCACGCGCTCTCGGGCGACGAGGCGCTCGCGCTCGTCGCGGCCATCCACGAGGACAACGTCCCCTCGCGGGGCGTCGCCACCCGCGCCGGCTACACCCGGGCGACCTTCGAGGAGGAGCGCACGGCGTACGAGGAGCGGGACATGGACCGCGATCTCAGGCTCTACGTCCGTCGGAGCGCGACACCGAAGGGTCAGTGACCCAGGTCACATCCCTGCTCGTCACATCGGGCCGGACCCCTCCGTCATAGCTGTGTAACCCACCACAACGGCTACCAGCAACGCCTGAGGAGTTCGCCATGAGCGCCCGTCTGAACGCCCTTGAGATCCCGACCGTCGCCAAGTTCGTGAAGCACATCGCCTCCGCGGGCAAGGTGCTCCATGATGCGTCGCTGCCCGTCGCGACGGCGAACATGGTGACCCTGCGCGCCAGCCAGATCAACGGCTGCGGTTTCTGCACCGACATGCACTTCAAGGACGCCGTCGCCGCCGGCGAGGACACCGTCCGCCTCAACATGGTCGCCGCCTGGCGGGAGGCCACCGTCTTCACCGAGGCCGAGCGCGCCGCGCTGGAGCTGACGGAGGCGGGCACCCGGATCGCCGACGCGGCCGGCGGGGTACCGGACGACGTCTGGGAGAACGCCGCCAAGCACTACGACGAGGAGCAGCTCGGCGCGCTGGTGTCCCTGATCGCGCTGATCAACGCCTTCAACCGGATGAACGTCATCGTCCGGCAGCCGGCCGGTTCCTACCAGCCCGGCCAGTTCGCCTAGCGGGCCAGTTCGCCTAGCGGGCCCCGGCCGAGGGGGCGTCAGCCCCAGTCCCGCCCCTTCGGCCTGCGCAGCCCGGACCCGTGCAGCAACCGCACCACCTCCCGGCTGCTGACCTCCACCGCGCCGGCGCGCACCGCGTCGGCGTACCGGTGCGAGGGGATGTCGTAGTGATCCCGCTCGAACGCCCGCCGCGGTACGCCCAACCCCTCGGCGAACGTGTGCAGTTCGTCGTACGAGACGTCGCTGACGAGGTGGGACCACATCCGGCCGTGCCCCGGCCACGTGGGCGGGTCGATGTAGATCACGAGGACGGTGTCCCACCCGTGGTGGCCGGCCCCAGCGAGCCCACCGCCGCGACCTTCACGCCCGCCTGGTGGCACACCCAGTGCGGATCGGGCCCCAGCTCCGGCTCGATCTCCAGCGCGTGCGGGTCGCCGTCGCACACCGGGCACAACGGCCAGCGGCCGTACCGGTCCAGCAGCGCGTCCTGCACGTCCTGGGCGACCAGCCCCGCCACGAACTCCACGCCGTCCGGCCACTGCTCCACCCACCAGCGCCGCTGGACGACCGCCTCCTCGACGAGGGACACGACGTCCGCCTCGGCGACCTCGCCCGCGACCAGGTCGGCGAGCACGAGGGCGCGGGCGGTGTGCAGCGCCTGTTCCAGCGGAGTGACGGGTTCCATGCTCCTATTGTGCGCACTCTTGACCAAGCCCCGGATCTGAAAATACCTTTCAAGTGTGCCCAATGAACTGAAGGAAACTTTCGACCGGGCTCCGGCGCCCGCCGCCCTCGCGGCCAAGGTGCGCACGCTCGCCCCGTCGATGACCCGCTCCATGCAGCGCGTGGCCGAGGCGGTCGCGAAGGACCCGGCGGGCTGCGCGGCCCTCACGGTCACCGGCCTCGCCGAACTCACCGGCACCAGCGAGGCCACCGTCGTACGCACCGCCCGCCTCCTCGGCTACCCCGGCTACCGCGACCTGCGCCTGGCCCTGGCCGGCCTCGCCGCGCAGCAGCAGTCGGGCCGGGCCCCGGCCATCACGACCGACATCGCGGTGGACGACCCCATCGCGGACGTCGTCGCCAAGCTCGCCTACGACGAGCAGCAGACCCTCGCCGACACCGCGGCCGGCCTCGACACGGTGCAGCTCGGCGCGGCGGTGTCGGCGGCCGCCGCGGCCCGCCGCATCGACGTGTACGGGGTGGGGGCGTCGGGGCTCGTCGCGCAGGATCTGGCGCAGAAGCTGCTGCGGATAGGACTGATAGCCCACGCGCACAGCGATCCGCATCTCGCCGTGACGAACGCGGTGCAACTGCGCGCGGGGGACGTCGCCATCGCCATCACCCACTCCGGGTCCACCGGTGACGTCATCGAGCCGCTGCGGGTCGCCTTCGAGCACGGGGCGACCACCGTCGCGATCACGGGCCGTCCGGACGGGGCCGTGACCCAGTACGCCGATCACATCCTTACGACGTCCACGGCTCGGGAGAGCGAGTTGCGACCGGCGGCGATGTCGTCGCGGACCAGCCAGTTGCTGGTGGTGGACTGCCTGTTCGTGGGGGTGGCCCAGCGGACGTACGACACGGCGGCGCCGGCGCTGGCCGCGTCGTACGAGGCGCTGGCACATCGGCATCGCAGATAGACCCCGGTCTGTCGGTTGTGGGTCGCCTGCGGGGCCGTCGTGGCTGGTCGCGCAGTTCCCCGCGCCCCTGAAGGTCGGACAGGACACCGCACATCAGAAAGAGCCGTTTGCTCATGACCGCTGCATCCACCCCCCGCAATCTCCGCGCCGAGTTGGACACCCTGACCACCGAGGCGTTCCGGCCCGAGCTCGCCGAGATCGATCAGCTCCCCACCCTCGACATCGCCCGGCTCATGAACGGCGAGGACGCCTCCGTCCCGGCCGCAGTGGCCTCGCGCCTCCCCGAGATCTCCGCCGCCATCGACGCCGTCGCGCAGCGGATGGCACGGGGCGGACGGCTCGTCTACGCCGGTGCCGGCACCGCCGGCCGCCTCGGTGTCCTCGACGCCTCCGAGTGCCCGCCCACCTTCAACACCGACCCCACCCAGGTCGTCGGCCTCATCGCGGGCGGCCCGGAGGCGATGGTCACCTCGGTCGAGGGCGCCGAGGACTCCGAGGACCTGGCCCGCACCGACCTCGACGCCCTGGCCCTCACGCCCGACGACACGGTGGTCGGCGTCTCGGCCTCCGGCCGCACCCCGTACGCGATCGGCGCCGTCGAACACGCCCGCCGCCGGGGCGCGTTGACCATCGGCCTGTCCTGCAACCCGGGCAGCGCCCTGGCCGCGGCAGCCGAGCACGGCATCGAGATCGTCGTGGGCCCGGAGCTGCTGACCGGCTCGACCCGGCTGAAGGCGGGCACCGCCCAGAAGCTGGTCCTCAACATGCTGTCGACGATCACGATGATCCGGCTCGGCAAGACCTACGGGAACCTCATGGTCGACGTCCGCGCCTCCAACGACAAGCTCCGCGCCCGCTCCCGCCGCATCGTCGCCCTCGCCACCGGCGCGGACGACACCGCCATCGAACGCGCCCTGACGGAGGCGGGCGGCGAGGTGAAGACGGCCATCCTGATCCTCCTCGCCGAGACGGACGGCCCCACCGCGACCCGCCTCCTGACCGACGCCGACGGCCACCTGCGAGCGGCGCTGAAATCCGCCGGGGAATGACCAACTCCCCTGTTAGCGTGGCCGCATGACGGCACCGACGACGTACCGCATCGGCGGCGATCTCGAAGTACGGCGGCTCGGGTTCGGGGCGATGCATCTGCGGCCCCGTTCCGCCGAGGACCGCGCCGCGTGCCTCGCGGTCGCCCGGCGAGCCGTCGCACTGGGCGTCACACTGATCGACACGGCGCACATGTACGGCTGGGGCGTCAACGAGGACCTCCTCGCCGAGGCCCTCCATCCCTACCCCGACGACCTCGCCATCGCCACGAAGGTCGGGATCCGCCGGACCGACTCCGGTGAGGGCTGGCGGCACGCGGGCGCGCCTGCCGACCTGCGCGCCCAGGTCGACGAGGCGCTGCGCCGCCTCCGCCTGGACCGGATCGAGCTGCTGCAGCTCCACCGCCTCGACCCGGGCGTCCCTCTGCCCGACCAGCTGGGCGCCCTCGCCGACCTGCGCGACGAGGGCAAGGTCGCCCGGATCGGCCTCTCCGAGGTCACCGTCGACGAACTCGCCGCGGCGCGCGCCGTCGTGGACATCGCGAGCGTCCAGAACCGCTACAACCTCCTCGACCGCGAGCACGAGCCCGTCCTCGCGGTGTGCGAGGAGGCGGGCATCGCCTTCCTGCCGTGGCGCCCGGCGGCCGCCGGCGCCTCGGGGACGCAGTCGTCGCAGATCGCCGCCGTCGCCAAGGAACTCGACGCCACGCCGACCCAGGTCGCCCTCGCCTGGCTCCTCGCCCACTCCCCGGTGATCCTCCCGATCCCGGGGACGTCGAGCGTCGCGCACCTGGAGGAGAACGTGGCCGCCGCCGCCCTCCCCCTCACGCCGGACCAGTACGACCGCCTCAACGGTCTGGCGGCCGACGCCTAACGCGGCATTCGGCTCTCCCTGTTGACCGCGCGGACCCGCTCCAGCAGCTCGTCCTTGGCCGCCGGCTCCTCCTGTTCCCCACGCAACACCGCCACCAGCCGCTCGGCGGTCCGCACATTGCAGCGCCCCAGCTGGACCAGAGCGAACGGCTCCTTACCGGCGCCGGTCACCGGGTCCACGCACAGGGACGGCAACACGACTCCCACACCCCCGAGGGCCTCCCGCAGCAACGCCACGACTTCTTCGGTCGACCGCACGCCTCATCCACCTCTCCACGCAGAGTTGCTGATTCACGACACAGCGTGTCGATCGCGCACCTAACCTGGCCAGAGGGGGCGTCCCAACAATCCCTGCTGTCCGACCGGGAGGTGCCATGCCGGGATCCAAGGACCTGGATCCATCGTCATCGCCGCGCGCACTGCTGGGCGCGGAACTGCGGCACGCCCGCGAGAAGGCGGGCCTCAGCCAGGAGAAGCTGGGCCAACTGCTGTTCGCCAGCGGCTCGTTCGTCGGCCAACTGGAGGCGGGCACGCGGCGGATCCAGCCAGAACAGGCCCGGTTGTTGGATGAGGCGCTGGGTACGGGGGATTTCTTCCAGCGGAACTTCAGGGCGGCGTCCAAGTCGAAGTACCCGGAGCACTTCGCGGAGGCCGCGGAGGCCGAAGCTGAAGCGACGGCCATCCGGGAGTACGCACCCCTGCTGATTCCCGGGCTGCTTCAGACGCCCGCATACGCACGGGCCGTGAACCGGGCGTACGACCCAATCGCCCCGGAGGAGACCATCGACAACTGGGTGGAGGGCCGGATGGCGCGGACCCGGTTGCTCGATCACCCAACAAAGCCCTTGTTGTGGGCCGTCCTCGACGAGGCGGCGTTGCGCCGGCTGACCGGCGGCCGTTCCGTCATGGCAGGGGCCCTGCGCCACATCGCGGGCCTGACTCGCCGGAACCGGGTCATCGTCCAGGTGCTGCCGTTCAGCGCAGGTGCACACGCCGCGATGAAGGGATCCCTGAAGCTGATGGAGTTCGAGGACGCCCCTCCGCTGGCCTACTCCGAAGGAGTCGGCACCGGAAGGCTGGAGGACGACCCCGCCACCGTCGCCCACATGAAGTTCACCTACGAACTCCTCGCGGCCTCAGCGCTCTCGCCCGAGAAGTCCCTGGCCTTGATCGAGGTGCTGGCGCAGGATTACTCCCATGACGAGCATCCCTGACCACGACCTGAGCGCCGCCACCTGGCACAAGTCGAGCCACAGCGGCGGCGGGGGCGACAACTGCCTCGAAGTCACCCGCGACTTCCCCACCCTCGTCCCCGTCCGCGACTCCAAGAACCCTCACGGCCCGAAGCTCATATTTCCCGCGTCCGTCTGGGCGGCGTTCGTCAATGCGGTCAGGATCTGACCTAAACGGTTCCTACCGTAGGGCTCATGAACGAGACCTCGAACAACACCGTCACCGACGAGCGCTCCGACCTCCTGGAGACGCTGGCCAAGCACCGGCACTTCCTGCGGTTCACCACCCGGGACCTCACCGACGAGCAGGCGGGGCAGCGGACCACGGCCAGTGAGCTGTGTCTCGGTGGCCTGATCAAGCACGTCACGTCGACCGAGCGGCGCTGGGCGGAATTCATCGAGCGGGGCACGTCGGCCATGCCTGACTTCAAGAGCATGACCGAGGCCGACTTCGCCAAGCGGGCGGACGACTTCCGGATGCTGCCCGGCGAAACGCTGGAGGGCGTCCTGGCCGCGTACGAGGAAGTGGCCGCGCAGACCGACAAGCTGGTCGCGGACCTGCCCGACCTCAATGTCTCCCACCCGCTGCCGGAGGCTCCGTGGTTCGAGCCCGGCGCCCGCTGGTCGGCCCGCAGGGTGCTGCTGCACATCATCGCCGAGACGGCGCAGCACGCCGGGCACGCCGACATCATCCGGGAGTCCCTGGACGGCGCGAAGAGCATGGGCTGACGTACGGCGTACGGGCGTGGGACTGCACACTGGGTGGCATGAACCACGCCCAACTGACGGCACTGGGCCGAGCCCTCCGCCTCCTCGGCGAGCACGGCGAGGCCCTCACCGCCGACACGCCGGACGCCCGGCTGCACGAGGTCAAGGCGGATCTGCGCCGCGCCATCGACCTGCTGGACGAGAGTGTCTCGACGGCCGTCCGGACGACCCGGTGTCCGGAGCACCCGGGCGGCCCGGTGGACGCCGCGGCCCCGGACCTGTGCCTGTTGTGCGAGACCCGGCGCAGGGCGGCCCGCCGCTCCGAGTACGGCGGCTCGGGCCCGGCGGTCCCGCAGGCCCCCGAGCATCCGGTGCCGTCCCGCTACGGCGTCCGCGGTGACCGTCCACAGCCCCAGCAGCGCTGGCTGCCGGAGCTGTGGAACGGGCAGGAGTGGCAGCTGTGCGGGACGCCGCGCCGCGACCGCCGGGAGGCCGAGCTGTACATCGCCGCCCAGCGTCGCGGCCCGCGTCCCGCGATGGCCTACCGGCTGGTGCACGAGTTCACCGACTACGAGGTGCTGCGGGTGTGGGGCACTCCGGTGAAGGTCGACATCGAGCCGCTGGGCAATCTCTAGCCGCTTACTTCGCCGCCGCTCGCGCCGGCTCCGACGCCGGCTGCGCCACGGGTGCCCCGGGGGCGGCCGACCCCTGCCGCGGGATGAACGACGCGATCACGAAGGCCAGCAGTGCCGCCCCGGCACCCACCGCGAGGACCACCTTGAAGGCGTTCTCGGACGGAAGGGCGTAGCCGCCGAGGTCCGTCGTCATCTGGGCGAGGATCACGCCCGCGACGGCGCTCGCGGTGGACGTACCGAGGGAACGCATCAGCGTGTTGAGGCTGTTCGCGGCCGCCGTCTCCGACGCGGGCACCGCGCTCATGATGAGGGCGGGCATGGAGCCGTAGGCGAAGCCGATGCCCGCGCCGATGACGCAGGCGACCAGGATGAAGTGCCAGACCTGGGACATCAGGACGATGTTGAGGCTGTAGCCCACGGCCACGATCAGGACACCGATCATCAGCGTGACCTTCGGGCCCTTGGCCCGGGAGATGGCCGCCGACACCGGGGCCGTGGCCATCATGACCAGGCCGGACGGCGCCAGGCACAGGCCCGCGACCAGCATCGACCTGCCGAGGCCGTAACCGGTCTGCGCGGGGAGCTGGAGGAGCTGCGGCAGGACGAGGCTCATCGCGAACATCGCGAAGCCCACCGCGATCGAGGCCAGGTTGGTGACCAGCACCTGCCGGCGGGCCGTCGTACGGAGGTCGACCAGCGGCTGCTCGGTGCGCAGCTCCCACCAGCCCCAGGCGAGCAGGATCAGCACCGCCGCCACGAACAGACCGAGCGTCGTGCCGCTGGTCCAGCCCCAGTCGGCACCCTTGGAGATGCCGAGCAGCAGACACACGAGCCCGACGGCCATGCCGATGCCGCCGACGAGGTCGAACCGGCCGCCGGTGCGCACCTTCGACTCGGGCACGAACAGCAGCACGCACGCCAGTGCCACGACACCCAGGCCGGCCGACGTCCAGAACAGCACGTGCCAGTCGAAGTTGTCCGCGATGAGCGCGGCGGCGGGCAGACCGAGCGCGCCGCCGATGCCGAGGGACGCGCTCATCAGGGCGGTGGCGGAGCCGAGGCGCTCGGCGGGGAGCTCGTCGCGCATGATGCTGATGCCGAGCGGGATCACACCGGAGGCCAGACCCTGGAGGACCCGTCCGACGATCATCGGGACCAGGGCGTCGCTCAGGCCGCAGACGACGGAGCCGGCGATCAGCAGGACGACGCTGACCAGCAGCATCCGCCGCTTGCCGTACATGTCGCCGAGCCGGCCCATCACGGGCGTGGCGACGGCGGCGGCGAGCAGCGTCGCCGTGACCGCCCAGGCGGTGTCCGAGGCCGGGGCGTCCAGCAGCTTCGGCAGCTCCGGGACGATCGGGATGACCAGCGTCTGCATCAGCGAGACGACGATTCCGGCGAAGGCCAGGACCGCCACCACGGCGTTCGACCTCGGCGGGGCGCCGCCCTCCGCCTCGGCGGGAGGAGCAGGGGCGTGGGACATGGCGGGGCCTCCGTGGGCGTGCGAGCAGAAAGGTGACTGACCGGCCTTTCTGATTGACCTGGGCAACCTTAAGTCAGTTGATTGACTTACTCAAGCGACGCAGGTCACGCCCCTGAGGCCCGGGACGTACCCGGATCAGCCCTCCCGTTCCACCAGCGCCCGCACCTGCCCCTCGTCCAGCTCGTACACCGTCTCGTGGGCGCGGGGATCGCGGGCGTGGAAGGTGTGGAACAGCGGCCCGGCCGCGCCGCCCAGCTCCACCAGCGAGGCCGACGCCCCGCGCACGACGCGCTCCGTGCCGGGTGCCGTCGTCAGGTCGACGCGGCTGACGACGCCGGGGGTGACCCAGACCGGCACGGCGGCCAGGAAGCCGAAGAGCTGGAGGTGGTAGTGCCCGGCCAGGACGAGGCGTACGTCGCTGCCCCTGATCACCTCCGCGAGGTCGCCGGGGTCGCGCAGGCCGAAGACCGGCTGGGTCGCCGAGATGTCGAGGGCGATCGGCGGGTGGTGCAGGGCGAGGACGGTGCCCCGCTCGGCCGGAGTGCGCAACACGCTTTCCAGCCAGCCCAGTTGCTCCGCGCTCAAGCGGCCGTGCACCTTCCCGGGCACCAGCGAGTCCAGCGTCACGAGCCGCACGCCCCCGACCGTGCTCACGGCCGCCCGCTCACCGGCCTCGGAGTCCAGGACCAGCTCCGGCTGCGCATGGCCGCTGCCCAGCACCTTGCCGAAGGCCACGCGTTCGTCGTGGTTGCCGGTCGTGTAGAAGACCGGCGCGGCGAGCGTCCGAGCGAACTCGCCCACCAGCTCCCGTACCGCCGTGTACGCCTCCACGGCGCCGTCGTCCGCGATGTCCCCCGTGACGACGATCGCGTCGACGCCCCGCAGATGCCTCAGCTCGGCGAGCATCAGCCGTAGCGAGTCGGTGGCGTTGACGCCGTACTTGTCGGGCGCGTCGGCCCTCTCGATATGGGTGTCGGAGAGATGAAGGATCCTCATCTCTCCGACGGTAGCCGCGCGTCGGGCTCAGCTCAGGGTCTTCAGCGAGGCGGCGTCGTACGGCGCCAGGTCGCCGAAGCGGCCGTCGAGGACCTTCGCCGCCCACTCGGGGTCCTGCAGGAGCGCGCGGCCGACGGCGACGAAGTCGAACTCCTCGGACTCCAGCCGGTCCAGCAGGTCGTCGATGCCCTTGAGCCCCGAGCCCCGGCCCGCGAACGCGCCCAGGAACTCGCCGTCCAGGCCGACCGAGCCGACGGTGATGGCGGGCTTGCCGGTGAGCTTCTTCGTCCAGCCGGCGAGGTTGAGGTCGGAGCCGTCGAACTCCGGGATCCAGTAGCGGCGGGTGGAGGCGTGGAAGGCGTCGACGCCGGCCGCGGCGAGCGGGGTCAGGATGGCCTCCAGCTCCTCGGGGGTCTCGGCGAGGCGGGCGTCGTAGGCCTCCTGCTTCCACTGCGAGTAGCGGAAGATGACGGGGAAGTCCGCGGAGACGCGCTCGCGCACGGCGGCCACGATCTCCGCGCCGAACCGGGCACGGGCGACCGGGTCGCCGCCGTAGGCGTCCGTGCGGCGGTTGGTGCCCTCCCACAGGAACTGGTCGACGAGGTAGCCGTGGGCGCCGTGGATCTCCACACCGTCGAAGCCGATGCGCTCGGCGTCCGCGGCGGCCTCGGCGAAGGCGCCGATCACGTCGTCCAGGTCGCGCCGGGTCATCTCCCTGCCGGTGGCCTCGGCGGCACCGATACGCAGGCCGGAGGGGCCGACGGCCGGGGCGTCGGCGTACGGGGGCTGACCCTGCTCACGCACCATGCCGATGTGCCACAGCTGCGGCACGATGGTCCCGCCCGCCGCGTGCACCGCGTCGGCGACCTTCGCCCAGCCGGCGAGCTGCTCCTCGCCGTGGAACCGCGGCACCCGGTCGCTCTGACCGGCGGACTCGTGCCCTACGTAGGTCCCCTCGGTGACGATCAGACCGACACCGGCGGCGGCCCGCCGCGAGTAGTACGACTCCACGTCCGCTCCGGGCACACCACCCGGCGAGAACATCCGGGTCATCGGCGCCATCACGATGCGGTTCGGGACGGTGAGGCCGTTGATCGCGGTCGGCCGGGCCAGAATCTGCGCCGCGCGGGAGGCGGCGGGCTGGGTGACGGTCACGTGGGGGCTCCTGGGGAGAGGGATCTGCTTATACCGGTCAGTATGTGCACACGCATTGTTGCACCACATTAAGCAACGGGGGATGTGAGGCTGCGCATTCCCGAGGAGACGGTGTGTGTCGAGGGCGACTGCGGGTGATTCGTGGTTGCTCGCGCAGTTCCCCGCGCCGCTGGAGGTACGTCCGCCGGACGCCGCCAAGGGGCGCGGGGAACTGCGCGACCAGCCCCCACCCACCCGCACCCACCAACGCACCGAGGGCGGCACCCCCTGTCGCGCATGTCGCAACAGGAGGTACCGCCCTCGGGAAGGACGTTGATCAACCGGAGGCCGAGGCCCCCGAGGCCGATCAGAAGTCCATGTCACCGCCCGGCATGCCGCCACCGGCGGGCGCGGCGGCCTTCTCCGGCTTGTCGGCGATGACGGCCTCGGTGGTGAGGAACAGCGCAGCGATCGACGCGGCGTTCTGCAGCGCGGAACGCGTCACCTTCGCCGGGTCGATGATGCCCTCGGCGATCATGTCGACGTACTCGCCGGTCGCGGCGTTGAGGCCGTGGCCGACCGTGAGGTTGCGCACCTTCTCGACGACGACGCCACCCTCGAGACCACCGTTGACGGCGATCTGCTTCAGCGGGGCCTCCAGCGCGAGCTTCACGGCGTTGGCGCCGGTCGCCTCGTCACCTTCGAGCTCCAGCTTCTCGAACACCTGGGAAGCCTGGAGCAGAGCCACGCCACCACCGGCGACGATGCCCTCCTCGACGGCCGCCTTGGCGTTGCGCACGGCGTCCTCGATGCGGTGCTTGCGCTCCTTGAGCTCGACCTCGGTCGCGGCACCGGCCTTGATGACGGCGACGCCACCGGCGAGCTTCGCCAGGCGCTCCTGGAGCTTCTCGCGGTCGTAGTCCGAGTCGCTGTTCTCGATCTCGGCGCGGATCTGGTTGACCCGGCCCGCGACCTGCTCCGAGGAGCCGGCACCGTCGACGATGGTGGTCTCGTCCTTGGTGATGACGACCTTGCGGGCCTTGCCCAGGAGGTCCAGGGAGGTGTTCTCGAGCTTGAGACCGACCTCCTCGGAGATGACCTCGCCACCGGTGAGGATGGCGATGTCGTTCAGCATCGCCTTGCGGCGGTCACCGAAGCCCGGGGCCTTGACGGCGACGGACTTGAAGGTGCCGCGGATCTTGTTGACGACCAGGGTCGACAGGGCCTCGCCCTCGACGTCCTCGGCGATGATCAGCAGCGGCTTGCCCGACTGCATGACCTTCTCCAGGAGCGGGAGCAGGTCCTTGACGGAGCCGATCTTGGAGTTGGCGATGAGGATGTACGGGTCGTCGAGCGACGCCTCCATCCGCTCCATGTCGGTGGCGAAGTACGCCGAGATGTAGCCCTTGTCGAAGCGCATACCCTCGGTGAGCTCCAGCTCCAGACCGAAGGTCTGGGACTCCTCGACGGTGATGACGCCTTCCTTGCCGACCTTGTCCATCGCCTCGGCGATGAGCTCGCCGATCTGGGTGTCGGCGGCGGAGATGGAGGCCGTGGAGGCGATCTGCTCCTTGGTCTCGACGTCCTTCGCCTGCTCCAGCAGGGCGGCGGAGACGGCCTCGACGGCACGCTCGATGCCGCGCTTGAGGGCCATCGGGTTGGCGCCGGCGGCTACGTTGCGCAGGCCCTCCTTGACCAGGGCCTGGGCGAGAACGGTCGCGGTGGTCGTACCGTCACCGGCGACGTCGTCCGTCTTCTTGGCGACTTCCTTGACCAGCTCGGCGCCGATCTTCTCGTACGGGTCCTCGAGCTCGATCTCCTTGGCGATGGAGACACCATCGTTGGTGATCGTGGGGGCGCCCCACTTCTTCTCGAGGACGACGTTGCGGCCCTTGGGGCCGAGCGTCACCTTCACGGCGTCCGCGAGCTGGTTCATGCCGCGCTCGAGGCCGCGCCGCGCCTCCTCGTCGAACGCGATGATCTTGGCCATGTGAAGTGGTCCCTCCAGGACTGGGGGTGATTCCTTCGGACCGCGCCCGCGCCCGCGACGGACGGCTCGCCTGCCTCGTGGTTCCTTGCCCCACCTGGCCTGCGGGCCTCACCGACCCGGTCCTTCTTTGTCACTCTCACCTTCAGAGTGCTAACGCAATGATTAGCACTCGACCCAGGAGAGTGCAAGGCGCGCTCGCGAAGCGAGCGCGCGGTGTCCGCCCCGGGCGAACAGGCCACGAACGGACCCTGAACACGACGAAGGGCCCGCACCCCGGGAGGTGCGAGCCCTTCGAAGAAGTACGTCGCTGCTGTTAGTCGACGCGTGCTTCAGCCGGTCGCCAGACGGACCATGTCCGCCTGCGGCCCCTTCTGACCCTGCGAGATCTCGAAATCGACCCGCTGGCCCTCTTCCAGGGTGCGGTACCCGTCCATCTGGATCGCGCTGTAGTGGACGAAAACATCCGCACCACCGTCGACCGCGATGAAGCCGTACCCCTTCTCCGCGTTGAACCACTTGACGGTGCCCTGAGCCATGCCTAACTCCCCTATTACTGGCCCTTGCACAGATCCACACTTCGCGGATCCGGGTCAGACCTCACCCCCCATCGGTCGGGGGCGTGCGCCGGAACGCGTCGACCGCGGCTGAATGTATCTGCCCAACTGCCGTCTGCAACAGGTCAATCGGACGAGAAATCCGGGCACGACCGGTCGGGAATGTGGGGACAATTCCGCTGACTTCAGGTCAAGTCGGACCCGGCAAAAGGAACAGAAGCCGCAAAAAACCCGCACACTTTGGCTACTTCTTGTCGGGCCTGCGGCAGAAATCAAGGGCAACCGACTCGGAGATCGGCGGCACGTTCCCCAACTGTACCTCGCTCAACCACACAGAATTGCCCCCTCCGCTTCTCTCACGGAGGGGGCAATTCAATGAACTCTCAGTAACCTGGGTTACCGATGGTAATGATCGGTCATTCTGTCAGCCTCGATCAGCCGCCGGCGACGGCCGGGATGATGGAAACGCCCGCACCGTCCGGGGTCGCCGTCTCGAGGCCCTGCTCAAAACGCACGTCGTCGTCGTTGACGTACACATTGACGAACCGGCGCAGCTTGCCCTGGTCGTCGAGCACCCGGGCGGCGATCCCGGTGTGGTTCTTCTCCAGGTCGGAGATGACCTCGGCGAGGGTCGCACCTTCGGCGGCGACTTCGGCCTGGCCACCCGTGTAGGTGCGCAGGATGGTGGGGATGCGGACGTTGACGCTCACGATGAAACCTCCGGTCAGGTGTAACGGGCCCAGGGGCGCGGGGAACTGCGCGACCAGCCCCCACCGACCCGCGGACGAAAAACGACTATGCGAGGCCGGCCTCGCGGAACGAGTCCAGGTTGGGACGAATTGTCGCAGTGAGCCCCGTACCGGCCACCGCGTCCAGCGTCTTGAGGCCGTCGCCGGTGTTCAGCACGACGGTGGTCTTCGTGGGGTCGAGGACGCCGTTCTCGATCAGCTTCTTCGTCACGCCCACGGTCACACCGCCGGCGGTCTCGGCGAAGATGCCCTCGGTCCGGGCGAGGATCTTGATGGCCTCGACGACCTGCTCGTCCGTCACATCCTCCACGAACCCGCCGGTGCGGCGCGCGATGTCGAGGACGTACGGCCCGTCGGCCGGGTTGCCGATGGCCAGCGACTTGGCGATGGTGTTCGGCTTCTGCGGGCGGACCACGTCGTGGCCGGCCTTGAACGCGGTCGACACCGGCGAGCAGCCCTCGGCCTGCGCCCCGAAGATCTTGTACGGCTTGTCCTCGACGAGCCCGAGCTTGATCAGCTCCTGGAGTCCCTTGTCGATCTTGGTGAGCTGCGAGCCGGACGCGATCGGGACGACCAGCTGGTCCGGGAGCTGCCAGCCGAGCTGCTCGCAGATCTCGTACGCCAGGGTCTTGGAGCCCTCGGCGTAGTACGGCCGCAGGTTGACGTTGACGAAGCCCCAGCCCTCACCGGCCGGGTCGCCGATCAGCTCGGAGCAGAAACGGTTCACGTCGTCGTAGTTGCCCTCGATGCCGACGAGCTCGCCGCCGTAGATCGCGGCCATGACGACCTTGCCCTGCTCCAGGTCGTGCGGGATGAACACGCACGAGCGGAAGCCGGCGCGGGCGGCCGCGGCGCCCACGGCGCCGGCCAGGTTGCCGGTGGAGGAGCAGGAGAGCGTGGTGAAGCCGAAGGCACGGGCGGCCTCCAGCGCCTGGGCGACGACGCGGTCCTTGAAGGAGTGCGTCGGGTTGCCGGAGTCGTCCTTCACGAACAGCTTGCCGGCGTCGACGCCGAGCTCGCCGGCGAGGTGGTCGGCCTTGACGAGCTTGGTCCAGCCGGGGTTCAGGTTCGGCTTGTCGGCGACGTCGGCCGGGACGGGAAGGAGCGGCGCGTAACGCCAGATGTTCGCGGGGCCCGCTTCGATCCGCTTGCGGAGCTCCTCGGCGTCGTAGGCCGAGAAGTCGTAGGCGATCTCCAGCGGGCCGAAACACTCCTCGCACGCGAAGACCGGACCGAGCGGTACCCGATGGCCGCACTCACGGCAGGAGAGCGCCGCGGCGGGGCCGAGGTCTACGGTGGATTCGGTGGTGCTTGCAACAGTCTGCGCAGCCATGTGAGGCGAGGCCCTTTCTCCTCATCTTCCTCACGACGCATCTCGCCGTGAGACGGATTTGGCACCTTCCCTAGCCGGGAGCCTCGCGGAACGATCAACACTGATCTACGAGACCGGCTGGAGGGTTGCCGGGGCTTCATCGGGCCGTATCCCTCTGCCCCTCTGGATGAGCGGTATGCGGTTGTTGTGCAGTTGTGGACGACGGTTGACCCCGGACATGCGATGGTCATCCGCGTTGTTCAAGACTGTAACCGAACGCCAGGACAGTTGAGATAGCCGTCCGAACCGCGAGATGGATCACAAACGTCCCGACAGTGAGGAGCCGCCGACCGTGCTGGAAGAAGTGGAGCGCTGGCTGAGCAGCCGCTCCTGGTCCGTAGCCGATCGCCCGCTGCATCACATCCTGGCCGCCAAGCAGCGCACGGGCCAGTCGGTGTCCGTCGTCCTGCCCGCGCTCAACGAGGAGGAGACCGTCGGCGACATCGTCGCGGTCATCGCCCACGACCTCGTGCATCAGGTTCCGCTGGTCGACGAGATCGTCGTCGTCGACTCCGGCTCCACCGACCGCACCGCCCAGGTCGCCGCCGCGGCGGGCGCCCGGGTGGTGCACCGGGACGCGATCCTGCCGCGCCTGCCGGCCGTGCCCGGCAAGGGCGAGGTCCTGTGGCGCTCCCTGCTCGTGACCTCCGGCGACATCGTCTGCTTCATCGACGCCGACCTGAAGGAGTTCTCCTCCGACTTCGTCGCCGGCATCGTCGGCCCGCTGCTCACCGACCCCGGCGTGGACCTGGTCAAGGCGATGTACGACCGCCCGCTCGCCGGTGCGGCCGGGCAGGGCGGCCGGGTCACCGAGCTGATGGCCCGCCCGCTGCTGAACATGCACTGGCCCCAACTGGCCGGCTTCGTGCAGCCGCTCGGCGGTGAGTACGCCGCCCGCCGCAGCCTGCTGGAACAGCTCCCCTTCCCCGTCGGGTACGGCGTCGAGCTGGGCATGCTGGTCGACGCGCTGCACCTGGTGGGGCTCGACGCGCTGGCCCAGGTGGACGTGGGGGTGCGCAAGCACCGGCACCAGGACGGGCAGGCACTCGGCCGGATGTCCGCCGCGATCTACCGCACCGCGCAGCTGCGGCTGGCCCGCGGGCATCTGGTGCGGCCGTCCCTGACCCAGTTCGAGCGTGGGGAGGACGGTTTCGAGCCGCGTACGTACTCCGTGGACACCGAGGAACGGCCGCCGATGGTGGAGATCGCCGAGTACGCGACGCGGAAGGTCGCGTAAACGCCGGAAACCGGCCGTATACAGGGCGTACGGGAGCCCCCCACTGAGCGGAACCGTACGTTTGAGCGTTTCCGGGGAGGGCTAGGTTGAGGCTTATGGCTTCCACGCAGGATGCGCCGGGTGCGCACGGTGCCGCCACGGTCCTGGTCGCGTCGAACCGCGGCCCGGTCTCGTACGAGGTGGGCGACGACGGCTCGCTGAACTCCAAGCGCGGCGGCGGCGGAGTCGTCTCCGGGCTGTCGGCGATCGGGCCGGACGCGGGCGCCCTGTGGGTGTGCTCGGCGCTGTCCGACGGCGACCGCGAGGCGGTGCGGCGCGGAATCGTAGGTGCGGGGCCGGAGGCCCCTCCGCAGAGGGGTGGTGGCGGGCGGCGGGCGGGAGAGGACGGCGTGCTGATGCTGGACATCCCGGCGGACGTGCACGCGGACGCGTACAACGGCATCGCGAACTCGGTCCTGTGGTTCGTCCACCACATGCTCTACCAGACCCCGCTGGAGCCGGTCTTCGACGCGGAGTTCCGGCGGCAGTGGGCGTCCTACGAGGCGTACAACCGCGCCTTCGCCGAGGCGCTGGCCGGGCGGGCGGCCCCGGGGGCGGCGGTGCTGGTGCAGGACTACCACCTGACGCTGGTGCCGGGGATGCTCCGTGAGCTGCGCCCCGACCTCAGGATCGGTCACTTCTCGCACACGCCGTGGGCGCCACCGGAGTACTTCCGGATGCTGCCCGACGACATCGCCGAGCAGGTGCTGCGCGGGATGCTGGGCGCCGACCGGCTGGGGTTCCTCACCCGGCGCTGGGCGGACGCCTTCGAGGCGTGCTGCGCCCGGTTCGCCGACGGGCTCGGGGGCACGCGGATCGGCGTGCACGGTCTGGGCGCGGACGCGGACTTCCTGCGCGAGCGCGCGCACCGGGCGGACGTGACGGAGCGGATGGCCGCGCTCCGCGAGGAGATCGGCTCGTCCCCGGACGGCACCGCCCGCAGGACGATCGTGCGGGTCGACCGGACCGAGCTGTCCAAGAACATCGTGCGCGGTCTGCTCGCCTACCGGCAGCTGCTGGAGGACCGTCCCGAGTGGCGCGAGCGGGTGGTGCACGTGGCCTTCGCCTACCCCTCGCGGCAGGACCTGGCCGTGTACCGCGACTACACGGCCGAGGTGCAGCGGCTGGCGGACGAGCTCAACGCGCAGTACGCGACGCCGGGTTGGACCCCGGTCGTCCTGCACGTCAAGGACGACTTCGCGCGCTCGCTGGCCGCCTACCGGCTGGCGGACGTGGCGCTGGTCAACCCCATCCGGGACGGTATGAACCTCGTCGCCAAGGAGGTGCCGGTCGTCTCCGACGAGGGCTGCGCGCTGGTGCTGTCGCGGGAGGCCGGGGCCTTCGAGGAGCTGGGCGAGGACGCGATCACCGTCAACCCGTACGACGTGATCGGCACGGCGCGGGCGCTGCACGAGGCGCTGACCGTACGGCCCGAGGAGCGGGCGGAGCGCTCGAAGCGCCTGGCGGCCGCCGCGACCGCGCTTCCGCCCGCCCAGTGGTTCCTGGACCAGTTGCACGCACTGGAGGAACAGTCCGGCCCGTCCGCCTGAGCGGACGGCCGGTCAGCCGGCCCGGTCGGCGATGGCTCGCAGCAGCCGCACGACGCCTTCCGGGCCGTTCACCACGACGTCCGCCCGCTCCGACAGTTCGGTGACCTCCTCGCTGCCGCTGCACACCAGCAGGCCGGGGGTGCCCTCGGAGCGGAGTTCGCCGACGGCGGCGTAGGCGGGCAGGTCGCCCAGGTCGTCGCCGGCGTACAGGACGCACTCGGCGCCCAGTTCGCGGACGTACTCGCTCAGCGCCACGCCCTTGTCCATGCCGGGCGGGCGCAGTTCCAGGACCATGCGGCCGGGTTCGACGATCAGACCGTTGCGCACGGCGAGGTCGGCGAGGGGGGTGCGCAGCGCCTCGAAGGTGCCCTGGGGATCGGCCGCGCGGCGGGTGTGCACGGCGATGGCGTGCCCCTTGTCCTCGGTCCAGGTGCCGGCCCCGGCGCCGTGCGCGTCGAGGATGCCGGGCAGTTCGGCGCGCACGGCCGCGACGCCGGGATGGGGGTCGGGCGCGGTGACCTCACCGCTGACGGCGTCCCAGCGCTCGGCGCCGTAGTGCCCGAGCACCACGAGGTGCTCGAGACCGGGAACCCCGGCGAATCCGCCGTACCGCACGGCGACGTCGGCCGGACGGCCGGTGATCACCGCGACGGCGGCGACCTTCGGGGCGAGCGCCGCGAGCGCCGGCAGCGCGTCGGGGTGGGCCCGCGCCTGCTCCGGGTCCGGCACGATCGGCGCGAGCGTCCCGTCGAAGTCCAGGGCGATCAGGGCCCGCGCGGGCCGGGCGAGGAGCACGGCGAGCCCGTCGCGACCGGGTGCGGTCGCGGGGGTCGGCAGGGCGGCCGTGGGAGCGGCCGGGTCGGCGTCGGTCAGATCCTTTTCCTTGTCACTGGCCATACAGCGACCCTATCCAGCGAGGGCGTCGCCCACCCCTCGCTCATCTCTCCGTCCGCCGGGCCTCCCGCACCCGCCGCAGCCGGTTCACCGTCACCGGGTCGTGGGCCAGGGCTCTCGGGTCGTCCAGCAGGGCGTTCAGCAGCTGGTAGTAGCGGACGGGGGCCAGGCCCAGTTCCTCGCGTATCGCGCGCTCCTTGACGCCGGGGCCCGGAAAGCCCCGGCGTTCCAGAGCGAGGATGGCCCTCTCGCGCTCGGCGAGGCCGGCCTCGGGCGGGTCCTGGTGCTGGTCCATGGCTCGCACCGTAACCCCCGCCACCGACAACGGCCGCTACTCGGCGCTCTCCGCCCGGGTCGCCGTCGACTGGAGCTGGCCCAGGACCGCCGACGGGCTGCCGCCGGAGGTGACGGTCCTGCCGATGCGCTTCTTGATGTCGGCGCTGACCTCGGCCCAGGAGGTGCGGCCGACCGGGTAGAGCTCGGAGAGCGGGAGCTGCTCCAGGAAGGGCTTGAGGTCGGCGTCCTGATCGGCCGCCGTCATCACCCTGGACGCGGAGTTCGTGACCGGCAGCAGGTCGTACTCGCGGGAGAAGTCCAGGACGTTCTGCTTGTCGTAGACGAAGTCGAGGAACTCGCCCACCTGGTCGGCGTGGCCGTTCTCCTTGAAGGCCATCATCCAGTCCGCCACGCCCATGGAGACCTTGCTCGGGCCCTCCAGGCCGGGCATGGGCACCATGCCGAACTTCACGCCCTTCTTCTTCGCCATCTGCATCAGGGACGGGTGGCCGTTGAGCATGCCGACGTCACCGGCCGCGAAGGCGGAGAAGGCGTCGGCCCGGTTGAGCTCACCGGGGGCGACCGGGCCGGTGAGGCCCTTGCCGACCAGGTTGTCCTTCAGCCAGTCGAAGGTGGCGATGTTCTCGGCGGAGTCGATGCTGTAGGTGCCCAGGTCGCTGTCGGTGTAGCCGCCCCCGCCGCTGAGCAGCCACTGCATCGTCTCGGCCTGCGCCTCCTCGGCACCGAGCGGCAGCGCGTACGGGGTCTTCACGCCGTCCGCCTTCAGGGCCTCGGCGTCGGCGGCCAGCTCCTTCCAGGTGGTCGGCGCGGAGACGCCGGCCTCCTCGAAGAGCGTCTTGTTGTAGAAGAGCAGCCGCGTGGAGGAGGCGAACGGGATGCCGTACTGCACGTCCCGCACCCGGCCCGCGTCGGCGAACTGGGCGACGAAGTCGGCCTGCACGGGGATGGAGAGCAGGTCGTCGGCCCGGTAGAGCAGGCCCTTGGCGGCGTAGTCGGCGTACGCGCCGATCTGAGCCATGTCCGGCGCCTTCCCGGCGTCGACCATCTCCTTGACCTTGGCGTCGACGTCGTTCCAGGAGTACACGGTGACGTCGACCGTCACGCCGGGGTGCTCGGCCTCGTAGGCCGTGACGAGCTTGTCCCAGTACTTCTGGGAGCCGTTGGACTCGCTGTCCCCATAGTCCGCGGCGACCAGCCGCAGGGTCACCTCGTCCGAGTCCCCGGCCAGCCCGCAGCCGCCCAGGGCAGCGGTGAGCCCCAGCGCGGACGCGGCCGCGGTCACTCCCGTCCAGTTCCGACCACGATCACGAATACGCCTACGCCGCTGCACGCGGTACCGCCCCACACCCAAGTTCGAAAATTTCGAAACGTCATACATATTGCCCCCTAAGGTCTACACCACGTAAGTGGACTAGACCTCTCGCGGGTATGCAAGAGACACTGTCCTCCGTGAGACACGTCATCGCCCTCGATGTGGGCGGAACCGGGATGAAAGCCGCGCTGGCCGGGGCGAGCGGCGAGTTGCTGCACCAGGCCCGCCGCCCGACCGGGCGCGAGCGCGGGCCGGACGCGGTCGTCGAGGGCATCCTCGACTTCGCCGCGGAGCTGCACGCGTGCGGCGAGGAGCGTTTCGGCGAGCCCGCCGCGGCCGTCGGCGTCGCCGTCCCCGGCATCGTCGACGAGGAACAGGGCATCGCCGCCTACGCGGCCAACCTGGGCTGGCGGGACGTACCCCTGCGCCGGCTCATGTCCGAGCGGCTCGGCGGCGTCCCCGTCGCCCTCGGCCACGACGTGCGCACCGGCGGTCTCGCCGAGGGCCGGATCGGCGCGGGCCGGGGCGCCGACCGCTTCCTGTTCGTGCCGCTCGGCACCGGGATCGCCGGCGCCATCGGCATCGACGGCCGGGTGGAGGCGGGCGCCCACGGCTTCGCGGGCGAGATCGGCCACATCGTCGTACGGCCGGGCGGTGCCCCCTGCCCGTGCGGACAGCGCGGCTGCCTGGAGCGGTTCGCGTCCGCGGCCGCGGTGAGCGAGGCGTGGGCCGCCGCCTGCGGAGACCCGGAGGCGGACGCCGCGGACTGCGCCAAGGCCGTCGCGTCCGGGGACCCGAACGCCGTACGGGTCTGGCAGGGGGCCGTGGACGCCCTCGCCGACGGCCTGGTCACCGCTCTCACCCTGCTGGACCCCCGCACCCTGATCATCGGTGGCGGCCTCGCCGAGGCGGGGGAAACCTTGTTCACACCGCTGCGGGACGCCGTCCGGCAGCGGGTCACTTTCCAGAAACTGCCGTCCATCGTCCCCGCGGCCCTGGGCGACACCGCCGGATGCCTGGGTGCCGGCCTCCTGGCCTGGGATCTCCTCGACCGAACCGACCGTATGGAGGTAACTCCCTGATGGCAGCCGACCCAGGGGCGCGGGGAACTGCGCAACACACCACGGACCGCCCGCACCCCGCACCCGACGAGGCGCCCCTCATCCTGTCCGGCGCCCACGTGGTCATGCCGACGGGAACCCTCGCAGAGGGCCGAGTGGTCATCGACGGCACGCGCATCGCCGGCACGGCACCGGAGAACGCCCACCACGTCGACCTCACCGGCCACTGGCTCCTGCCGGGGTTCGTGGACATCCACAACCACGGCGGCGGCGGCGCCTCCTTCACCTCGGGCACCCCCGAGGAGGTACTGAAGGGCATCCACACCCACCGTCTGCACGGCACCACCACCCTGGTGGCCTCCACCGTCACCGGCGACATGGACTTCCTCGCCCGGCGCGCGGGTCTGCTGGCCGAGCTGGCCGAGCAGGGCGACATCGCCGGCATCCACTTCGAGGGGCCGTTCATCTCCCCGTGCCGCAAGGGCGCGCACTCCGAGGAGCTGCTGCGCGATCCGGACCCGGCGGACGTGCGCAAGCTGATCGACGCCGCACGCGGCCACGCGGCGATGGTCACCCTCGCCACCGAGCTGCCGGGCGGCATCGACTCCGTACGGCTGCTCGCCGAGCACGGTGTGATCGCGGCGATCGGCCACACGGACGCGACGTACGAGCAGACGGTCGAGGCGATCGATGCGGGCGCGACGGTCGCCACGCATCTCTTCAACGCGATGCCGCCGCTCGGCCACCGCGAGCCGGGCCCGATCGCCGCCCTGCTGGAGGACGAGCGCATCACGGTCGAGCTGATCAACGACGGCACGCATCTGCACCCGGCGTCCCTGCAGCTGGCGTTCCATCACGCGGGCGCGGACCGGGTCGCGTTCATCACGGACGCGATGGACGCGGCCGGCTTCGGCGACGGCCGCTACATGCTCGGCCCGCTGGAGGTCGAGGTCGCGGACGGTGTGGCCCGTCTGGTCGAGGGCGGCTCGATCGCGGGCTCGACCCTCACGCTGGACCGCGCCTTCAAGCGGGCGGTGACGGTCGACGGGCTGCCGGTGGAGCACGCGGTGGCGGCGCTGTCCTCGAACCCCGCCAGGCTGCTCGGCCGCTACGACCGCATCGGCTCCCTGGAGCCCGGCAAGGACGCCGACCTGGTCGTACTGGACTCCGACTTCGACCTCAAGGGCGTGATGCGCCGGGGTGAATGGGTGATCGATCCCCAACTGGGGTGATGTGTCCGCCTGTTGGGGGCGGTGGTTGTCCTGCGAGACTGGGACGACTGCCGCCCGTTTGGCATGATCGGCATCTGCCGGAGGGAACTCCCGGCAGACGGACGGCACACGCATGCCGAACTCTTCGGGGGAGGTCGAGTACAGGTGATCCTCACGGTCACGTTGAACACCGCTCTCGACATCACCTATCGGGTACGGGCGCTACGGCCCCACGCCTCCCACCGGGTCTCCGAGGTGACCGAGCGCCCCGGCGGCAAGGGGCTGAACGTGGCCCGGGTGCTGGCGGCCCTCGGCCACGAGGTGACGGTCACCGGCTTCACGGGCGGCGCGACGGGCCGGGTGGTCCAGGAGCGGCTCGCCGGCGTCCCCGGTGTGGTGGACGCCCTGCTGCCGGTCTCCGGCGCGACCCGGCGCACCATCGCCGTCGTCGACGAGCTCACCGGCGACACGACCCAGCTCAACGAGCCCGGCCCGACGGTCGCCCCCGCCGAGTGGATCGCCTTCCAGGAGGCGTACGAGGACCTCCTCACGTCGGCGTCCGCGGTGGCCCTGTGCGGCAGCCTGCCGCCGGGCGTGCCGGTGGGCGCCTACGCCGGCCTGGTCCGCTCCGCGAAGGCGGCCGACGTACCCGTACTCCTGGACACCAGCGGAGAGGCACTGCGGCGGGGCGTCGCGGCCCGGCCCGACATCATCAAGCCCAACGCCGACGAGCTGGCCGAACTGACCGGCTCCCACGAACCGTTGCGTGCGACCCAGGACGCCCGCCGCCGCGGCGCCCGCGCGGTCGTCGCCTCCCTCGGCGAGACCGGCCTGCTCGCCCTGACCCCGGAGGGCCGCTGGCAGGCCACCCCACCCGGCCGCCTGCACGGCAACCCGACGGGCGCGGGCGACGCGGCGGTGGCGGGGCTGCTGTCGGGGCTGGTCGAAAAGCTCCCCTGGCCCGACCGCCTGACCCGGGCGACAGCCCTGTCGGCGGCAACCGTCGTGTCCGCGACGGCGGGCGAGTTCGACCGGGCGACCTACGAGGAGTTCCTGAACCGGGTGGCGGTGACCGCGGAGGTAACCGCCGCGTGACCGGGACTAGGACCCCACCCAGCCCTTGACCAGCCACATCTGGTCGATGAGAGCGTCGCACTGGTTGCCCTGCTCGCAGGACACCTTGATTGTGTTCGAACCCTTGTTGAGCTGGATGTAGTTGTAGGTCTTCGTCCAGCCCTTCTCGTAGTCGCCTTCTGGACCACCCGCCCAGTTCTTCAGGTCGACCGGGGCTTTGGCCGCCGTGCCGTTGACCGTCAGGGTGGCGTTCTGGTCCTTGCCCGGGACGCTGTAGCCGACGTAGACGGTGTACTTACCGCTCTTCGGGATGTCGCTCACGGACCAGGAGACCGATGAGCCGACCTGGTTGAAGCCGGTGACATAGACGCCGCCGTCCGCCTGGGCGCCCTTGATGTCGGACGCGGTGGCGGCGCCGCCGGCGAGGGCCAGGGCCTTGGCGTCGATCGTCGGCAGGTCGTCCTCGGCAGCCGCACTGTTGCTGTTCGACGGGCTCGGCGCGCTGCTCTGCTGGGACTGCGACTGCGTCGGCTGTGCCGCGTCGTCCTTCTTGTCGTCGTCGTTGCCGCCCAGCATGGCCACGCTGATGCCGATGACGACGGCCGCGACGACGGCGATCGCGCCGATGAGCAGGCCCTTGGTGTTGGGACCCCGCCCACGGCCGTTCCCGCTGCCACCGCTGTAGGACGGCTGGTGCTGCTGCACCGTGGTCGCCCCGCCGGGATGCGTCTCCGGCGCCGCGTAGTGCGCGTTCGGCTGGCCGTAGGCGCCCTGCTGTTGCGGTATCTGGTTGGCCGCCGGCGGCTGGCCGTACTGGCGCTGGCCGACGGCACGCACCCGGTTCACGGCGTTCGGGTAGCCGTAGCCACCGGACGGCGGCTGGGCTCCGTTGGCCTGGCCGTCGGCGTAGAGGTAGCCGAACGGGTCGTCGTCCTCGGGCGTGCTGGCGCCGTTGTTGCCGGACGTCATCCCTTGGTACTCCTCACCAGGTGCGGGCGTTGCGATAGGACGGTCAGAAGGGGGAGCCTACCCGCTCCTGATGGCCCAAACGGGTGACTCGGACCGCATCAGCTCGCTGACCTGGGATTCATCCCGCGCGTCTGTGTTGTTTGGGACGAGATCGTTTCTCTACGTACATCCGCTCGTCAGCGGACTTCAACACTTCGTCCGCGGTCATCCCGCAGTGCGCCCACCCGATGCCGAAGCTGGCCCCGACCCGCACGGCACGCCCTTCGGCCCGGATCGGCTGGATGATCTCGTTGCGCAGACGTACGGCCAGGTCCTGGGCGTCGGCGCGGCCGAGTCCGTCGGCGAGGATCACGAACTCGTCGCCACCGAGCCGGGCGACGGTGTCGCCGTCACGGACCTGGCGGGTGAGCCGCCGGGCGACCTCGATGAGAACCGCGTCACCCGCGTTGTGCCCGAACCGGTCGTTGATGGACTTGAAGCCGTCGAGGTCGCAGAAGAGCACCGCGAGCCCCTTGGTGCCGTCGTCGCGCTCGGCCTCGTCCGGGGAGACGGTGTGGACGTGGTGGTCGTAGGCGTCCAGCGCCGCCACACCGGGGAAGTCGAAGCCGTGGCCGTTGGCGTCGAAGACGGCGGGGTGGCCGTAGGCGGCGTCCATGGACTCCAGGGCGCCCGCGTGGGTGGGACGCCGGCACAGCCGCGCGGCCAGGCGCGCGCGCAGTTCGGCGGAGTTCGGCAGACCGGTCAGCGAGTCGTGCGAGGCGCGGTGGGCGAGCTGGAGCTCGCGGCGCTTGCGCTCCTCGATGTCCTCGACGTGGGTCAGCAGGAAACGGGGGCCGTCGGCCGCGTCCGCGACCACCGAGTTGCGCAGCGACACCCAGACGTACGTGCCGTCCCGGCGCCCGAGCCTGAGCTCCGCGCGGCCGCCCTCGGCGGACGTCCGCAGCAGGGTGCCGATGTCCTCGGGGTGGACGAGATCGGAGAAGGAGTACCGGCGCATCGCGGAGGCGGGGCGGCCCAGGAGGCGGCAGAGCGCGTCGTTGGTGCGCAGGATCCGGCCGTGCTGGTCGCCGCCCATCTCGGCGATGGCCATGCCGGAGGGGGCGTACTCGAAGGCCTGCCGGAAGCTCTCCTCGCTCGCCCGCAGGGCCTGCTGCTCGCGCTCCAGCCTGACCAGTGCCCGCTGCATATTCGCGCGTAGACGTGCGTTGCTGATGGCGATGGCTGCCTGGAAGGCGTACATCTGGAGCGCCTCGCGCCCCCACGCGCCCGGCAGCCGGCCGTTGCGCGGCCGGTCCACGGACAGGACGCCGATCAGCTCGCCGCAGGCGCCGCCCTGCACGCCGGGCGTGTACATCGGCGCGAACAGGCGGTCGGAGGGGTGCCACTCGTCCTCGAAGCGGGGCGCGGGCCCGTCGGTGTACCACTGCGGGACGTCGTCGTCGTCGAGGATCCAGCCCTCGGTGTGCGGTATGAACACCAGGTCGCCCCAGTGCTGGCCCATGCTCAGCCGGCGCTCCCACGACTCGCGCGAGCCGACCCGGCCGGTGATGAGGGCCTCGGCGGCGGGATTGCCGGCGAAGGCGGCGACGACGAGGTCGCCGTCGGGGCGCACGAGGTTGACGCACGCGAGCTCGTAGCCGAGGCCGGTGACGACACCGTCGGCCACGGTCTGCAGCGTGTCCGCCAGGCTGCGGGCGGTGTTCATGTCCGCCATGACCTGGTGCAGTTGCCGCAGGGTCGCAAGACGGACATACGGCTCCGACTCGCTCTCCATGCTCGCCCTCCCCCCGAGACCTCGCAGCGAATCAAGGGTTCTACTTCGGCGTAACGTCCCTTGCTAGTCCCCGCCACTGAATCACAGCGCGCTGCTCACTCGGTACACAGGGTCAACAATTAATGGCTCTTGTGACTCAAGTCACAGCTAAACGTGAACAATTGAGCGGTGTTTCTGCGTTTTTCCTGTGTGTTTACTGAACGCAAAGTTGCGCTGCCCGTGGAGATGGCACGAAACGCCCGCGAACAGTTCCGCGCGACTCCGTCGGGAGTCCTAGGTCCGTTCTCGGGCGCAGGCCCGATGCGAGGCGCGCCGGACCGACATTAGCGTTTCCGGCGTGCCGAACACTTCTCCCCCCGCGCAGCCCGTGACCGCAGTCCTCCCCGCCTCCCCCAGCCCCTTTGGGCATGCTGAGGGAGTGAGCGACGACGAGTTCC
Organism: Streptomyces sp. Y7; assembly: GCF_043195415.1. Classification (NCBI taxonomy): domain Bacteria; kingdom Bacillati; phylum Actinomycetota; class Actinomycetes; order Kitasatosporales; family Streptomycetaceae; genus Streptomyces; species Streptomyces sp. Y7. The sequence goes on from NZ_JBIDDQ010000019.1 coordinate 28,777, forward strand.
GTGCCGCGATGTCGCGGTTGGCCGCCGGCGTGGTCCTGGTGACCGCGCTGGAGCCGCCGCTGGACCCGGACGACCAGCACGCGCCGCCCGGCGAGGACGTCGGCATGACGGCGACGGCATTCATGTCGGTCTCCCTGGATCCGCCGTTGGTGCTGGTCAGCCTGCGTACGGGCGCCCGTATGGACGACCTGCTCGACGAGCAGCCGCTGTGGGCGGTCTCGGTCCTCGCCGAGAGCCAGCGCCACATCGCCGGACGCTTCGCGATGAAGGGCCGGGTCAGCGACCGCCTGCTGTTCGCCGACATCCCCTACGTCCGCGGCAGGGAGACCGGCGCCCCGCTGGTGGGCGGCGCCCTCGCCACACTGGAGTGCCGCACCGAACAGCGGGTGACCGCCGGCGACCACACCCTGGTGATCGGCCGCGTCCTGTCGGCCTCGGTGCCGAGTGCCGACGGGCGTCCACTGACCTATTTCCGGGGCCGTTACCGGCACTTGGGATGATCTCCGCGCGGATACGCCGGTCGAATTCCCGTGGCCGGCAACTGATCATGCGGCATACCGTGCCGGGATGACGCCGACGAGTTCCGCACCCCGCCTCGAAAAGATCACACCTGGAAATTTCGAGTCCGCGACAGGGATACGGGTCCGCCCCGACCAGGAACACGCGGTCTCCCCCGTTGTGGAGTCCCTGGCCGAGGCGTACGTACATCCCGAGGGCGTCGCCTGGCCCCGTCTGATCATGGACGGCGACCGCCCCGTCGGCTTCCTGATGGCCTTCCTCGACATCGACTGGCACGGCGACGGCAGCCTGCGCCGCTCCGGCCTGTGGCGGCTGAACATCGCCGCCGGCGAGCAGGGCCGGGGCTACGGCCGCTTCGCCGTGGAGTCCGTGGCCACGGAGCTGCGCCGCCGGGGAACCACCGAGCTCCACGTCACCTGGCACCCCGGCCCCGACGGCCCGGAGGGCTTCTACACCGGGCTGGGCTTCCGGCCCACCGGGGAGACCTCTGGCGGCCAGACGGTGGGCGTGCTGGAGCTGTAGCCCGGGGCGGGCCCGGTCACCCGCCCCGGCCGGCCGGTCACTGGAGCGGCTCGATGTCCAGCCGCGCCACCCGCGCCGGATCCGTCACGATGTCGATCACGGCGATCCGATCCCGTACGAACGCAAACCGCAGCGCCCGCTCCACCCGACCGCCGACCAGCACCACGGACCCGGGCGCGCCGTCGACCAGCGCGTGCCGGGCGACCGGTGCGGGACGGGCGCCGAGAGCGGCCGACCCGAACGTCGAGGCGCCCCGTGCCACCGCCGCCGCGCCGGTTGTCACCCCGGCCTCGGAACGGGCGATGACATCCGGGTCGAGGACGTCGAGCAGCCCCTCGAAGTCGCCCTCGCGGGCGGCGGCGAGGAAGGCGTCGACGACCTTCCACTGCCGGCGCTTCAGGGCCCGGTCGTGCTCGGGCACCTCGGCGCCCTGCACCCGGCGCCGGGCCCGGCTGGCGAGCTGCCGCGCGGCGGCCGGCGTACGGTCCACGACGGCCGCGACCTCCTCGTACGGCACTCCGAACAGGTCGTGCAGCACGAACGCGAGCCGCTCGGCGGGCGTGAGGGTGTCCAGTACGACGAGCAGGGCGACACCCACCGAGTCGGCGAGGAGCGCGTCCTGCTCGGGGTCGGCCGGCCGCGGGACGGCACCCGTGGAGCCGTGGACCGGGGCGGCGGGCGGGGCCGTGGGGTCCAGGGGCTCCTCCGCGCGCGACTTGCGGGAGCGGAGCATGTCGAGACAGACCCGGCCGACGACGGTCGTCAGCCAGCCGCCGAGGTTGTCGACGCGACTGGTGTCGGACCGGCTCATCCGGAACCACGCCTCCTGCACCGCGTCCTCGGCCTCGGCCGTCGAGCCCAGCATGCGGTGCGCCACGGCCCGCAGATGGCCGCGGTGCGCCTCGAAGCGCCGGGCGAGGTAGTCGGTGTCGTCGGTGCCAGTGCCGTCGGCGCTCATCAGTGGCAGCCTCTCGTCGCGATCCGTCCGTCGTCACCGCCTTGACGGATGGCGCGGCGAGAATGTGACGCCCTAGCCCCAGTCCCGCCCGGACCGTCCTCGCTTGGTGTCGGAGCGCTGCTTCTTCTCCCTCAGCCGGCGCTCGTTGATGCCGCGGGGGATGCGGGTGGGCCTGCGCGGCTTGGGCGGCGGGGCGCTCGCCTCGGCGAGGAGCGCGGCGAGGCGTACGGCGGCGGTCTCGCGGTTGCGCCACTGGGAGCGGTGCTCGGAGGCGCGCACGGTGACGACGCCGTCGACGAGCTTCGCGGCCAGCCGCTCCAGCGCCCGTGCCTTCCACACCTCGGGCAACGCCTCGGTGCTCGCGAGGTCGAAGCTCAGCTCCACCTTCGAGTCACTGGTGTTGACGTGCTGGCCACCCGGCCCGCTCGACCTGGAGAAACGCCACATGAGCTCGGCCTCGGGGAGCGAGACGGAGCCACGGATGACGTAAGGACCGGACATGCCGTCCATGGTCCCGCGTCTGTCCGGTCCACGTCACGTGAATATCCCGTGTCCGCCGTTTGTCTCCCCTACGGGTGCTCTTTGGCAAAGAAAGTAAAGACACCTGGAACCTGAGGTACCCCTCTCCGCGTTCATAGGGGTAGCTGTAGCTTCTAGCCGTACCGCAACGAGGGAAGGGACTCCCAACAATGGCTGTAAGCCTGTCCAAGGGTGGCAACGTCTCGCTCACCAAGGAGGCTCCGGGCCTGACCGCCGTCACCGTGGGCCTCGGCTGGGACGTCCGCACCACCACCGGCACGGACTTCGACCTCGACGCCTCGGCGATCGCGGTCAACCCCACGGGCAAGGTCTACTCGGACGCCCACTTCGTCTTCTTCAACAACAAGCAGACGCCGGACAGCACCATCGTCCACACCGGCGACAACCGCACCGGTGAGGGCGCGGGCGACGACGAGGCGATCAACGTCAACCTCGCCGGCCTCCCGGCCGACGTCGAAAAGATCGTCTTCCCGGTCTCGATCTACGACGCGGAGAACCGCTCGCAGAACTTCGGCCAGGTCCGCAACGCCTACATCCGCATCGTCAACCAGGCCGGCGGCGCCGAGATCGCCCGCTACGACCTCTCCGAGGACGCGGCCACCGAGACCGCCATGGTCTTCGGCGAGCTCTACCGCAACGGCGCCGAGTGGAAGTTCCGCGCGGTCGGCCAGGGTTACGCCTCGGGCCTGGTCGGCATCGCCCAGGACTTCGGTGTGAACGTCTGATCACCCCGCACCACCCTGGGAACCCCCGGCTCCGGCCGGGGGTTTCCGGCGTTGCGGGGCCGGCCGGAGCCACCCGCCACGGGCCGTGCGCCGGAGGTCTTCGATAAGTTGCCCGAATGATCCTCGACCCCCTCCCCCGCACCCCCGACCACGACATCCCGGCCCCGGTCCTCACCGAACTCACCGCGCTGTACGCCTCCAACCGTGCGTTCCACGCGCTCAGCGGCGACTTCCCGGACCCGGACGACGTCCGCCCCGAGCAGGTGGCGGCAGTGCTGGCCGACGAGTTGGCGGTCCCCGGGGCGCAGGTGCTGCTCGCCCGCAGCGAGGGCCGCCTGGTCGGCATCGCCATCACCCTGGACCGGCACCCGGACCCGGTCGACCCGGACCCGTGGATCGGGCTGCTGATGGTGGACGCGACCGCCCACGGCCAGGGATTCGGCCGGAAGCTGGCCACCCTCGTCGAGGACCGCTTCCGCGCGGACGGCCGCGCCGCCGTGCGCCTGGCCGTCCTCGACAACAACCCCGAGGCTCTCGCCTTCTGGACGGCGCTCGGCTACGACACCCTCGGCTACGGCCGCGACCGCGAGCTCGACCGCCCCTGCACGGTCCTGCAGAAGCAGCTCACCGACCCCTCCAGCACCGACGCCGAACAGCCCGCCTAGCCGTCGTCAGGGCTGCTCGGGGCGTCCGTCCCCGTACAGCCAGTCCTTCCAGACGGCCGTGAAGTCCTCGTCGGGCGCCTTCTTCTCCACGTAGGAGGTGAAGTCGGCGGTGTTCGCGTTGCCGTGGCGGTGGGCGGCGGCCCAGCCCTGCACGATGTCGTAGAACGTGTCGTCGCCGACCGTCTGACGAATCTTGTGCAGGACCATCGCGCCGCGTTCGTAGACGGGCGGGTCGGAGATGTGCGCGGCACTCGTGGGCTCGGCGGGCGGGAAGTCCCAGAGGCCCTCGTGCTCGTCCTCGCCGTGGTCGTAGAGGGCGTCGAAGGTCTCCTGGGCGGAGTCGCCGTCGTTGTCCTCCTCCCACAGCCACTCCGCGTAGGTCGCGAAGCCCTCGTTCAGCCACATGTCCCGCCAGCTCTCCGGCGTCACGGAGTTGCCGAACCACTGGTGGACGAGCTCGTGGACGAGGAGTTCGGTGCCGGGGGCACCGGGGAAGACGGGCCGGTTCTGGGTCTCCAGCGCGTACTCGGCGTCGCCCTCGCCGGCGACGATCGCTCCGGTGGAGGAGAAGGGGTACGGGCCGAAGTTGTACTCCGCCCACTCCATGATCTCGGGGATCCGCGCCAGCACCTTGCGTGCGGGACCGGCCTGGTCGGGGGCCACGGCGGTGTACACGGGCAGGTCGTCCGCGGTGGTGGTGACCGTGGAGCGGGCGATGGCGTAGTCGCCGATGGCGAGCGTCGCGAGATAGCCGGCCATCGGCTCGGCCGTGCGCCAGCGGAAGGTCGTACGCCCCCCGCGGGTGGTCCGCCCCGCCGGCTCGCCGTTGGAGACGGCCTCCAGCCCCTGCGGCACGGTGACCGAGATGTCGTACGACGCCTTGTCCGAGGGGTGGTGGTTGCCGGGGAACCACGCCATGGACCCCACCGGCTCCCCGAGGGCGAGCGCGCCGGTGTCGTTCGGCAGCCAGCCCTCCCGCGACCCGTCGGGGTCGGTGACGGTCTGCGGGGTTCCGGAGTAGCGGACGGTGACCCGGAAGCTCTCGCCCTCGTCGAGGTCGTCGTGCGGCCGGACGACCAGCTCCTGGCCGTTGCGGCTCCAGCGGGCCGGCCTGCCCTCCACCGACACCTTCTCGACGTCCATCCCCTTCAGATCGAGGTCGAAGGCGGACAGGTCCTTCTCGGCACGTGCGGTGATCTCGGCGGTGCCGGCGAGGTGGCGCTCGCCGGGGTCGTAGGCGAGGTCGAGTCCGTAGTGGGTGACGTCGTAGCCGCCGTTGCCGGCCTGGGGGAAGTACGGGTCGCGCGCGCCGGAGCCGCCGGGGGTGCCGTGCACTCCGCCGCACGCCGTCAGGGCGAGGGCGAGCAGGCCACAGGCGCCGGCCCGGAGCGGCCGGGGGGCCGAGGGGACCCGCGTGGCCGGCCGGGCGGGGACAACAGGTGCGGAACGGGACACGTCAGTGATCCTATGAGCGCGGCCGTGACACCATCACCTCCGTGCTCGACATCGGCTACGCCCTCTCCAACCGCTTCCCGGACCCCCCGCAGACGGACTACCGCCGCGCGGACGTCCGCGCGCTGCGCCACGACCTGTTCTGCGGAGACGTCTATCTCGCCGACACCAAGGCGGACCGGGAGCTGTCCACAGCCTGGGGATGGGTGCCGGTGCTCGACTTCGCCTGGGCCCTGTGCGACATCGCCGAGCGGCTGGACCGCGACCCGGCGGGCTCCCGCGCCTCCCGCCCCCAGCACGCGGAACTCGACTTCACCGAGTCGACCGACCGCATGCTCTTCGAGCGCCGCTTCGGCTGGGTGGACATCGAGGCGGACTGGATGCCGGCCGAGGAGCCCCCGCTGTCCTTCGCCCACTCCGAACTGCGCCGCGAGGCCCGCGACTTCCTGCACGACCTGCTCGCCGACCTGATCGACCTGCACGAGGACCTGGGCGAGAACCCGGCGATCTGGACACTCCAGGCCCGCTTTCCCCGGGTGGGCTGAACCACCCGGGGCGACGCCGGGGCCGACACCGGCGAGAGGCGCGTGCCCCTGACGGTCGTCAGCCCTCCACCCGGATCCCCAGCTGGGCCGCCAGCACCGGTGCCAGATCCAGCAGCTGACCCGAACTGATCACCGCTCCGGCCAGCCGGTCCACACCCCGCGCGATCTCCAGCTCCGCCACCCCGCGCAGATCCACGTCCTTCATCTCCGTCCCGGTGAGGTCCACTCCCTTCACCGCGCAGTCCACGAACTCCACCCGCTCCAGCCGGGCGCCCCCGAAGTCCGGCTCGACCAGGACGCAGCCCTCGAAGACGACGTCCCTCAGCCTCGCCTTGCGCAGGTTCAGGTAGTCGATCTTGCCGCCGCGGATCACGACCCGCTCCAGCACCGAACCGTGCAGCTGCACCCCGCCCAGCCGGGCGTCGACCAGCTCCACATCGCGCAGGGTCGCGTCCGCGAGGTCGGTGCCGACACCGCGCGGGCCCGAGAGGACCGAGTCGAGGATCCGGGCGTGATGCAGCCGCGTCTCGTCCAGGACGCAGCCCTTCAGCGCGCAGTCCATGAAGCGGGCGCCCCCGCCGTCCTGCCCGGTGAGGTCCGCCTCGCCGAACTCCAAACTGTCGTAGTCCCCGTCCGGCTCCAACTCCCCGTCCTGGAACGGCTCCAGCGGGGGCAGCCGCAGCTCCGGCCGCCTCGCCCCCTTCACGGCTCCCCTGCCCGGCCCGCCGCTCTCACCCGTCACTCTCCTCGCCATGCCCCCATGCTGCACCCCGCCACCGACAATCCCCGGCCGGACCCGTGACCGGCGCGGACACCGGTGATGTCACATTCCGGCGGCCTCCACCCGTCGTACTCGCAGAAGGAGCCAAGGAAGGCGAACCGAGCGAGAGGGAGACCCCCAGCCATGCACCGCATCACCGTCGTCGGCGGCGGCTTCGCCGGACTCACCGCGGCCATCACCGCAGCTGAGGCCGGCGCCCAGGTCACCGTGTACGAGGCCCACCACACCCTCGGCGGACGGGCGCGGACCGCCGCGGGACCGTACCGGACGAACGAGGGCCCGCACGCCCTGTACAACGGCGGCCCGCACTGGGCCTGGCTCAAGCAGCGCGACCTCATCGGCCCGCTCGCGTCGATCCCGCCCCTGGAGGCCGCCCGGCTCAGGCTGCGGCACCGTGGCGTTCTGCGCCGCACCCCGCCGTTCGCCATGCTCAAGCTGCTGCGGCCCGCCCTGCCGCAGGCACCCGTCGACGTCGACTTCCTGACGTGGGCCACCGGCATCGCCGGTGAGGAGGGCGCCCGTGCCGCCGCCCACTACTCCGCCGTCGCGCTGTTCCACCACGACCCCGGCGCCCTGTCCGCCGCGTTCGTGCAGGAGCGGCTGCGCCGGGCCACCAAGCTGCCGCCGGAGGCGCACTATCCGAAGGGCGGCTGGGCGAGCCTCATCGACCGGATGGCGGCCCGGGCGTGGAACCTCGGGGTGCGCATGGAGACCCTCTCGCGCGTCGAGAGTCTCGACGGCCTCACGGCCGACGGGCCCGTCGTCGTCGCCACCTCCCTCCACGCCGCCCGCCGCCTCCTCGGGGACGACTCCGTGACCTGGGCGAGCGGCCGTACGGCACTCCTCGACCTCGCCGTGCGCACCCGGCGCGGGGACGCCTTCGTCGTCTCCGACCTCGACAGGACCGGGTGGCTGGAGCGGTTCACCGCGCAGGACCGCTCCCTGGCCCCGGCCGGCGAGCAGCTGATCCAGGGACAGATCCCGATCGCCCCGCACGAGTCCCGGGCCGACGGCATCGCCCGCGCCGAACAGCTCCTCGACCTCGGCTTCCCCGGCTGGCGCGAGCGCGTCACCTGGCGCGGCGAGGCCGTGGCGAACGGCCGTACCGGCGCCGTGGACCTGCCCGGGACCAGCTGGCGGGACCGCCCGGCCGTCGACCGCGGTGACGGCGTCTATCTGGCGGGCGATCAGGTCGCGGCCCCCGGCGTGCTGTCCGAGGTCTCCTTCAACAGCGCCCGGACGGCCGTGTCCCTGGCCCTCGGCCGACCCGCCCTTGACCTCAAGCGAGCTTGAGGTCGGAGCATCGTTGCGCCGCCCGCGGTGACGCGTCGGGCGGCCCGACAGAACCGAGTTCCAAGCGATGGGGGACCCCGATGCACGCCATCCGTCTGCACGCCTTCGGTCCGGCCGAGAACCTCGTCCTCGAAGTGACCGACGACCCCGTACCGGGACCCGGCCAGGTCCGGATCGCCGTGGCGGCGGCCGGCGTCCACCTCCTCGACACGGCCCTGCGCGAGGGCGTCCGGGGCCCGGCCCCCGAGCCGCCCGCACTGCCCACGATCCCCGGCCGTGAGGTCGCCGGAGTCGTCGAGTCCGTCGGCGAGGGAGTCGCGGAACTCTGGCTCGGCAAGCGGGTCGTCGCCCACCTGGGCTTCGCGCCCGGCGGCTACGCCGAGCTCGCCGTCACCGACGTCGACCGGGTCCACGAGATCCCGGCGGGCCTCGACTTCGCCGAGGCCGTCGCGATGATCGGCACCGGCCGTACGGCGATGGGGATCCTCCAGTTCGCCGAGCTCGGCCCCGACGCGGTGGCCGTGATCCCGGCGGCGGCCGGCGGCATCGGCACCCTGCTCGTGCAGTACGCCAGGAACGCGGGAGCCGTCGTCGTGGGGCTGGCCGGAGGACCGGAGAAGGCCGCCCGGGTGCGGGAGAACGGTGCCGACCTCGCCGTCGACTACACCGACCCCGCGTGGCCCGGGAAGGTGCGTGCCTTCCTGGGCGGCCGCGGCGCCACCGTCGTCCTCGACGGCGTCGGCGGCGACGTGGCCCGCGAGTGCGTCGCCCTGCTCGCGCCCGGCGGCAGACACCTCGTCTTCGGCTGGTCGGGGCAGGGGCTGCGCGACGGCGAGCCCCACCTCGTGGACGGCGTCTCCGAGAACGTCCTCGGCCCCGCGATGATGCGCAGGGCCGGCGGCCCCCACCCGATCCGGACCCTCGAACTGCGCGCCCTCGCGGAGGCCGCCGCGGGCCGGCTCACCCCGGCCGTGCAGCGCTTCCCGCTCGCCGCGGCGGCAGCCGCGCATCGCGCCCTGGAAACCCGCGCGACCACCGGAAAGGTGGTGCTGGAGCCGTGACCGGCCACAAGAACTCCCCAGATGCGACACGTCCCGAACCATGGTCTTCTGGCCAGATGACCGTCACCCGAACGGGTGAAACAGCCCGAGACGCGGATCCCCGCCGCTGGTGGGGGCTGGTGATCATCGCCCTCGCGCAGCTCATGGTCGTACTGGACGCGACCATCGTGAACATCGCGCTCCCGTCCGCCCAGAGCGACCTCGGCATGACGGACGGAAACCGCCAGTGGGTGATCACCGCCTACACCCTGGCCTTCGGCGGACTGCTGCTGCTCGGCGGCCGGATAGCCGACCTGGTGGGCCGGAAACGCACCTTCGTCATCGGCCTGATCGGCTTCGCCGCCGCCTCCGCGCTGGGCGGTGCCGCCACCACGGCCGGCATGCTCTTCGGCGCCCGCGCCCTGCAGGGCGTCTTCGCCGCCGTCCTCGCCCCCTCCGCCCTGTCCCTGCTGACCACGACCTTCACCGACCCCAAGGAGCGCGGCAAGGCGTTCGGCATCTACGGCGCCCTGGCCGGCAGCGGCAGCGCGATCGGGTTCATCGTCGGCGGACTGCTCACCGAGTACCTGGACTGGCGCTGGTGCCTGTACGTCAACGTGCCCATCGCCGTGATCGCCGTCTTCGGCGCCCTCGCCCTGCTCCACGACAGCCCCGTCCACGCGGGCGCCCGCCTGGACGTGCCCGGTGTGCTGCTCGGCTGCGGCGGCCTGGTCGCCATCGTCTACGGCTTCGCCGAGGCGGAACCGCGCGGCTGGACCGACCCGCTGGTGCTCGCCCTGTTCGCCGGGGGAGTCGCCCTGCTCGCGGCCTTCGTGTGGTGGCAGACCCGGGCCCCGGTGCCCCTGCTGCCGCTGCACATCGTCAAGGACCGCAACCGCGCCGGCTGCTTCCTCACCATGGCGCTGGCCGTGATCGGCATGTTCGGGCTGTTCCTGTTCATGACCTACTACCTCCAGGTCATCCTCGACTACTCGCCGGTGCTGACCGGCCTCGCCTTCCTGCCGCTCACCGCCGCGATCATCATCGGCTCGACCCAGATCGCCGCCCGGCTCCTGGACCGTGTGGCACCCCGCGTGCTCATGGGCCCGGGCGCCCTGCTCGCCACCATCGGCATGGTGCTGCTGACCCGGCTGACGGTGCACTCCTCGTACGCGAGCGACATCCTGCCCGCGCTTATCCTGATGGGCCTCGGCATGGGCCTGATCTTCATGCCGGTGTTCGCCACGGCGACGGCGGGCGTGGCCCCGCAGGACTCCGGCGTGACCTCCGCGACCGTCAACACCTCGCAGCAGGTGGGCGGCTCGATCGGCACGGCCCTGCTGAACACGATCGCCACCAGCAGCAGCGCCGCCTACATCACCGCCCATCTGACCGACCCGGCCCAGCGGGACCTGGTCACCAGGCAGGGCATCGTGCACGGCTACACGGTCGCCATCTGGTGGGCCGCCGCCATCATGCTCCTGGCCGGCCTGGTCGCGACCCTGATGGTGACGGCGAAGGCCCCCAGACACGGGGCGCCGCAGCAGACACCGGCACCCGAGCCGGTGGCCTGACCGCCCCGCGAACGGGGGGAGGGGCCCCCGGACCGCGGCCCCTCCCCCGTCCTCCCTGTGCGGCGGTGCCGTCAGTGCCGCCCGGCGATCCGGTCGGCCACCCGCGCCGCCCGCGACGACTCGGCGCTCGGCGTGGCGAACTCCCGCCGGTCCGCCGCCCGGTACGCGGCGTACAGCCCGTGCACGCCCAGCCAGCGCAGCGGCTCCGGCTCCCACTTGCGCACCTTGTGCCCGACCCACGGCAGCTCGGTCAGCTCGGTGCGCACGCCCTGCCCCGAGTCGATCTGCACCAGGTCGCGCAGGGTCCGCGCCGCGAGGTTCGCGGTGGCGACGCCCGAGCCGACGTAGCCGCCCGCCCAGCCGAGCCCGCTCGTCCGGTCCAGCGTGACGGTCGCGCACCAGTCGCGCGGCACGCCCAGCACCCCCGACCACGCGTGCTCGACCCGCACCCCGGCCAGCGACGGGAAGAAGCCGACCAGGATCTCCCGCAGCGCCTCGATGGTCTCCGGCTGCGTGCGCCCGTCGTTGTCCGTCTTCGACCCGAAGCGGTACGGCACCCCGCGCCCGCCCAGCGCGATCCGCCCGTCGGCCGTGCGCTGGGCGTACATGTAGGCGTGCGCCATGTCGCCGAGGGTCTCGCGCCCGTCCCAGCCGACCGACTCCCACTGCTCGTCGGTCAGCGGCTCGGTGGCGATCATCGAGGAGTTCATGGGCAGCCAGGTCCGGTGCTGGCCCTTGAGGTTCGCCGTGAACCCCTCGGTGCAGCGCAGGACGTAGGGCGCGCGGACGGTGCCGTACGGGGTGACGGCGTGCTTGGGCCGGATCTCGGTGACCGGCGTCAGTTCGTGGATGGTCACGCCGAGCGCCTCGACGGCCGCCGCGAGCCCCTTGACCAGCTTCACCGGGTGCACCCGCGCCCCGTGCGGCGTCCACGTCGAGCCGACCGCGTCGGCCACCTTGATCCGCTCGGCGGTCCGCCGGGCGTCGTACAGCTCACGGTCCTTCTCGCCGAACGCCAGCTCCTGCGCGTGGAACGCCTTCAGCCGCGCCAACTGGGCGGGCGTACGCGCGACTTCGAGCACACCGCCCTTGTGGATCCCGGCGTCGAAGCCCTCCGCCTCCGCGACCCGGATCACCTCGTCCACGGTGTCGTTCATGGCCTGTTGCAGCCGTACGGCCGCCTCGTGGCCGTGCAGCTTGGCGTACCGGTCGCGGCCCGCGATGCCGTTGTACAGCCAGCCGCCGTTGCGTCCGGAGGCGCCGTAGCCGCAGAACTTCTGCTCCAGGACGGTGATCCGCAGGAAGGGGACCGCCTGCTTCAGGTAGTAGGCCGTCCACAGTCCCGTGTATCCACCGCCCACGATCACCACGTCCGCGGAGGTGTCCCCGGCGAGCGGCTCCCGCGCCGCAGGGAGACCGTCGTCCGCGTACCAGAAGGAGATCCCGCCGTTCACGGCGTCACTGACCGAGCTGCTCATGGCGAGGACGTTAATTCGCGTGAGCCGACTCCGGCACCCCAGTAGGGTCGCAAAGTGATCGACATTCCGGACGAGCTCGTCGCCCAGCACGTGCGCCACGCCGGAGAGGCCGGCCGCGCCTACGTCACCTCGCTCGCGGAGCGCGGCACACACTTCCTGCAGCACTGGCGGCTGCGCCCCGACGGCCCGACGATGTACGGCCGCTGCGCGCTGGTCCTGCCCGTGCTACGGACGGACGGGACACGGGCCGTGCTCAAGCTCCAGGACGTCGACGAGGAGACCGTCGGTGAGCCGGTCGCGCTGCGGGCGTGGCACGGCGACGGCGCCGTGCGGCTCCTTCAGTGGGACGACGGGACCGGCACCCTGCTCCTGGAGCGTCTCGACCCGGACCGCTGCCTGGACGACCTGCCGGACTCCCGCGAGGCCACCCTGGTCGTCGCCCGGCTGCTGGCCCACCTCACCACGACCCCGGCCCCGCCGGGTGTGCGGCGCCTCGGCGACCTCGCCGCAGCCATGCTGGAACACACGCCGGCGGCCCTGAAGAAGATCGCCGACCTCGGCACCCGCCGCCTGCTCGCCGACTGCGCGGCAGCGGTACGCGAGGTCGCCGACGCCCCCGGCGACCGGCTCCTGCACTGGGACCTGCACTTCGAGAACGTCCTGGCCGCCGACCGGGCCGCCTGGCTCGCCATCGACCCCAAGCCGCTCGCGGGCGACCCCGGCTTCGATCTCTTCCCGGTCCTGTGGAACCGCTTCGAGGCCGACGAGGTGCTCTGGCGCTTCGACGCCATGACGGAGGTCCTCGGCCTGGAGAACGCCCGTGCCCGCGCCTGGACGCTGGGCCGCGTGCTGCAGAACTCCCTGTGGCAGATCGAGGAGGGCGACGACCCCCTCGACGCGCACCTGGAGATCGCGCGGCGCCTGCGGGACCACCGCCGCTAGCCTCACGCCGCCGGTACGGCCACTGCGGCTAGCCTCGCCCCATGATCCGACCCGCCACACCCGCCGACATCCCCTCCCTGCACGCCCTGATCCGCGAGCTCGCCGAGTACGAGAAGGCGCTGGAGGAGGCGAAGGCCACCGAGGAGCAGCTGCACGAGGCCCTCTTCGGCGACCGCCCCGCCGCCTACGCCCACATCGCCGCCGACGACGGGACCGGCGAGACCGTCGGCTGCGCCATCTGGTTCCTGAACTTCTCCACCTGGCGCGGAGTCCACGGCATCTACCTGGAGGACCTCTACGTCCGCCCCACCGCCCGCGGCGCCGGCCACGGCAAGGCCCTGCTCACCGAACTGGCCCGCATCTGCGTGGAACGCGGCTACCAGCGCCTGGAGTGGTCCGTCCTGAACTGGAACACCCCCTCGATCGCCTTCTACGACTCCCTCGGCGCCCGCCCGCAGGACGAGTGGACGGTGTACCGCCTGACGGACGAAGCACTGACGAAGCTCGGCTCCGACCCCCGGCCCACGACGGTGTGACCCGTCAGGACGTACGCAGGCCCTGACCGGCTCGCACGGCCGTCGCCCCGCAGCCCGCGACCGCCTCCAGCTCCCGGACCACGGCGGCACCGATCAGCTCCGCGTCCCCCGTGCGCAGATGGCAGACGACGGTGAGGGTGTAGGCGTCGGCGGTGTGCACGAGGCACAGGTTCGCCGTGCCCGGCGGGGACAGCTGCGGCAGCGGGACGACCCGCGCGAGGGGACGCCCGTGCAAGTGGCTGGGGACGTCTCGCCACTTGAACGCGGTGCACAGGCTGGTCGTCAGCTCGGGCCGGGCCAGGCGCCTGGCCATCACCCCGGCCAGCCACGGCACGGTACGCGCGGCCCCCTGCAGCGCGGGAAGGATCGCGCGATGCGCCTCGCAGCGGTGCTCGAACGCCGCGACCTGGTCCTGGCAGGCGCGCAGCCGCGCCACCGGCGAGTCCAGGTCGACGGGCAGCGCGACGCGCAGCGCGGTGACGCCGTTGCCGAGCTGCTGCGCGTTGTGCCGGGTCCGCAGGTCGACCGGCACGGTCGCGTAGAGCGGGGTCGGCCCCTGCGGCCAGGAACGCAGCGGCCCGTGACAGGCGCGCAGGGCACCGGCGTAGGCGCTCAGCAGCAGTTCGTTGAGCGTCGCCCCGCGCCCGCCGGCGGGCTGACGCCGGGCCGCGCGCATCACCTGCGGGTCGATCCGCACGACGGCCACCGACGGCCCCGGTCCCCCGCCGGACGACGGCGGAACGGGCTGGCCGGGAACCCCGATGCGGCGCAGCTCCCGGCCCACGGTGGCGAGCCCCACCGACGGCCGCTGCCGGGCCCCCTCGGCCGGCGCCGGCGGGCGCTGCGGCGCCGCGTCGTCCATCAGCAGCCGGAAGAGGGTCTCCAGGGACCGGCCGTCGAGCAGCGCGTGATGGGCGAGCAGCACCACGGCCTGTTCGCCCGCCGCGGTGGGGTGCCGGGTCACCAGCAGCTTCCACGGGGGCTGTTCGGCCGACAGCGCGCGCGTGACACCGTCGGCCAGCAGGGAGTCCATGTCCTGGTCGGTGGCGGCGATGTGGTCGGCGGGATCGAACGGCCGGACGGACGACCACCGGTGACCGGACACCGCCGACGGCCCGGCGGGGGGCACCGGAACCAGGCTCATCCGCTCCAGGGCGCCCCATCTGTCCTGCACCCGGGCCCGTACCCGCGCCAGATCGAACGGTTCTCCGGGAAACACCGCGGCGATGCCGACGGTCCCCGGCATCCCGTTGCGCAGATGACCTTCCTCGATGGCCGTCAGCCTCATCTTCCACAGCCTCCCGTTCCCAAGTCCCCCCAGAATCCCCGCCCTCGCCGCTCAGACGTGGGGTGAGTCGAAGACGACACAGGCGTTGTGGCCTCCGAAGGCGAAGCTGTTGCTGATCACCGGCCCGTCCGGGATCTTGCGCGGTTCGCCGGTGACCATGTCCAGCTCGCACCGGGGGTCCAGCCGGGTGAGATGCGCGGTCGGAGGCGCGAGCCCCTCCCGCACCGACAGGGCCGTGATCACCGCCTCCAGCGCTCCCGCCAGCCCCAGCCCGTGCCCGGTCACCGCCTTCGGCGCGGTCACGGGCACCCGGCGCGAACCGAACACGGCCGTGATGGCCCGTGCCTCGGCGAGGTCGTTCAACTCGGTGCCGGTGCCGTGCGCGTTGACATGGGTGACCGCGTCGGCCGTCGTCCCGGCGTCGGCGAGCGCCTGCTCCATGCACGCGACGGCACCCAGCCCGTCGGGATGCGGCGCGGTGAGGTGGTGGGCGTCGGAGGTGCGTCCGTACCCGGTGAGCGTGGCGTGGATCCGGGCGCCCCGCGCGCGGGCCAGATCCAGCCGCTCCAGCACCAGGAACGCCGCCCCTTCGGCGAGGACGAAACCCTGACGCCCGGCGTCGAACGGCCGGGACGCGGCGGTCGGATCCTCGCACTCGGTGACCATCGCCCCGGCCCGCCCGAAGGCGAGCGCCGTCGTGGGGGTCAGCGGGCTGTCGTGCCCGCCGGCCACGACGACGTCCGCGGAACCGGCCCGGATCATGTGCATCGCCTCGCCCACCGCGTGCGTCCCCGAGGCGCAGGCGGTGGAGATCGTCAGGCTCGGCCCGGTCACCGCGAACCGGGCGCTGATCCAGTACGCGCCCGCGTTGTGCATCAGCCGGGGCGCGTAGAGCACGTCGGGATGCCCGATGCCGCCCTCCTGGCTGATCACCCCGCCGTACCCGGTACCGGTGACCACCGCCCGCCTGCGGGAGGGGACATGGAGCCCGCCGGCGTCCTCGACGGCGTCCGCGGCCGCGCACAGGGCCAGCTGCACCGACCGGTCGGCCCGCCGCGTCTCCTTGACCGTCAGATACCCGGCGGGGTCGAAGCCGGGCATCGGACACGCGGGGTGGACGACGGTGCCCTCGTCGTCGAAGGCGTGCAGCGTACTCGCCGAACGGCAGCGGACGAGGCTCTCCCACAGCTCCTCGGGGCTCGCCCCGGCGCCGCAGCGGACGCCCAGGCCCGTGACGGCGACGGCGTGCCGGCCGGTCATCGGGCCAGGGTGCTGTGGACGTCGGGCGTACCGGCGCGCAGCCGCGCGATGAGCTCGGCGACATCACCCACGGTCGCCACGGCGGACTTGTCGCTCCCCCGCAGCGTCACTCCGAACAACTCCTCGGACGCCGCCTCCAGTTCGGTGATGTCCAGGCTGTCCGCTCCCAGGTCGGCGACCAGCCGGGCCTGCGGCACGACCGCCTCCTGCGGCACCGACATCACCTGCGCGCACAGCGGGCGCAGCGCTTCCCATACGTCACCTGTGTCCCGGCGCTCGGCTTCCATGCAACTGCCTCCCTCTCCTGGTGCCGTCAGAGCACTGACGGCGTCGCCGTCCGAGCCCATGTCTCGAACTCCGTGACGACCGCGCCGGCGAGCCGACTCGCGTCGTCCGGGGCCGCGTTGCCCACCGCGGTGAGCGTGAACGCGTCCCCTGCCTGTGCCAGGGCGAAGCTGACGGTGCCCGGGTACTGCAACGGCGGCAGCCCGACCGTGCGCACCAGCCGGCGGCCCTGGAAGGTGCTCGGCCCGCCGGGCCACTTCATGGCCGTGGTCGCGGTCGCCGCGAAACAGGAGTGCCGTCCCCGGCTGGTCAGCAGACGGGTCACCCAGGGGCCGGTGCGCCGCGCCGCCTCCGCCGCCGGGAACAGCACGGTGGCGTGCACGGCCGCCCGGTCGGGGACGGCGGCCATCGCGTCCTGGCACGCCCGCAGCCGCGCCACGGAGCCGTCCACGTCGACGGGCAGCGGGACCCGGACCACCGTGAGGGTGTTGCCGAGTTCACCCGGATTCCCCCGGCCCCGCAGATCGCACGGTACGGCCGTGTACACGGGCAGATCCCGCTCCCGCCACCGCCGTACCGGCCCGTACTGGTCCCGCAGCGCCCCCGCCACCGCGCCCACCAGCAGCTCGTTCAGGGTCGCGCCCCGGCCGTCGGCGGGCTGCCGGCGCGCGGAGCGGACGATGTGCGCGGGCAGTTCCCGCACCGCGACCGAGGCGTACGTGTGCCCCGGCGGCCACGTCGGCAGGGCCTGTCCGGGTGCCGACATCACCTTCAGCTCCCGGCCGGCCGCGCGCAGCGGGCTGCGCGGCAACGGCACCGGCCTCTCCCGTCGCCCCGCCGGCCCGGGGTCGTCCATCAGCGCACGCATCAGCGTCGCGAGCGACCGGCCGTCCAGCAGCGCGTGCTGGGCCACCAGCGCCAGCGCGAAGTCACCGCCGTGTGTGGCGTCGGGGAGCACGAACAGCCGCCAGGGCGGCGCCCCGTCGGCGAGCGGCCGGTCCACGTTGCGCGCCCACAGCTCGTCCAGCGTCGCCCGCTCCTCGACGACCTGTACGGCGGGGTCGAACGGCTCCGGCACGGCCCACCGCGCGCACCCACGCCGTCCGCACGCCCGGTCGAGCACGCAGCTCATCCGTTCGAGTCCCGCCCAGCGTTCCACGACACGGGCGCGCACCTGCCGCACATCGGGCCGCTCGCCGGAGAGGACCGTCGCCAGGCCGATGACTCCCGGGCACCCGTTGAGCAGCAGCATCTCGTCGGCACAGGACAGTCTCATGCGACAGGTCGCCCTTTCACTCGGCGTGCGCGGCGCGGCCCGGCCCTCGCCGGATCTGTGCCGCGTCGACGGCTGGCAAGTCCAACGCCCGCCCCGTGACGGAGCGGGCGTCGAACCGGACGCTTCCTACGGTTACTTGAGCGCCGAGCTGTTGCAGCCCATGTCCGAACCGAGGTGGCTGGGCTGGGCTGCCGGGGAGCCCTCACCGTTGAGCGCGTTGGCCAGGACGCCGTTGAGGGCGCCGACGCTGCCGAGGACGTCGATGTTCATGTCGTGCGAGCGGCACTCGATGCCCTGCGTGATGTCCACGTCGTGGGCCATGCCCTCACCGTGGGCGAGGGCGGGGCCCACGCCGAAGGAACCGACACTGCCGAGGACGGCGGCGCCCACCAGGGCGGCCTTGTGGAGCTTGCGCATTTCTTCTCCGGTTGGATCGAGCGGAAGGGGTGTGCAGCGAATGAGGTTGAAGCGACGGCCTGTTGCCGAGGGCCGTCAGCCGAGCCGGGGCAGACCCAGCTGGCCCACGGGCGGTGCCGCGACCTGTCCGAGGCCGAGCCCGGGCACCTGCGGAGCGCTGGTGTTCAGCCCACCGATGAGCGGGCTCACCTCGGGGTTCACCTGCGGGTTCACCTGCGGCGCGACCCGCGGCGGGGGCTCCGGGTTGAAGACCTGCGGAGCGGACACCTGCGGGGCGACCTGCGGCATCACCTGCGGGGCAGCCTGCGGCACGACCTGCGGAGCCGCCTGCGCCGGGGCGGCGTGCGGGGTGCCGGCCTGCGCGAAGCCGCCCGACGAGGCCGAGGCGGAGGCGTAACCGGTCTGCTCACGCGGGGCGGGCGCCGGAGCCGCGTACTGGGGAGCCGGCTGTGGCTGGTACTGCGGCCGGGAGGCGACCTGCGCGGTGCCGGCGGACCGGGCAGACGCGGTGGCCTGCGGCTGCGCGTACTGCGGCGCCGGGGCGTACTGGGGAGCGGGAGCGTACTGGGGCGCCGGGGCGTACTGGGGAGCGGGAGCGTACTGCGGAGCCGGGGCGTACTGGGGCGCCGGTGCGTACTGCGGAGCGGGAGCGTACTGAGGTGCCGGGTAGTCGGGAGCGGGCGCCGGAGCGGCACCGGCGTACCCGACGGGATAGTCGGCCGCCTCGCTGACGCCGGCACCGATCGCGGTCAGACCGCCGGCCGCTGCGACGACGAGCGCGGCCTTGTGAAGCTTGCGCATGGAACCCTCGGCCCTTCATTACCTGTACAGGGAAATCCGTTGTATTCAGTGCAGTCTTGCGTGTGCTCAGTCTGATATTCGTACTGCGCCCTTACAGGGGTAATGCCTGAGCTGTCATGTGGACTTCACGCCGGAGTCGGCAGCGGAACCCGTTGCCTCTCTACTGATTCCGGCCGCTGCCCTCTCTCGACTGGCAACGACATTTCTTGGACCAAGTCACGGGATGCGTAATTCCGTCACCCCATTGCCATCCATCGGATTTACACACCCTCCGGCAATTGGGTGACCCCGTCCCGACTCACGTGACTGGATTCGCAGTTGTCTCGTTCCGCACCAGGAGAGAGAGCGACGGTCCATCGCAGTCGCATTTCCGTACGTTCATGCACAGGTCAATGAAGGGCCGAGGTTCCATGCGCAAGCTTCACCAGGTCGCGCTCGTCGTAGCAGCAGCCAGTGGTCTGTCGGCCATCGGCGTCGGCCCCAGCGTCGCCGACGCCCCGGTCGGCTACGGCTCCGTCCCGCCCCCCGCTCCGCAGCAGGATCTCCAGGCCACCTCGTGGACCAACTCGCAGGCGAGCGCGCAGCGTTCCAACCTGCCGAACGCGCACCGGCCGGCGCAGGCGCTCGCGCCCCACCACGGCGCCGATGTCACCCCACAGGTCAACCCGCAACTGAGCCCCAAGATCAGCCCGCAGGTCAACCCGCAGCCGACCGTCGCGCCGTCCGGGCCCATCGAGCAGGCCAACCTCTTCCGTCCGTACCAGGAGTGCAGCCCGCAGTCCCTGCTCAACGCCGCCGTCCCGGTCGCGGTGCTCGCCGCCGCCGAGACCGAGGGCGTCGACTGCGACCAGGCCAACAGCCAGGCCAACTCCCTGGCCCACGCCCGCTACACGCGCTGACGCGCTTTCGGGCCACGCGTCCCAGGCGTTCGGTGCGACGGCCGGCGCCTGGGGCCCGTTCTCCTGTGATGCGACTTCTGGGTGCTTCCGGCACGAGATCACGAACCTCGGCGCGTCGTTCATATATGTCCGGATACTTCGTATTAATCTCCGGTAACTGTACGAAGTCGATCTCGCACAGATCGCACCCACCTCACTCCACCGGAGATGACATGCACAAGCTTCGCAAGGCTGCCGTCCTGGTCGCCGCCCTCAGCACCGTCGGCCTCCTGGGCGCCGGCACCGCCACCGCCCACGGCAACGACGGCCACGGCGGCAAGGGCGGCGGCGACAAGTTCAGCGTCCTGCAGAGCTCCAACTGCAAGTCGCACGACCTGAACGTCGACGTCCTCGGCCAGGTCGGCGTCCTCAACGGCCTGCTGGGCAGCGCGCTCAACGGCGAGGGCAACCCGGGCGCGCAGGACACCCACCTGGGCTCCTCGATGGGCTGCAACAACAGCGCCTTCTGATGCACTGACGGCCGCACAGCCGGCCGAAGCGGGAAACAAAGTCCCGGTACCGAGCCCCGTGCCCGGTGCCGGGACTTCCCTTTGCGCCGGATTGGCTCGTTCGACCGAGTAATTCGTCGCTATCGGCCAAGATGGTGAGTCTTTTCCGAATTCGGCGTGCCGCCGATTGCGTTGGAATACTTCCTATTAGCCTCCGTAATTGTACGAAGTCGGTCTGCACCAGACCGACCCACTCCACTCCACCGGAGATGAACATGCACAAGCTCCGCAAGGCCGCCGTCCTGGTCGCCGCCCTCGGGAGCGTCGGACTTCTGGGGTCCGGCGCCGCCCACGCCGACGGAGGCGACTTCGGCAGCAAGGGCAGCAGCCTGAACATCATGCAGAGCAGCACCTGCCGCTCGCACGACGCCAACGTCGACATCCTGGGCCAGGTCGGCATCGCCAACGGCCTGGGCGGCAACCTGCTCAACGGCGAGGGCAACCCGGGCGCGCAGGAGACCGCGCTGGGCTCGAGCATGGGCTGCAACAACAGCGCCTTCGGCAAGTGACGTAGGCCAGATCTTCCCCTGGTGCCCCGGCCACTCGGCCGGGGCACCGGCATTTCCCGGCCCGACCACCGTAATCCTGTAAATAAGAAAAGAATGCCGGATCGGAATTTCTTCCGATCCGGCATTGTGCGCTACTGCGTTCAGAAATCGAATTTGGGGAGCTTCATACCCTTGGGCAGCTCCGCCCGGTTGTTGCACTCCACGACCGGCCCGCTCTTCACGGAGCCGTCGTTCGCCATGCCCTCCTCGGGGCCGATGACCCGCGGCCGCTCGATCGTGGAGCAGTCCTGCTTCTGCTGGACGATGTACCCGTTGCGCTTGTCCTTGCGGACGACCTCGCTCTTCTTGACGCAGACGATGTCGCCCTGGGCGGTGATCGTGCAGGCACCCTTGGGGTCATCGGCGTGCGCCGGGGCCGCCGCGCCGTAGAGCGCGGCGAGAGCTCCGAGGAGCCCCGAGACGGTGGCGATCTTCTGTCGAGCGATCATGTGCTGCGTTCCTTCTGCCTTGGAGAAGCTCGGATTGCCTTGGAAGAGCCCGGAAATGACACAGCCCGGCCGCGCTCTCCC
Source organism: Streptomyces sp. Y7 (assembly GCF_043195415.1). Lineage (NCBI taxonomy): Bacteria > Bacillati > Actinomycetota > Actinomycetes > Kitasatosporales > Streptomycetaceae > Streptomyces > Streptomyces sp. Y7. Next base: position 50,199 of record NZ_JBIDDQ010000019.1, read on the forward strand.
CTGATGGGTCTGCCGCGCGTCCGGGCTGCGTTGCTAAGGGTGTTGTCCAGCACACCGCCGAACGGCCCGACCTGATCCCTGAACCAGGAGCGGGAGTATTCAGATCGTGCGCCGTGCATACGGTGTTCCGACGGATGTCGATGCGGCTGTGCCCTGAGAATCGCGCATCGACCCTCGGGGTCTACTTACTGGGCGACGGGAGCGGTGTACTCGCCGTAGCCGTACTCGGGGGCGGCGGCCTTGGGGGCGGCCTCCGGCGCGACCTGCGGAGCAGCCTCAGGCGCGGCCTGCGGGGCCACCTCAGGCGCGGCCTGGGGGGCAGCCTGCGGAGCGGCCTGCGGAGCAGCGGCAGCCTTGTCGTACGGGGCACCCCACGTGCCGACGGCGTTGGCCGTCGAAGTGGCGACCGCGGTGACGACCTGGTCGTGAGCGTCTTCCTCGCCGGCGAAGGCGCTACCGGCACCGACACCGAAGGAGGACAGCCCGGCGACCACGGCTGCTACGACTGCAACGCGCTGAAACCTGCGCATAGTTTGACCCTTTCTTCCCGGGGCGCGAGGCCCTGGCTTGACTACTTAATGTGAGCATATACACGCAAACCGCAGCAATTTGGGACCTCTGTCCGTTTCGTGTCGTGTCGGGCCATGACAAGGCATCGGTGCGCGCACCGATTTCCCTGAACGGAAAACGACGCATCCCCGCTGTCGGGTCACGGGCGTTGAGAGCCGGTCACCCATTTGCCGAGGAACGGGTCGCGGGGACGTGAAAACGGCGGATGGCCGGACCGGTTTCCCGGTCCGGCCATCCGCCGAAGGAGACGCTCAGCCCAACAGGCGTGCCAGCAACGGGCTGGCCTCGTCCCGGTCGTTGCTGTCGTTGGTGGCGGGGGGTGCCGCCACCGGAGCGGGGGTCTCGGCGTCGGCACAGGTGATGTGCGGGCCGATCCTCGTCTGCCCGTTGGACAGCAGGCCGGGGGTGGGCAGGGTCAAGGGCTGCGTCGGCTGGCAGTTCACCGTCCTGCGCAGGGTGAAGCCGTCGCCCTCGGGCGTCTGTCCCGTGACCTGCTGGGTGCAGATGATGTTGCCCCCGGGGTCCATGGTGCAGGCACCCGGGCCCGCGGCGTGGGCCTGGGTGGCGCCGAGACAGGTCATGGCGAGGCCGCCGAGAAGCCCCGAGACAGCCACGAACTTCTTGCCGTTGAACATGTGTTGCGTCTCCTTTGTGGGGTGTGCCCGAACGCCGTACACCGCGAACGGCCGCGCCGGGCCCTGGGGGTGTCGCAGAGACGAGCCCCGGCGCCCGACACATCCGGGACACTCGGGGCCGTTTCGCTTACGAAACGAAGGACTGACCTGAGGGCGACCGATCCGCGTCCGACCAACCGCACATCGCCGCACCGGAGTTCATCAGGGCCGCCGCGACCACGCACGGGCCGCTGGAGCGTGCTCGCGCTCCGGGCATCCGCGCATGAGCGGGCCCCTTCGGGGACGACCCCGAAGGGGCCCGCGGAAGGCGTCGCGCACGACTACGCCGCCGACCTCAGCCGGTGAAGGCGTTGTTGAACTGACCGCAGGTGGTGTCGAAGGTCTCGGAGAGGCCGAGCACGGCGACCGGGACGTCGGTCGCGGCAACCGTCTGCGGGCTGCACTCCTGGTACGGACGGTAAAGGTCCGACACCGACGGCGTGGCGTCGTAGGCGACACTCGTACCGGCACCGATGGCGGACAGGCCGCCGGCGGCAGCAGCGGCGATCATGACCTGGTGAAGCTTGCGCATGGAACCCTCGGATTTCATTACATGAACATTGAGGCTGATTGCCTACTGTGACGGAACGAACACTAGCAGTAGCGATCCGGGATCCTATTCCACACAAGCGCATGTCCCGTGTCCCCACGGGGACATGAAGCGATGGAATTCACCGACAAGGGTGCGGGAAAAGACGAACGGGGCGGTTGTCATCGACAACCGCCCCGCGGAATGAGCCCCCTGTCGGATTCGAACCGACGACCTGCTGTTTACAAGACAGCCGCTCTGGACCAGCTGAGCTAAGGAGGCATGCACGCGCTGTCACGCACGCGCCCGTGCAGTGTACCCACGTTCCGAGTGGCCCCTGTCGAAAATTTCCGCGAAGTTCACATGCCCCCAGGTACTGACAGACCAGGCGAACGCCAGGTACCGTCCAGAGCCAGTCCGCTCATGTGGACTACACCAACCACCTTCCTACAACGGATCGTCCGGCACGTTCCTGCCGGTAGAAGGGGGCCCATTCACCATGGCCACTGTCTCGTTCGACAAGGCGACCCGGATCTACCCGGGCACCGAGAAGCCCGCCGTCGACGGTCTGGAGATCGAGGTCGGGGACGGCGAGTTCCTCGTCCTCGTCGGTCCGTCCGGCTGCGGCAAGTCCACCTCGCTCCGCATGCTGGCGGGGCTCGAGGACGTCAACGCCGGCGCCATCCGCATCGGTGACCGCGACGTGACGCACCTGCCGCCCAAGGACCGGGACATCGCCATGGTGTTCCAGAACTACGCGCTGTACCCGCACATGTCCGTCGCCGACAACATGGGCTTCGCGCTCAAGATCGCCGGCGTCAACAAGGCGGAGATCCGCAAGAAGGTCGAAGAGGCCGCGAAGATCCTCGACCTCACCGACTACCTGGACCGCAAGCCGAAGGCCCTCTCCGGTGGTCAGCGCCAGCGTGTCGCCATGGGCCGCGCCATCGTGCGTGAGCCGCAGGTCTTCCTCATGGACGAGCCGCTGTCCAACCTGGACGCCAAGCTCCGCGTGTCGACCCGTACGCAGATCGCCTCGCTGCAGCGCCGTCTCGGCATCACCACCGTCTACGTCACCCACGACCAGGTCGAGGCCATGACGATGGGCGACCGCGTGGCGGTCCTCAAGGACGGTCTGCTCCAGCAGGTCGACACCCCGCGCAACATGTACGACCGCCCGGCCAACCTCTTCGTCGCCGGCTTCATCGGCTCCCCGGCCATGAACCTGGTCGAGGTCCCGATCACCGACGGCGGCGTGAAGTTCGGCAACTCGGTCGTGCCGGTGGACCGCGACGCGCTCTCCGCCGCCCCCGACAAGACCGTCACCGTGGGTGTGCGCCCCGAGCACTTCGACGTCGCCGGCTCCGACTCGGACCAGGGTCTCGCCGTCACCGTCAACGTCGTGGAGGAGCTGGGCGCCGACGCGTACGTCTACGGCACCGCCAAGGTGGGCGAGGACTCCAAGGACCTCGTGGTCCGCGTCAGCGGCCGTGACGTGCCGGAGAAGGGCAGCACGCTGCACATCGTCCCGCGGTCCGGTGAGACCCACGTGTTCTCCACCTCCACGGGTGAGCGGCTCTCCGACTGAGCGGTACAACACCGGGTAATTCACCCAGGTTGACGAAGAGGGCCCCGCAGAGCGCTGCGGGGCCTTCTTCGTTGTCGACAAATACCCCGGCATACCGGTCATTTCGAGCGCTGTGCGTCAACGTGCCACCCGAGTTTGAGGGCCTCTTCGTCCCTCGAACCGGTGACTAAATGTCGCCATATCAGTACCGAACGCTACCCTCACTCGCGTGAAGCACTCCACCACCCAACAGACACGACGCGGCCACCGGGGCCCCGCCCGCCAGCTCGGCCGCACCATCGCCTTCGTCCTGCCCGTCGTCCTGGTGCTCTCCGGGACCCTCGCGGTCACCCGGGTCAACTGGTCGGGGAACACCTCGGACTCGGTGCTCACCGCGACCGACGTCTCGAGCGCCGGTGCCGCGAAGAACACCGCGCCGCGCGCTCCTCAGGACGTGCTGCGCGACCAGTTGCTGACCGAGCTGCAGGAGAAGAACCCGAGCGTCGCGCTCACCCACCTCCAGCAGGCCGTCGACGACCGGCCGTCGCTCGCCCGGCACTGTGCCTCGATCGCCCGCGCGCTCGGCCGTGCGGCGGTTCGTGTGTACGGGCCGACTCGGGCGCAGTCCTATGCGCGGCCGGTGTGCGACACCGCGTTCGCCTCGGGTGTCGCCGCGGCGCACAGCTAGGTGGGAGCGAGCCGGGTGTGGGCGCCGGCGCCCACCTCGGGCTGCCTCTTGAGGAACACTCCGCTTCCGGACGGTGACGGCTGATCGAGGAATCGTTGCCGACGAATGCCGTGAGCGGGGCGCCGCGTACAGTTCGGGCATGACTGATCCGAACGCCGCGACCCGCCCCGTTCAAGCCGTTGTCCTGGCCGGGGGCCAGGGGTCGCGGCTGCGTCCGTACACCGACGATCGGCCCAAGCCGATGGTCGAGATCCCCGGTACGGGGACGCCGATCATCGGCCACCAGCTCGTGTGGCTGGCCGAGGAGGGTGTGACGGATGTGGTGATCAGTTGTGGGCATCTCGCCGAGGTGCTGCAGGACTGGCTGAAGTCTGCCGATCTTCCGGTGCGGGTCACGACTGTCGTCGAGACGGAGCCGCTCGGGCGGGGTGGCGGTCTGAAGTACGCGGCGGCGCGTCTGCCGCATCCGGAGAAGCCCTGGTACGCGACGAACGGTGACATCTGGACGCGGTTCTCGCTGCGGGACATGGCGGACTTCCATGCCGAGCGGGACGCCGTGGCGACGTTGGCGCTCGCGCGGCCTCGGCTGCCGTGGGGCGCGGTGCAGACGGACGGCTTCGGGCACATCACGGACTTCATCGAAGCGCCGCCGTCGACGTTCGAGATCAACGCGGGGGTGTACGTCTTCTCGCCTGCCTTCGCTTCTCTGCTGCCTGAGCGCGGCGACCATGAACGTACGACGTTTCCGCATCTTGCTCGGGAGAATCGCCTGGCTGGGTTCCCGATTCCGCAGGGTGCGTATTGGCGTGCCATCGATACGGCGAAGGACCTGACGGAGGCGGCCAAGGAGTTGGCGGCTCTGGGGCGCTGATGCCTGCGGCGGCCTGCGCGGGTGTGTGGGGGTTCGCGTAGCGCCTGGGGGTGGGTCGGGGCCGTGCCGCCGTGGGCGGGTGCGGGCGCGTAGGAGTACGCCGCGGCGTCCTCGCCATCCTGTGTTGTGGACGCGATCCCCTCGCCCATTCGCTACGCCCCTGCCGAGGCCGTCACTCACACCTGTCGGCGTTCCGCCCTCTGGGACGGCACCCTTGAACGCCTGCATGGCACAAGAAGCTGACCGGCGCCCCTGAACCAGTTGCCGGCGCCCACCGGTCCGACCGACGCAGTCAGAGGCCGGAGGCGCATCGCCATCCCGTCCCAGCAGACGGCGCCCCTCTCGCCCCCGGTCCGCATTGCCAGCCCGCTCCGCTTCACAGGGCAGGGTGCCACCATCCCGCCCACGCTCCCTCCAACCGACGGCGCCCTCGCCCGTTCTTTTCAGCCCGTCCGGCGTTTGAGGACGAGGCCCGTTCAGGGCCGATGCGGGGGTCTGGGGGCCGCAGGTCCCCAGGAGCCGGGGTCAGGGGTGGGGGAAGGCGATGGGCCCCGGCCGCTGGGTGCGGCCGGGGCCCGGGTGGGTGGGGGGTGGTCAGCCCAGGAGGCCGCCTACCAGGCCCGGTTCGTCTTCGGTGGAGCCGCCGCCCGACGAGGAGCCGCCGGAGGTGGGGCCACCGGAGGTGGGGCCGGTGCTGGTGCTGGGGGCCTCGTCGGCGGGGGCCGACTGCTGGGGCGGGGCCTGGCCCGCGGTGCCCTGCGTCTGGCTGGGCGTACCGGCACCCGTCGTACCCGTGTCGCTGGTCGCGCCCGGCGTGGTCGCCGCGCCGGACGGGGTGGCCGCACCCGATGTCGCGCCCTGGGTGGGCGAGTTGGAGGCCGACGGCGACTTGTCGTGCTGCCGGTCGGACTCCTCGGGCAGGGGCGAGCCCGGCAGTTCGTTGCGCGGGGCCTCGCCGGGGCCGGGGACCACGACGCGGTCGGCGTCGCGGACCGCGCCACCGAGCAGGGAGCCGATCAGGAGGGTGAGGCCGGTGACGATCGCCGTGATCAGGGCGCCGCGGCGCAGGACGTAGCGGCGCAGTTCCCAGAGGTCGGAGCGCGGGCCGAGGCGGCGCCAGGCCATGCCGGCCAGACGGCCGTCGATCGAGTAGACGGGGGCGCCGGCGATGATCAGCGGCGACCAGGCGGCGAGATAGATGATGTCGGGGGCGTCGTAGACCGGGACGTTCTTCCAGCTCACGGTGACCAGGAGCGCGGCGGACAGCAGGGCGCCGACCACCGCGGCCACGCGCTGCCAGCAGCCCAGGACCGTCAGCACGCCCACGATCACCTGGAAGAAGGCGATGACCAGGCCGGAGCCGACGGGGTGTTCGAGGGCGAACTGGCGGAGAGGCTCGGCCACTTCCCAGGGGTGGAGCGTGTTGAGCCATTTCACCATCGAGCCGCGCTTGCCACCGTCGAAGTAGACGGGGTCGCAGAGCTTGCCCATGCCGGCGTAGATGGAGATGAAGCCGAGGAAGACCCGGAGGGGGAGCAGGACGACGCCGAGGTTCATGCGGCGGCCGGGGTAGTACGCGTGCCGCGCGGGGTCGTCGGCGCCGGGTCGCCGGGGTGGTGCGTCGGCGTCGTCGTCCGGGCCGTCGGGGTCCTCGTCGACGAAGTCGTCCGCGGCGTACGCGAATTCCTCGTCGTAGGCGCTCTCGACCGTGCGCATGTGAGGCAGCAGCCGGGTCTCGAGGGACTCGTGCGTGCGCTGCGCGCCCACGATCGGGGTCTCGACGGTCTGCGCCATCTCGTCCTCGTAGCCGCCGTCGTAACCGACGTCGACGCGCGGGATGACCTGGGTGCCGCCACCGGCGGGAACCGCTTCGTCGCCGTGGCGGACGCTGCCGTCCCGCACGGCCTGGAGCAGCCGGTGGGCGCCGGTGTCGTCGGGCGCGGACGTGCCGTTCCAGACGGCGACCCGGCGGCGGGCGCCGGGGGCCGCCCCCGCTCTGCCGGCCGCGTTGACGAGCGGCATGAGGGAGGTGTCCTCGGTGGCGCTCAAGTGCCGTGCGATCCGCGGAGATTTGGTGCGCCGGGCAGACGAACCCAGCAGCACGCGGAAGCTCGCGTGATTGACGATGATCTGCGCCGGATCGCTCGGCACCTTCACCATGCTCAGCGCGGGAGCGTCGTCGTATCCCGACGAGCGGTCCCCCGTGGGTGTGCGGGGTGTTCTGGTGTCCACACTCAACTAACCGAGTGACGTGTGGTTAGGACACTGCTTTGACCGGTCCGATCTGTCCGGACCCCGTCAAAGATGCGCAGGTCGCACCACTGTCACCAGAATTAACCCGCACGGGTGACGCCACGGATGTCTGTTCAGACGCGTCGGCGGGCCGCCTCGTAGAGGACGATGCCCGCCGCCACACCGGCGTTGAGCGACTCGGCGCCGCCCGGCATCGGGATGCGCACGCGGAAGTCGCACGTCTCGCCGACCAGGCGGGACAGGCCCTTGCCCTCGCTGCCGACCACGATGACGACCGGGCCGTGGAGCGCCTCCAGCTCGCCGAGCTCGGCCTCGCCGTCGGCCGCCAGACCGACGACCACGATGCCCGCCTTCTTGTACGCCTCCAGCGTGCGGGTCAGGTTCGTGGCGCGGGCAACCGGCGTACGGGCCGCCGTGCCGGCGGACGTCTTCCAGGCGCCGGCCGTCATGCCCGCCGCGCGGCGCTCGGGTACGACGACCCCGTGGCCGCCGAAGGCCGAGACCGAGCGGACGACCGCACCCAGGTTGCGCGGGTCCGTCACGCCGTCGAGGGCAACGATGAGCGGGTCCTCGCCGTCGTCGTAGGCGGCACTGGCGAGGTCCTCGGGGTGGGCGTACTCGTACGGCGGGACCTGCAGGACGAGCCCCTGGTGGTTGAGGCCGTTCGTCATGCGGTCCAGCTCGGGGCGCGGGGCCTCCATGAGGTTGATGCCACCGCGCTCGGCGGCGAGCTGGAGGGCCTCGCGGACGCGCTCGTCGTTGTCGATGAACTGCTGGACGTAGAGCGTGGAGGCCGGGACGCCCTCACGCAGCGCCTCGACGACCGGGTTACGGCCGACAACCATCTCGGACGTGCCCTTGCCGCCACGGCCGCGCGGCGCGGGGCGGCGCGCGGCCTGCTTCGCCTTGGCGGTCGCGATGCGGTTCTTCTTGTGCTTCTTGCGCATCTCGGCGGGCGGCGTCGGGCCCTTGCCCTCGAGACCCTTGCGCCGCTGGCCGCCACTGCCGACCTGCGCGCCCTTCTTGCCGGACATGCGGCGGTTGTTCGCGGCCATGACCTACCTGTCTGTCGTGGGTGTGTCGTACGTATGTCTATGAAGTGTGCCGCCCGGGGGGCCGGGCGGCACAATCGATCTTCCTCGGGCCGGGGCCGGTCAGCGCGGGCCCAGGCTCCAGCGGGGTCCGTCGGGGCCGTCCTCGATGGCCAGACCGGACTGCTTGAGCTGGTCGCGGATGGCGTCCGCGGTCGTCCAGTCCTTGCGGGCCCGGGCGGCCTCCCGCTGGTCGAGGACCAGACGTACGAGGCTGTCGACCACGCCGTGCAGATCCTCGCCCCGGTCGGTCTCGCCCGCCCAGTGCGCGTCCAGCGGGTCCAGGCCGAGGACGCCGAGCATGGCGCGGACCTCGGCGAGGCGGGCCACCGCGGCTTCCTTGTCGTCGGCCGCCAGCGCGCTGTTGCCCTGGCGGACCGTGGTGTGGATGACGGCGAGGGCCTGCGGGACACCGAGGTCGTCGTCCATGGCCTCGACGAAGGCGGGCGGCAGCTCGGCGGACGGCTCGACGGCGCCGGCCTTCTCGACCACGCGCTGCACGAAGCCCTCGATCCGCGCGAACGCCGACTCGGCCTCGCGCAGGGCCTCCTCGCTGTACTCGATGGTCGAGCGGTAGTGCGGGGTGCCCAGGTAGTAGCGCAGCACGATCGGGCGCCAGGTCTTGACCATCTCGGAGACCAGCACGCTGTTGCCGAGCGACTTCGACATCTTCTCGCCGCTCATGGTGACCCAGGCGTTGTGCACCCAGTACTGCGCGAAGTCGTCACCGAAGGCCTTGGCCTGGGCGATCTCGTTCTCGTGGTGCGGGAAGATCAGATCCAGGCCGCCGCCGTGGATGTCGAAGGCGCTGCCCAGGTACTTGTGCGCCATGGCCGAGCACTCCAGGTGCCAGCCCGGGCGCCCGCGGCCCCACGGGGTCTCCCAGTCGGGCTCTCCGGGCTTCGTCGCCTTCCACATGGCGAAGTCCCGGGCGTCGCGCTTGCCGGCGACGCCCTCGTCGGGCTGGCGCAGGTCGTCGATGTCCTGCCGGGACAGCTCCAGGTACGACGGCCAGGAACGCACGTCGAAGTAGACGCTGCCGTCGGCCTCGTACGCGTGCCCGCGCTCGATGAGCGTGCGCATCATCTCGACCATCTCGGGGACATGGCCGGTGGCGCGGGGCTCGTAGGTGGGCGGCAGGCAGCCGAGCGCGCTGTAACCGTCGTTGAAGGCGCGCTCGTTGTCGTAGCCGATGGACCACCAGGGGCGGCCCTGGTCGGCCGCCTTGTTGATGATCTTGTCGTCGATGTCGGTGACGTTGCGGATGAACGTGACGTCGTAGCCGCGGTACTCGAACCAGCGGCGCATGATGTCGAAGTTCAGTCCGGAGCGGATGTGCCCGATGTGGGGTGCTGCCTGCACGGTGGCACCACAGAGGTAGATCGAGACGCAACCCGGCTTGAGCGGGGTGAAGTCACGGATCTGCCGGGCGCTGGTGTCGTACAGGCGAATAGTCACGGGTCCAGGGTAGTCGGCCCTGCCCGGTGCCTCGGACGGTTGTGGACAACAGTCAGATCGCGGTCCGCACCACGAGCGCGGTCGCCACGGCCATCAGCCCTTCACCCCTGCCGGGGAACCCCAGTCCGTCGGTCGTCGCTCCCGACACCGACACCGGCGCGCCGGCGGCCTCCGAGAGGATCTTCTGCGCCTCGTCCCGCCGTTTGCCGATCTTCGGGCGGGGGCCGACCACCTGGACGGCGACGTTGCCGATGCGGAAGCCCGCCTCGCGCACGATCCGGGCGGCCTCGGTGAGGAGTACGACGCCGGAGGCGCCCGACCACTCGGGGCGCCCGGTGCCGAAGTGCTGTCCCAGGTCGCCCAGGCCGGCCGCGGAGAACAGCGCGTTGCACGCTGCGTGCGCGACGACGTCCGCGTCGGAGTGCCCGGCGAGCCCGGGGCCCTCGCCCTCCCACTTCAGGCCCGCGCACCACAGCTCGCGGCCCTCCTCGAAGGCGTGGATGTCGGTGCCGATGCCGACCTGGGGCAGCGGCGGCAGCTCCTCAGAAGCCATCGTTCAGCCTCCGGCGCGCCAGGACCGCCTCGGCCAGGACCAGGTCCAGCGGCCGCGTGACCTTGAAGGCCTCCTCGTGGCCGGGGACCACGACGACGGTCAGGCCGAGCTGCTCGACCATGCTGGCGTCGTCGGTGACGTCGTCCGTCACCGTCTCGTGCGCGCGGACCAGCGTGGCGCGGTCGAAGCCCTGCGGGGTCTGCACGGCACGCAGGCGTGCGCGTTGCGGAGTGGCCACGACCGGTTCGGGCGCGCCGGGCGTCGGCGCGGGCTCGACCTCCTTGACCGTGTCCGCGAGCGGCAGGGCCGGCACCACGGCCGGCGCTCCGTCGCGTACGGCCTCGATGACCGCGTCCACCGTGTCCACCGGGACCAGCGGACGCGCCGCGTCGTGCACCAGCACGATGTCGAAGTCCGGCGGCAGCGCGTCCAGGCCGAGCCGGACGGACTCCTGGCGGGACTCGCCGCCGGGGACCACCAGGAAGTCGGTGCGCTCGGGCAGCGCGTGGGCGTCGAGCATGCTCTTGACCTCGGGCGCGCCGTCGGGCGGTGCGACGACGACCACCAGGGAGACGGCACGCGACGCGGCCATCGCACGGACCGCGTGGATGAGCATGGGCGTGCCGTTCAGCGCACGAAGTGCCTTGGGGGCGCCCGGACCGAGGCGTACGCCCCTTCCTGCGGCCGGAATCACCACGGCCGTACGGGCTCCGCTGCGGGCTTCCGAGGGCGAAGGGAGCGAATCGTCAGACATCGGTTCCTGTCAGGTTTGTGTGCTCGGCCTAGTTGGGTATGGCCACAGCGTGCCGCCGGGCGCGACGCCTTGACCGGACCCTTCCGTGACAGTCGGTCGAGCCTGCCGTCCGGACCCGGCACATCAAGTATCGGGGGCACCCCCGAGACAGAGCGCGCCGGGCGGGTCGAACAGCGCCCGAGAGCGAACATGCCGCAGCGCCCGGCGACAGCAATTGCGTCATCGGGCACCGCGGCACTTTTAAAAGCCACACAGCACTGGGCTGAATGAACTGAGGCGGATGGACCGCGTCAGGATGCGAGAACCTCGTCGAGCAGGGCCTCGGCCTTGTCCTCGTTGGTGTTCTCCGCGAGGGCAAGCTCGCTCACCAGAATCTGGCGGGCCTTGGCGAGCATGCGCTTCTCACCGGCGGAGAGTCCGCGCTCGCGCTCACGACGCCACAGGTCACGTACGACTTCCGCGACCTTGATGACATCGCCGGAGGCGAGCTTCTCCAGATTTGCCTTGTAACGACGCGACCAGTTCGTGGGCTCCTCGGCGTACGGCGCGCGCAGCACCTCGAAGACCCGGTCCAGCCCGTCCTGACCGACCACATCACGCACGCCGACGAACTCCGCATTGTCCGCTGGCACACGTACCGTCAGGTCACCCTGGGCGACCTTCAGCACCAAGTAGGTCTTGTCCACGCCTTTGATCTGGCGAGTTTCGATAGCCTCGATCAGCGCGGCCCCGTGATGGGGATAGACCACGGTGTCGCCAACCTTGAACGTCATGTGACAGGTACCCCTTCCGTGGCTATCCAGGGTAACACGGAAACGGCGGGTTCTGAATGGCGTTTTCGCAGGTCAGGGCATATCTCGGGGCTTGACAACTCCAACAGGAACGTGCTGCGCGGGCCGACCGGAAGAAGGTATTCGCAGGTGGGAGCGGCTCTGCGGACACACAGAAACGCGCACGTTACACACATCCGGCGGCGCCTCCGAGTGGCCGAACGTACACATATGTCCGGTTCCAAGTGTGCGACTTCCGCTACTCCGTTCGGCGTCCCGAGTCGGGTCCCGGCCGATTCCCGGAATTGATCACCGCCAGGTCGGAGGACATGCCCGGTGATCAATTCCGGGAGGGTCGCGCATTCCTTCACGGAAATTTTGCGCGGCCGCTCGCAAGGGGCTTATGTGAATGACGGACGAGCGACCGGGCAATGTGACACCCGGGTCACTTGTGGGTGAAGAGACGGGGGTGGAAGAGGGACTTCGGCGGCACTTGGACCCCTGAGGGGAGGGTCGGGTGCGGTCGCGCGGGAACGGCTCGGTAACCTAAGGCCGCTGACAGACACTTAGGGCGGCTTTACGCGCCCCCCGTTCGAGTCAAGGAGTTGCCGCCGCCGTGAGCAGCAGCCTTCGACGCGGCGCACTCGCTGCCGCCGCCCTCGCGTTCTCGATCACCTCGCTCGCCGCGTGCGCCGCCGGCAACAACGCCCAGACGCTGGAGATCAAGCCGGACAACGCGGCCACCAGCGTCGGCGACATCAAGATCCAGAACGCCCTCGTCATCACCCAGCCCGACCTGGAGTCGACCGGACCGGCCGCGATCTCCGCGACCCTGTTCAACTCCGGTGACAAGGCCCAGACGCTGGACGCGATCAAGGTGGACGGAGCCGGCAAGAGCGCCGAGCTCAAGGCCGCCAAGGGGGGCAGCCTGACCATCCCGGCCGGCGGCTCGCTGATCCTCGGCGGCAAGGACAACGCCTCGGCGGTGCTGCAGAGCAGCCGGGAGGCCGTCAAGGACGGCGACGCGCAGAAGATCACCTTCACCTTCAGCGAGACCGGTGACGTGAGCCTGCGTGCGTTCGTCGTGCCCGCCGAGCACTACTTCGAGGGCTGGGGTCCCAGCGAGGTCCCGGCCGCGCCGGAGACGACTGCCACGCCGACGGGGACCCCGGCCGACGAGAGCGGGGCCACGCCGACCGGCGGCGCCTCCGCGACCTCGGGCGAGACGGCGGGCGCCGGTGCCGGTACCGGTACCGAGGACGGCGCGACGACCGGTACGCCGACGGCGACCGACGCGGCCTCGCAGTCGGCCGCCGGTCACTGACCGATCCAGGGCGCCTTCGGGCCGGTCACCGACCGGTCCGTGGGACCTTCAGGTCGGTCACCGACCGGTCCGCGGCGCCTTCAGGTGGGTCACCGACCGGTCCGCGGCGCCTTCAGGTCAGTCGCCGACCGACCCAGAGCCTCTTCAGGTCGGTCACGGACCGATTCGCGGCGTCTTCACCGCCGTAGAGACGGCGTCCACAGCTGTGGAAAAGGGCGGGGCCCCGGAAATCCGGGGCCCCGCCCTTCGTCTTATCTTCTCCCCGCGGTTTACGGCTCGAACTTGTAGCCGAGGCCGCGGACCGTGACCAGGTAGCGCGGCGCGCCCGGGTCCGGCTCGATCTTCGCGCGCAGGCGCTTGACGTGGACGTCGAGGGTCTTGGTGTCACCGACGTAGTCGGCACCCCAGACCCGGTCGATGAGCTGCATACGGGTCAGGACGCGGCCCGCGTTGCGCAGCAGCATCTCCAGGAGGTCGAACTCCTTGAGCGGGAGGTCGACCTTGGAGCCGGACACCGTGACGACGTGACGGTCCACGTCCATCCGGACCGGACCCGCCTCCAGGGCGGCCGGAGTCACCTCCTCCGGCTCGCCGCGGCGGCGCAGGACGGCCCGGATACGGGCGACCAGCTCGCGCGAGGAGAACGGCTTGGTGACGTAGTCATCGGCTCCTATTTCCAGGCCGACAACCTTGTCGATCTCACTGTCCTTGGCGGTGACCATGATCACCGGAACGTTGGAGCGTCCACGCAGCTGACGGCAGACCTCGGTGCCCGGCAGGCCGGGCAGCATCAGGTCGAGGAGGACGAGGTCGGCGCCGTTGCGCTCGAACTCGTCGAGTCCGTCGGGCCCGGTGGTCGCGACGGCGACCTCGAAGCCCTCCTTGCGGAGCATGTACGACAGGGCGTCGGAGAAGGACTCCTCGTCCTCGACGACGAGCACACGGGTCACGGAAGGACCTCCGGGGCGGAAAGCGTTTCGTACGCGGGTGAGTCAGGGGAAGTGGGGGAATTCGATAGTGCGGGCTGCCCGGCCTCGTCGTCGAGATCGGGGTGCTGCTGAGCACGGTCGCGGGCCGCACCCGCCTCCGGCAGCCGCAGGGTGAAGGTGGAGCCCTGTCCCTCGGAGCTCCACACCGTGACCTCCCCGCCGTGCGAGGCGGCCACGTGCTTGACGATCGCGAGACCGAGGCCGGTGCCACCTGTGGCACGGGAACGGGCCGGGTCGACGCGGTAGAAGCGCTCGAAGATGCGCTCCTTGTCCTTGTCCGAGATGCCGATGCCCTGGTCGGTCACGGCGATCTCGATGTGATCCCCGCCCGGGGCGCTGAGCCGGCGTGCGGCGATACCGACGCGGGTGCGGGCGGGCGAGTAGTTGACGGCGTTCTCGACGAGGTTGCCGAGCGCCGCGGCCAGCTGGCCCCGGTTGCCCCAGATGCTGAGGTCCTCGGTGCCGCCCGCCCGTCGCCCGCCACCACCCTGATCGGGCCCTTCGGGCACCCCGACATTCGAGGCCATGGTGATCTGCTTCGTGCCGGCGGCGTGCCGGCAGCGGTCGATCGCCTCGGCGACGAGCTCGTCCACGCGGACGGGCTCGGCGTCCTCCAGCGGGTCGTCGTTCTGCACCCGGGAGAGGTCGATCAGCTCCTGCACGAGGTTGGTGAGCCTGGTCGCCTCGATCTGCATGCGACCGGCGAAGCGTTCCACCGCCTCCGGGTCGTCCGAGGCGTCCATGACCGCCTCGGAGAGCAGGGAGAGCGCGCCGACCGGCGTCTTCAGCTCATGGCTCACGTTGGCGACGAAGTCGCGCCGGACCGCCTCTATCCGCCGGGCCTCGGTGAGGTCCTCGACGAGGAGGAGGACGAGCCGGGAGCCCAGCGGTGCGACGCGGGCGGAGACGGCGAGGGCCTCGCCGCGGCCGGTGCCGCGCCGCGGCAGGTCCAGCTCGACCTGCCGTATCTCGCCGTCGCGCCGGGTGTCGCGGGCCATCTGGAGCATGGGTTCGACGGAGAGCTTGCCTCCGCGCACCAGACCGAGGGCGTACGCCGCCGAGCTGGCCTTGACGACGGCGTCCCCTTCGTCGAGGACGACCGCCGAGGAGCGCAGCACCGACAGGACCGTGTCCACGCCGGGTGGCAGGACCGGGTCGGTGTGCAGAGAGGTTCGAGTGGGTCGTTTCAGGTCGCGTTCGCTCCAGCGGAACGCCAGCATGGCGATGACACCGGTAAGAACCCCGGCGATCGCTGCCGCTGCGGCGACCGCCGCGTTCACGTCCATGCATCCAGGTTAGGCATGGCCGGGGCCGTGCCCACAGCCGTCGGAGTGCGAGCTCGAACACTCGTCGCCCAGAGTTCACCTTGGAGCCAGTGCTGGTTCATTTGGGGTGGCGGAAACGGACGCGTAGGGACCGGATCGTGGGGGCGTGGGGTTCACAAGGCCAGTTCAGCGCATGGATCAGACAGTCGGTTTAGCGTAGAGATCGCGAGATCGCACTGGCGGTTTCACGACAGTCCGACTGTCGTTTTCGCGACGGTCTTACTGTCGGAGGTCATGACGGTAAGACTGCCTGTCCGACGACAGGACCGGTGGTCGGACGGACACGGCCGGTGGTCGACGGGGTCGGCGCCGTGACGGCGGCGGGCCATGACGACCATGACGACCACGAGATACGACGACACATACGACGAGACACACCAACAGGACTGCCGGTCGGACGACAGTCTCCTGGCGCCCGGAACCCCCGAGGCATACGTAAGAGAGGGACCCTGATGCGGGACGCGTACCACGAGGAACTGGACTCGATCGGCGACAGCCTGGTGGAGATGGCCCGGCTGGTCGGGTCGGCGATCGGACGCGCCACGGCGGCGATCCTGGACTGCGACCTGAAGCTGGCCGAGAGCGTGATCGAGGGCGACCAGAAGGTCGACGATCTTCAGCACGACCTGGAGGGCCGGGCCATAGCCCTGCTGGCGCGCCAGCAGCCGGTGGCCACGGACCTGCGGATAGTGGTCACCTCGCTGCGCATGTCGGCGGACCTGGAGCGCTCGGGCGACCTGGCCCAGCACGTGGCGAAGCTCACGCGGCTGCGTTACCCGGAGCGCGCGATTCCGCAGGACCTGCACGCCACCATCCTGGAGATGGGCCAGCTCGCCCAGCGTCTGATGGCCAAGGCGGCCGAGGTGATCGTCACGAAGGACGTCGACCTCGCGCTGCAGCTGGAGCAGGACGACGACGCGATGGACCTCCTGCACCGCACGCTGTTCCAGCACCTGATGGACGAGCGCTGGAAGCACGGCATCGAGACGGCGGTCGACGTGACGCTGCTCGGCCGTTACTACGAGCGGTACGCCGACCACGCCGTGGCGGTGGCGAAGCGGGTGGTCTACCTGGTGACGGGTGAGCACGCGGACGAGCTCCAGCCGGACATCCAGCCCGACATCCAGCCGGTTTCGGGCGCGGAAGGGGCGTAAGCCCTCGGGCTCTTCGGGTGGGTTCTTGAGCCCTTGAGCCCTTGAGCCCTTGAGCCCTTGAGCCCTTGAGCTCCTGAGCTGCTGAGCTGCTGAGCTGCTGGGATTCCCGGCGCTCCTGAGGCTCCTGGGGCTACTCGCTGGAGTCCTGCTGTCTTCTTTCCTGGTCCCCCAGGTCCTTCGGGTCCTGGGGGATCTTGGTTTTCGGCGGGCGTGTGCGCTCGGGCGGGCAATCCGGTGTGCGCTCGGCGGGCGCTCCGGTGCGCGCTCGGCGGGCGCTCCGGTGGGCGCGTGTCCGTTCGGGGCGGGGCCCGAGTGGGTTCGTGAGCGGGCTCGAGGAGGGCTGGTCGGGGCGCGTGCAAGCCTCTGTGCGCCGTTGATGCGCCCAGCAGGGCGGGCATGGAATGGGCACAGGCACCAGCCTCTAGGAGGGACCATGGCCGAACCCCCCAGCACTCCCGGCACCACGCCCGACCCCACCCAGGAACTCCCGACCGAAGCGCCCGCCGACATCAGGAGCCTCCCGCTCTTCGGCGCCTGCGGCTGCGGCTCGGGCTGCGGGTGCGGGTGCCAGTCGGGGAACCCTTGCCAGTGCGGGTGAGGGTGCAGGACGCGGAGGTCTGTGGCGTACGGCGCCGTGGGTGCCGGCAGACGCCGCGGACGCCGTAGATCTCGTACGACGGTGAGGGCCTCGGGGCGGGTGGCGCGCCGGGGCCCTTCACCGTGAACGGCCGGTCGTCGACGCTTCAGGCGGGCTAGTGCGCGTTGATGCAGGCCACGGCTGTGACGGTGACACCGGGTTCGGCCTCGACGTAGTAGTAGTCGTAGACCTCGCGCGCCGAGCCGGTCGGCAGGGTGGAGGCGGCGGCGGGGGTGGACGTGGGCGCGGGTGGCAGGGGGCACTCCGGAGAACTCGAGGACGCCGGCTCCGGCTGCGGACCCGACGTCGGCTCGATGCCGTCATTGATCGACTCGGTGAACGCCCAGCCGGCGACCACCAGGACCAGCCACCCACCGGCCAGCCACACCTTCACCCGCCCACTCATCCCGCCCCCTATCACCCGTGGCACCCACGGCAGGCCGCAAGTCCCGCCAGTTCGGCCCGTCCGGCCAATTCGGCCCGTCCGGCCCGTCCGGCCATGAGCAGATCCCGAACATCGCTCGCAGACCTCACGTATGCGAGGCGCCGGCTCAAGTGCGTGCGGCAGTCGGCCGGTACTTCCTCGCCAGGCGCCTCCGCGTTCCGGCTCTCCCGAGTCGGACCAATCGCGTGGCTCCGCGTCGCTAACCCCGCCACCGCACCCCGTGCCGCAACCGAAGGCGGTGGATCTCCCAGCAGGCCACCGCCGTCACCGACACCGGCCCGGCAAGGAACGCACCGATCGCGAGCGGCACCGGGCCCGGCGGGAGGCCGCCCGTCGACAGGCTGAGGAAAGCGAGCACCCAGACCAGGACCGAGGTGACCACCGCGGGCAGCGCCGCGTGCAGGGCGGACAGGTTGAAGGCGTAGCGCAGCGCCGGACCGGAGGCGAAGCAGAGGAAGAAGATCACTGACCAGAACGGCGCCCAGCACACGAACATCACGGACGCCCAGACGAACACGTGGGTGCCGCTGGGCAGCAGATTCATCCCGTCGGCCGCCGCCACGAACAGCAGCGGCACCAGCGTCCAGGCGCCGAAGTAGCACAGGGCCGACCGGCCGGCCGGCCACAGGTGCGCCCGCATGGCGCGCCGCGTTCCGGGTCTGGCCGTACAGAAGAGAAGCGCCACGACCACCACTGCGCTCAACAGCGCCAACCAGGGGGCGAACAGCGCCCGTTGCAGGAACTCCCCCGGAGCCTCCGCCAGGTCGTCCCAGCCACCGAACACGGCCAGCAACAGGCCCGACATGGCGAGCGCCAGCCAGGCCCGGACCCGCTGTACCCGGAGCACCTGGGGATCCTCGACGCGCCCTGCCGGGCGGGCGGGGAAGACGCGGCGCGCCCAACGGCGGGCGACGCGGGCCAGTTGGTAGCCCACCAGCAGCGGCACGGTCAGCCACCACAGGCACGGGAGGAACAGCGCCAGCACCACCCAGGGGGACACCTGCTCCCGCCGCCCCCGCAACACCTCACCCAGCGGCGGCCATTCGTCCTCACGCAGCCGTCGCCACAGTGGCGTGTACGGCCGCGGCGGATCGTTCACGGGCCGCGGCCCGCCGTACGGCGATCGCCCGGGCGGGCGGGGTGCGTGGATGCTCATGGCGTCCCTTCAACGGTCCCGGTAAGGGACGTGCCCCGGCCCGGCCACGGTTCCCTACGGGATGCCCCGTGCGGCGGGGGCGCACCCTGCCGCCCCCGGTGTGGACCATCGCGTAGGTCCGACCAGGAGGGTGTACGACCAGTTCCACGGCTGACCGGCAGCTACGGGGGACTCAACTCCTCATCCAGGACCCGCTGCCAGCCCTCGTGCCCCAGCCCTCCGGCCATGAGGAGGTCACGCCAGTCCGTGCGTGCCAGGCGGACTGCCGAGCGAAACCGGTTCACGTCCCCGTCCGCGATCACCACGGCCGCGGCCAAGAGCCGCTCCGCGCTCTCCCCCGAGCGTGCGAGTTCTCCCGCCAGGACCCGCAGTGCACCCTCGATCCCTTTGGCAGCGTCGGGATCCGGGAAGTCACGCCGGATCCTCTCGTGCAGCCGCGCGCTGATCGGTTCCTCCGCCACGTCGTCCCCCACTCAATCAGCAACAGGTAGGGCGGCCCCTCTCACCAAAGACCGGGCCGCCCTTGTCCAACCGTCCTCAACACATCTGTCGGAGGTCTCCCAGCATGACGCATGCACCCCTATCCGGGGTGCCTCGCGCCGCCTCAGATGCCGCCGAACGCGGCTGGCACGTCTTCCCCTTGCGCCCCGGCGACAAGCGACCCGCCCCGCAGGGCGAGGCCACCAGCCGCCACACCGGCCATCAAGCCGGGCCCGCAGCGGGCTCCAGCCGTGAAAACGTCCCCGCTCCGCGCCATAAGCACAGGCCGGGGGCATGATCGCAAGGGTCTCATCGGCCGTCGCCCACTCTGCCTCAACGGCGGTGACAGCACAGCGCACCGTCCGTCGAGCGCGGCCAAGGGATCGCTGCTGACGGAACATGCCGAAATGAGACAGTCCGCTTATGAATGGGAAGCATTGAGGTGATCGGATTCAGGGTCAACTCGACTGGTCAGCACAAGAGTTGGGGAGCACTCAGCCACCAAGGTCATTCACCGCGCCAGACGCGGATCATGAGTGCCATGTCAATTGCCTGAGTTGGGGCCGCGTTACTCGCGCAGCAGCCCGGCTAGCGTGCCGAAAGTCAAGGTGCCAGCTGCTCAGCTGCCGACAGTCTCGCCGTTGAAGGGAGCCGAGTGCACAGGCAAGAGCGAAGTCGTCCGGATTCGGCCGACCTCGCGGTCGTCGGTTGTGGGTGGATCCTGATCGTCGCGGTTGTGGCCCTGCCGGGGCTCATCGCGAAGGACGGTCCACTCACGGCTTACATGGCCGTCCTCGGTGCGGTGATCGGATCTCTCTGGGCACAGAAGAGGTTGCGGCGCTAGCGCCTGTCACCAGTGGGCGGATCGTCGGCATCCTGCGAACAAGCGGCCGTCACCGGCGCCGGGGCATGGCAATGCTGGCCGGCTCTCTCGCAGAGCCGAGTACCTGGGCCACTCGGATCCGAGCCTGACGCTCCGGGTGTACGCGCATCTGATGCCGTCCAGCCGGGAGCTGACGCGTAAGGCCCTGGCCACCGTCTTCGACGCCGCCAAAACGATGCGACCTGGCGGCTGAGGGCTCGTACGCTCCGGTCCAGAGAGGCGGGGAGAGCCATGTCAGATGAGTACTTCTTGTTGGTGTGCGACGACGTGCCCCATGACGTGTTGCTCACCGATCCCGGTGCGCGCGTGATGGACGTCGTCCAGGTGGTGCGCCGGCTGACAGGGCTGAGCCTCTGGCACAGCAAGGTTCTCGCGACGCAGGTTCCCACCACGATTCTCGCCGGGGTGCAAAGAACAGCCGGAGCCGGATGTCTGACAGCTCTGAGCACGGCCTGCTCGGCACCTGAGGGCCCTGAGACGGCCCAGCCCCAGCGAAAAGCCCCCGCTCCGCGAGGAACTCGCAGGTCGGGGGCATGATCACAAACCCTACTTCTTCTTGCCCTGGTTCTTGACCGCCTCGATCGCTGCCGCGGCTGCCTCCGGGTCGAGGTACTTGCCGCCCGGGGTGACCGGGTTGAAGTCGGCGTCGAGCTCGTAGTAGAGGGGGATGCCGGTGGGGATGTTCAGGCCCGCGATGTCGGCGTCGGAGATGCCGTCCAGGTGCTTGACCAGGGCGCGCAGGCTGTTGCCGTGGGCGGCGACGAGGACCGTGCGGCCGGTCAGGAGGTCGGGGACGATGCCGTCGTACCAGTAGGGGAGCATGCGGACAACGACGTCCTTCAGGCACTCCGTGCGGGGGCGCAGCTCCGGCGGGATCGTCGCGTAGCGCGGGTCGTCCGACTGGGAGAACTCCGTGCCGTCCTCGAGCGGCGGCGGCGGGGTGTCGTAGGAACGGCGCCACAGCATGAACTGCTCCTCGCCGAACTCGGCGAGCGTCTGGGCCTTGTCCTTGCCCTGCAGGGCGCCGTAGTGGCGCTCGTTCAGGCGCCAGCTGCGGTGGACCGGGATCCAGTGGCGGTCCGCGGACTCCAGCGCGAGCTGCGCCGTGCGGATGGCGCGCTTCTGGAGGGACGTGTGGACCACGTCGGGGAGGAGATCGGCGTCCTTCAGGAGCTCGCCACCGCGGACTGCCTCCTTCTCGCCCTTCTCGTTCAGGTTGACGTCCACCCAGCCGGTGAACAGGTTCTTCGCGTTCCACTCGCTCTCGCCGTGGCGGAGGAGGATCAGCTTGTACGGTGCGTCGGCCATGCCTCAGAGCGTAATCCACGCATTCGACCCCCCGGCGGTCCGCCCAGCAGACGGACAGTTGACGGGATCTGTTAATTGAGTGGCCCGCCCGAGCCCCGGGTTTGTAAGTTGCGGATGCCTTCTTGGCTACTTACATCCGCTGCCGGTGTCCGGCTACCTCCATGGGGACCCCTATGCCACTCGCCGCCGTGCGACGCGCCACCCGGGAGACCGTCGCCGGGCTGCCCCGCGAGTTCTGGTGGCTGTGGACCAGCACCCTGGTCAACCGGCTCGGCGCCTTCGTGGCTACGTTCATGGCGCTGTACCTGACCCTCGACCGCGGCTACTCCGCCTCCTACGCCGGTCTCGTCGCCTCCCTCCACGGGCTCGGCGGCGTCGTCTCGTCGATCGGCGCCGGCGTGATGACCGACCGGCTCGGGCGGCGGCCGACCCTGCTCGTGGCCCAGTCCTCCACCGCCGTGTCCGTGGCCGTGCTCGGGTTCATGCACCACCCCGTCGCCATCGCCGCCGTCGCCTTCGTCGTCGGCGCCGCCTCCAACGCCTCCCGGCCCGCCGTGCAGGCGATGATGGCCGACATCGTGCGGCCCGAGGACCGGGTGCGCGCCTTCTCGCTCAACTACTGGGCCATCAACCTCGGCTTCGCCGTCTCCTCCATGGCGGCCGGATTCATCGCCGAGGTCAGCTACCTCGCCGGGTTCCTGATCGAGGCAGGGATGACGGCCGTCTGCGCGGTCGTGATCTTCGTGAAGCTGCCCGAGTCCCGGCCCGAGAAGCCGGACACGGGGAAGGGCGCGGAGGAGGTCGGGCTCGGGACCGTGCTGCGCGACGGGCGCTTCATGGCCGTCGTCGGACTGTCCTTCCTGGTCGCCCTCGTCTTCCAGCAGGGCTCGGTGGGTCTGCCCATCGCCATGGGCGACGCCGGGTTCACGCCCGCCGACTACGGCCTCGCCATCGCCGTCAACGGCATCCTGATCGTGGCGCTGCAGATCCCGGTCACCCGGTACATCGAGCGCCGGGACGCGGGGCGGATCCTCATCGTGTCGTCCCTGCTCGCCGGCTACGGCTTCGGCCTCACCGCGTTCGCCGGGTCGGTCGGGGTCTTCGCGCTGACGGTGTGCGTCTGGACGCTCGGCGAGATGTTCAACGCCCCGACCCAGACCGGCCTCGTCGTCCGCCTCTCCCCCGCCCACGGACGCGGCCGCTACCAGGGCATGTACACCCTGTCCTGGTCGGTCGCCGCCCTGGTCGCCCCCCTGATGTCCGGCTTCGTCATCGACCGCTTCGGCGCCGAGTGGCTGTGGGGGCTGTGCGCGGTCGTCGGGACGGCGGCGGCGGTCGGGTACGGCGTCCTGACCCGCCGCACGTCCACGGCGGCCCCGGCCGCCGCCGGCACCCCGGCCGACCCGAAGCCCGAGGTCAGCGCCGCCTGACGGGCGCCGCGGTCCGCGCGGCCGCCCTCACGGATGCATCCGCGCCCCCTTGATCACCTTGTCCACCGCGTTCCGCGGCCCGTACACCGCCATCCCCACCAGATCCAGCTCCCCCGTCGGCACGGCCCGCACCGCCGCCCGGTTGTCGCGGTCGTTCCCCGTCGAGAACAGGTCGGACGTGAAGACCGCGCGCGGCAGGGCGCGGGACAGCACGCGTGCGTGGGCCGTCGTCAGGGTTTCCTTCGTGGCCTCGAAGACCAGGACCGGCTGGCGGAACATCGGGAGGTAGGGGACGTCGTCCGCGTCCTCGTAGGGGGCGCCGATGACCTCCGGCAGCTGCGTTCCCAGGCCGCTGACCAGGAACGCGGTGACGTTCAGGCGCTGCCAGGGCTCCAGGTCCTCGCGCAGCAGGACGGCGATCTTGGTGTCGAAACGGACGGGTGCTTCAGTGCTCATACGACGACACTGACGGCCGCCGTACGGCTCCGTCTTGTACGTTCTTTGCATGGCCGCCGCACGGGATCGCCAGGAAGTCTCCGCGTGGCGCCCCTCCGTACCGGGCGTCACCGAGGTCTTCCACGCCCACTTCACCGAGTACGCGTACCCGATGCATGTCCACGAGGCATGGACGCTGCTCATCGTGGACGACGGCGCCGTGCGCTACGACCTCGACCGGCATGAGCACGGCACCCCGCTCGACACCGTCTCGCTGCTGCCGCCGCACGTTCCGCACAACGGCTCCCCCGCCACCCCGCACGGCTTTCGCAAACGGGTTCTCTACCTGGACAGCACCCGGCTGGGGGACGATCTGATCGGGCCGGCCGTCGACTCCCCCGACCTGCGCGACCCCGTGCTGCGGCTGCGCGTCGGGCAGTTGCACGCCGCGCTCGCGCAGCCCGGCGACGAGCTGGAGGCGGACAGCCGGCTCACCCTGATCGGGGACCGGCTGCGGGGCCATCTGCTGCCCAGGACGGTCGGCGGCCCTCCGCGGCGCGATCCCGCCCTCGCCCGTCGGCTGCGGGAGCTCCTCGACGAGCGGATCGTGCAGGGCATCGGCCTCGACGAGGCCGCGGCGGTCGTGCAGGCCCATCCCGCCCATCTGGTACGGGCGTTCAGCACGGCGTACGGCATCGCCCCGCACCAGTACCTGATGTCGCGGCGCGTTGACCGTGCCCGCGGGCTGCTGCTGGAGGGCCGGTCGCCGGCCGAGGTGGCCGTGGCGACCGGGTTCTACGACCAGTCCCATCTCAGCCGGCACTTCCGGAGGATGGTGGGGGTGCCCCCAGGGCGTTATCGCGGCAGCTCGCGCTGAGCGTCGTACAGGTTGCGCGGGTGCACGGCGTCCGTCGTGCCGTACAGCTCCAGGCGTGCGTGGAGGTCGCCCGTGAAGTCGGGGACGTCGATCTGGTCGAACTCCCTGACCTCGTTGAGGCCGACGGTGGCGGAGTACGGGGCCAGCCCGTCGAGGCGGATCATGCCCGCGCGGCCGTTGGTGACCCGGACGTTCCAGTGGGTGAAGCGGGCGCCGAACAGCGGGCCGGCGCTCGCGTCGCCGCCGTGGCGGCCGTTGTTGTCGACGGTGATGTCGGTGCGCACGTTGGCGAAGGGCAGTCCGCGGTGGCTGTCGAAGGTGCCCATCCGCATGTCGCCGCGTGACCAGACATTGTACGAAGACAGGCCCTCGACGTTGATGCCGTGCAGCTGGGTGCCCGCGGGCGCCGGGGTGGTGCGTGCCTCGATGGTGAAGTCCTCGATCAGGTTGTCGTGCGAGCCCTCGCGGCAGAAGTAGGGATGGTGGCTGCCGCGGCCCGCCACGCGGGTGTGCCGGAGGGTGCAGGCGGAGGCGGCCACCAGGCCGAACCCGTTGTCGACGTGGCGGACCGTCACGTCGTCGGCCCAGCAGTCGTACGCGCACTGGAAGACGACGCCGTTGTGGCCCTTGTCGAGGAGGTGCGGCTGCTGCGGGGTCTCCACGGCCTCCAGCGTCAGGCCCTCCACGCCCGACCCGCTCAACTCGCCCACGTGGGTGGTCAGTCGCGGGTCCCACTCGGGCCGTACGTCGAGCGGGAGCGGACGTTCGAGGGTGACCTTGCGGCCCTGGACGCGGGTGATGCGCACCGGCCACTCATAGGGGACGTACGACGTCAGCTTCGTCTTGTCGTCCCAGGTGTACGCCTCGGGGCCCGGGCCGCCGCCGCTCATGTGCTCCAGGAGGGTGTGGCCGGCGTCGTCGGCGAGGCGGAGCAGGACCAGGGCGCCGGGGCGCAGTGCCGAGGGGTCCGCGACCGTGACCGTCGAGGAGCCCTGGCGGGCCGGGGCGAGGGTGGTGAGCGTGCGCCACTCGTCGCGCCGGTTGCCGGTCCAGCCCTCGAAAGGCCAGGCCTTCGCCCTGATCGCGGCGACGAGGGAGTCCCAACGGGCCGTCGGCGCCAGCCAGATGAGTCCGCCCGCCCAGGACCAGGACGACTTGTCGCCGCCGTAGCGGGAGCCGTAGGGGCCGATCAGTTCGGTGAGGTTGCGGGTGGCGTAGAGCTTGGTGCGGGTACTGCCGGCGCCGCGCAGGACCACGTTCGAGTGTCCGATGCGGATGACGTCGTCGATGCGGAACGTGCCGGGCGGGATGGTGACCGTGCCACCGCCGGCCTTTCCGGCGGCGGCGATGGCACGGTTGATCGCGGGGGCGGAGTCGGTCGTGCCGTCCGCCACGGCCCCGAAGTCGCGTACGTCGGCCACGACCTTGGGGCGGGGGAAGCGGCGCGCTCCGCCACGGTGGCCGGCCCGGCCGATGTAGGGGATCTGCGGGTGGGTGTACGGGGTGCGGGTGAACTCTCGCCAGATGGGCGGCACTTGGTCCGCGGCTCGCGGTGCGGCTTCGGCGGGCCGGGGTCTCGCGGCCGCGTGGGCGCCGCCCGCTGTCGTCGCGCCGAGCGCCACGGCCGTGGCCCCTCCGAGCAGGGTCCGTCTGGTGAGATGCGCGTTGCCCATGTCCGTACGCCCTCCATGCGGCTCTTCATGGATGTGAACGTCGTTCAGAAGTGCGATGGCCGTGAGCATGCCACGGCCCCTCGCGCGTACGGAAGGGGTCGTGCGGGGCGAGTTGGTTCGGACCTTCCTGGGTCCGCGCGTCGAGCCGAGGGACGCTGAACGTCACTCCGAGGGACGCTGGACGTCACTCCGAGGGACGCTGGATCAGATCTCCGAGGGACGCTGGATCAGACGTCCGAGGGACGCTGGATCAGATGGGTGAACGCGTCCAGGTTGCGTGTCGACTCACCGCGGGCCACGCGCCACTCGTACTCCTTGCGGATCGCGGAGGCGAAGCCGAGCTCCAGGAGGGTGTTGAAGGCGCCGTCCGCCGCCTCCAGGACCTGCCCGAGGAGACGGTCGATCTCATCGGCGGTCACAGCGGCGAGCGGGAGCTTCGCGGTGACGTAGATGTCGCCGAGGCGGTCGACGGCGTAGCTCACGCCGTAGAGCTTGAGATTGCGCTCCAGGAGCCAGCGGTGGACGCCCGGTTCGTTCTCGTCGGGGTGGCGGATGACGAAGGCGTTCAGCGACAGGGAGTGGCGGCCGACGAGCAGGGACACCGTCGTGGAGAGCTTGCGGGTGCCGGGGAGCTTGACGACGTAGTTGCCGGGGGCGGGACTCTCCCACTCCAGCTCGGCGTCCTTCAGGGCTCCCTCGACGACCTGCGCCGCCTTCTGTACGTCCTGTGCGTCACCCATGGTGGGAGCGTACGCGACGGCGATGGGCCTGGGCCGCCGCCGTGTACACGTCGGCCGTGGCCGCCGCCGAGGCGTCCCAGCCGAAGGCCTGGGCGTGCCGGGACGCGGCCTCACCCATGCGCGCGGCCAGGTGCGGTTCGTCGGCGAAGGCGCGCAGCACGCGCGCGTACTCCGCGGGGTTGTGGCCCTGGACCAGGAATCCGGTACGGCCGTCCCGGACCGCGACGGGCAGGCCGCCGACCGCCGCGGCCAGCACGGGGGTGCCGGCCGCCTGCGCCT
Source organism: Streptomyces sp. Y7 (assembly GCF_043195415.1). Lineage (NCBI taxonomy): Bacteria > Bacillati > Actinomycetota > Actinomycetes > Kitasatosporales > Streptomycetaceae > Streptomyces > Streptomyces sp. Y7. The sequence goes on from NZ_JBIDDQ010000019.1 coordinate 77,112, forward strand.
CGATGGCCACCAGGCCGAAGGACTCGCTGTACGACGGCATGACCAGCACCGATGCCGCCCTGAACCAGTCGGCGAGCTGGTCCTGGCCGACGGGCGGGCGGAACCGTACGACGTCCGCGATGCCCAGGCGGGCGGCGAGCTTCTGCAGGCCCTCCGGCTTGGCGAGGCCGCTGCCGCTGGGGCCGCCGACGACCGGGACGAGCATGCGGGAGCGCAGCTCGGGGCGCTCGTCGAGGAGGACGGCCACCGCTCGCAGGAGGATGTCCGGGGCCTTCAGGGGCTGGATGCGGCCCGCGAAGAGGGGGATCAGGGCGTCCTGCGGGAGACCGAGGCGGGCGCGGGCGGCGGCTCGGCCGTCGGCGGGCGAGAAGCGGGTGAGGTTCACGCCGGGGTGCACGATCGCGACCTTGTCGCGGGCGGCGGCGTAGTGGCGTACGAGTTCCTCGGCCTCTTCGGCGGTGTTGGCGATGAGGCGGTCCGCCGCCGCGACGATCTGGGTCTCGCCGATGACCCGGGCGGCGGGTTCGGGGGTGTCGCCGTCGGCGAGGTTGGCGTTCTTGACCTTGGCCATGGTGTGCATGGCGTGCACCAGGGGGGCGCCCCAGCGCTGGGCGGCGAGCCAGCCGACGTGGCCGGAGAGCCAGTAGTGGGAGTGGACCAGGTCGTAGTAGCCGGGGCGGTGGCCGGCCCACGCCTGCATCACGCCGTGGGTGAAGGCGCAGAGCTGGGCGGGGAGGTCTTCCTTGTTCAGGCCCTCGTAGGGGCCCGCGTCGATGTGGCGGACGAGGACGCCGGGGGCCAGTTCCACGACGGGTGGGAGGTCCGTGGCGGTGGTGCGCGTGAAGATCTCCACCTCGATGTTGATCGCGGCGAGGCGTTGTGCGAGTTCCACGATGTAGACGTTCATGCCGCCGGCGTCGCCTGTGCCGGGCTGGTGGAGCGGGGAGGTGTGCACGCTGAGCATCGCTACGCGGCGGGGGCGGCGGTGGAGCCGGAGTCGGGAGGGGGCCGACGGGGAGCGTCGCCCGAGCCTGCTGACGTACTGGCTCACGGGGCGGTCCTCCTTGGCTGCGGGCATGCCGGACGGAGGGTTGAGCGCCCTCCAAGGCGGTGCAACACCGGAGGGAGGGGTTCCCATTCCTGGCGGGGTGGTTTTTGCCTAGGAATTACCGGGGGTCGCTCAACTGTTCGGGGGTGTGGTGCGTGGGGGTGCGCGGTGATGCCTGCGGCGGCCTGGCCTGGTTGGGTGGGGGTGCGGGTAGCGCCTGCGGTCGGTGGGTGGGTCGGGGGCGCGCCGGGGGGTGTCCGTCCTCGGTCGGGCGGTGCTCTCTCTCAAGACGGTGCCCTGCGTTGACGCCCGCCGCTGCGGGCGGACACCCCCCGGCACGTCCCCTTCTCGCCGCCGGCGCCCACAGGCGCATCGTGGCGCAGGCCCACCAGCTTTTAGGGGCGCGGGGAACTGCGCGAACGGTGGTGACGGCGGCGGTCACGTCGTGGCGCAGGTGGACTGCAACCCCCTTCTTTTCAGGGGCGCGGGGAACTGCGCGAACGGTGGTGACGGCGGCGGTCACGTCGTGGCGCAGGGCGGCTGCAACGCCCTTTCCCGGGGGCGCGGGGAACTGCGCGACCGGCCGCAGCGGGCCCGCAGCCGAAGTCCGGCCCAGCCCCGGGACGCGGGACCTTACCCTCGTATCCATGAGTGCCCGCGCCGCCCGCCCCGTGGGAACGGTGACACGCGGGACCACCAATCCGAATCGGCTTCGGCGAATGGACCGCTGGATCGCCCATGCGCAGGGGAGCGAACTGCGACGGGTCGACGAGCCGGTCGCGGTCGATCTCGGGTACGGCGCCGCCCCCTGGACGGCCGTCGAGCTGCTGGGGCGGCTTCGCGTGGCCGCGCCCCGCGTGTGTGTGGTCGGGCTGGAGATCGAACCGGCCCGGGTCGCCGCTGCCAAGCCGTACGAGCGGGAGGGACTCGTCTTCCGGCACGGTGGGTTCGAGGTACCGACTCCGCAGCGGCCGATGCTCGTGCGCGCCGCCAATGTGCTGCGGCAGTACGAGGAGGGGCAGGTCGCCGCGGTCTGGGAGCGGCTGTGCGCGCGGCTGGCGCCGGCCGATCCGGTGTCGGGCTCGCGCGGTGGGCTGCTGGTGGAGGGGACCTGCGACGAGATCGGGCGGCGGCACGTGTGGGTCGCGCTGGGCCCCGAGGGGCCGCGGACGGTGACCTTCGCGGCGCGACTGGCGTCGCTGGAGCGGCCGTCGGATCTCGCCGAGCGGCTGCCGAAGGCGCTCATTCACCGCAATGTGCCCGGTGAACCGGTGCACGCGTTTCTTCGGGACTTCGACCGGGCCTGGGCCGCCGCCGCGCCCTACGCCTCGTACGGGGCCCGCCAGCGGTGGATCCGGGCGGTCCGGGACCTCTCGGCCGACTGGCCCGTGGTGGACGGGGCCGGGCGGTGGCGGCAGGGGGAAGTGACCGTGGGGTGGGAGGCTCTGGCGCCGCGGAGGTAGGTCGGCTTTGGGGCGTTCCCGGGCCTTTCCCTCTCGTTCGCCTGGTTGACCGTGGATCACGGAACGATCTCCACGAGTCGTTCGTCACAAAGACGGGGAGATCGTCATAGCGGTGCGGGAATGGGGGGAAGCAGACCTCTGTCGCTTTGCGCGCCACCGTGGCACGATCCCCCGGACGCTCGTAAGTTACTGACGAGACATCAGTTTGGGGGCACAGGTATGGGTACGGGCAAGCGCGGCCTGATCGCCACGGCCGTGACCGTCGTCTGCGCGGTCACCGTGCTGGCGGCACCGGGTACGGCCTTCGCGGCACCCTCTCCGTCACCGTCCCCGAGCTCCTCACCCTCCTCGTCGCCGACTCCTGTGTCCAACAAGGAGCTTGAGGACGTCCGCCTGAAGCTGGAGAAGCTCTACCACTCCGCGGCCATCGCCACCGACGCGTACAACGCCGCCGAGGAGGCGGCCGAGAAGCAGTCGGCCGAGATCGTCTCGCTGGCCAAGAAGATCGTCAAAGGCCAGGAGAAACTGGCCGAGTTGAAGAAGCGGGCCGGTTCCGCGGCCGCCGCGCAGTACCGCTCGGGCGGGTTGCCCGACGAGGCGAAGCTGATGCTCAGCGATGATCCGGGGCACTTCCTCGACAGCGCCGGGCGGGTGATCCAGGGGCAGCGCGCCACCAAGGGGCTGCTCGGGGAAATGACCCGCACCCAGCAGGACTTGGAGCAGTACGCCAAGGACGCCACCGCCCAGTGGCAGAAGCTGGAGGCCGGCCGCAAGGCCAAGGCCGCCGCCCAGAAGAAGATCGAGAAGCAGATCAAGGCGGCCGAACAGCTGGAGTCCCAGCTGGAGAAAGAGGAGAAGGAGCGCCTCGCCCAGCTGGAGGAGGAGGCCGCCCGCAAGGCGCAGACCGCCTGGCTGGACTCCGGTGTCCTCGACGACATCAAGGGCAAGGCGTCCGCGCAGGGCCGTAAGGCCGTGGAGTACGCCACCGCACAGTTGGGCAAACCGTATGAATGGGGTGCGGAAGGTCCCAAGACGTACGACTGTTCAGGGCTGACATCCCAGGCCTGGGCGAGCGCCGGCAGCGGCATTCCGCGGACCTCGCAGGAGCAGTGGAAGCAGCTGAAGCGGATCGACGTCGAGGACATGCGCCCCGGCGACCTCATCATCTACAACGCCGACGCCAGCCATGTCGCCATGTACATCGGCGACGGCGCCATCATCCACGCCCCGCGCCCGGGGCGGACGGTGACCATCGCCGGGGCGGGGTCGATGCGGATCCTCGGAGTGGTTCGGCCCGATGCGTGAGGATTCAGGGCGTCTTGTGACATGAGGCCGTGACCCGGGCCACGTGACCCACCCCACGTCAATTTCCTGACAAACGCCGCCCCGACGTGACGTTCGTCATCCCCGCCGGGGCGCCGCCCTGTCCAACTGCGGTACGGAACGCGGCATATGACAGCGGCCAACGACCATGCGGGGTGCTCCACACCATTCCGCTGCGGCGCCGACACCCGCTATGGTCCCCGTCGGTGGATCGAGGTCCCTCGTTCCCACCATGCCCTCGGGGGGAGGGAAGGAACTCAAGACGATGCCCGTACCCGTACCGCGGCAGAGAGCGATCCCGGCCGTGGAGACTGGTCAGGCGCCGGCCGCGTCCCCAGGCGGCACCACCCGCGAGGTGGCCCCGCGTAAGGAAGAAACGGTCGAGAACAGCACCCTTACCACTCTGACGCTGCTGCTGATCGAGGACGATCCCGGCGGCTCCGCGATGGTGCCCGAACTGCACGACTCGGCCGGCCGGCCGATCCGTGTGCGCACCGCCCGCAACCTCACCGAGGCCGAACGACTGCTCACCGACGACGTCCACTGCATCCTGCTGGACCTCGCCCTGGCGGCGCCCGGCCGCGCCGGCGACGACGAGCTGGCCGTGCTCCGCCATGTGCTGGAGCTCGCGCCCCGCCACGCCGTGCTCGCGCTCACCGCCTCCGGTGACGCCGAGCGCGGCGCCGAAGCCGTGCGCGTGGGCGCACAGGACTACCTCTTCCGGGACGAACTGGACGGGCGGCTACTGAGCCGCGCGATCCGCTACGCCGTGGAGAGGAAACGTTCCGACACAGCCGAGCGGCGGCTCGCCGAGGGCCGGCTGCGGGCGCAGGAGAACCGGCGTCTGGAGCGCGGTCTGCTGCCCACGCCGCTGCTGGAGGGCTCGTCGCTGCGGTTCGCCGCGCGCTACCGGCCCGGACGCTCGCGCGCCCTGCTGGGCGGTGACTTCTACGACGTCGTGCGCACCGCCGACGGCACCGTGCACGCCATGATCGGCGATGTCTGCGGACACGGGCCGGACGAGGCGGCACTGGGCGTGGAGCTGCGGATCGCCTGGCGGGCGCTGACCCTGGCCGGACTGTGCGGGGACGCGCTGCTGGGCACGCTTCAGAAGGTCCTGGAGCACGAGCGGTCCGACGACGAGATCTTCGCGACCCTCTGCACGGTGGACATAGCGCCGGACGGCCGACGGGCGGGGCTGTGCCTGGCGGGCCACCCCTCGCCGCTGCTCGCCCGCCCCGGGCGGCCGGCACAGCTGCTGCCGTACGACAACAACGGGCCCGCGCTCGGCCTGCTGCCCAAGGCACGGTGGCCTCGCATGGAGGTCAAGCTGGGGGCGGAGTGGAGTCTGATGCTCTACACCGACGGCCTGATCGAGGGCCGGATCGGTGAGGGGCGTGAGCGGCTCGGCCAGGACGGCATGGTGGAGATGGTCCGCCGCCAGCTCTCCGAGGGGCTGAGCGGGGAGGCGCTTCTCCGGGCCGCCGTCAATGAGGTCCGGGATCTCAACGGCGGTGAGCTGACGGACGACGTGGCCGTGCTGCTGCTCGACCGGACCGTGTGAGCGGAGGCCGGCCGGGGCGGCGCAGTCGCATGCCGGCCGCGGGTCTCCCGCGGCTGGTCGCGTCGCTCCCCGCACCCCGGAGGGCACTGCCCTCCGGGCGTTGATCAGCGGCCGAGGAGGCGGCGCCCTCTCCGGCGTCGATCAGTTCCGGATGCTGCTCAGCGGCCGCCGTTGTAGGGGCCGTACGGGCCGTCGCTGCTGGAGCCGCCCCGCCTGTTGCGGCCGCCGCCCGGGAGGCCCTTGATCGCGGGGCGGACGTCGACCATGTACACGATCGTCGCGATGAGGCCGATGATCGGCAGGAACGACAGGATGTTGAAGATCAGGTTCACCACGAAGGCGAGACCGAGGATGATCAGCCAGAACGCCTTGGACTGCTTGTCCGCGGCGCGGTAGGCGTCCTCGCGGCGGACGGCCGCGTCGATCAGCGCGAAGCCGCTGAAAAGGATCAGGGCCATGCTCAGCAGCCACATGAACCCCACGAAGCCCTGCATCAGCACAACATCCACCACCTGGTTCGGCTCGTATCCACGCGGTCACCGTACCCGCAACCGCAGGACCGCTACCCGAACAACGGGCCGGGCACTCGCCGAGTGCCCGGCCCGTGATCCGCGGTCCGTTCTCACCCGTCCGTGTTACTTGGCGGGCGGGGTCGTCTTCTTGGCGGCCGGCTTGCGCGCCGGGGCCTTCTTGGCGGGCGCCTTCTTCACCGAGGCGGCCTCGGCGGCGGGCTTGGCCTCGGCGGGCTTGGCCTCGGCCTTGTCCTCCTTGACCTCGACCGGCTCGGCGTTGGGCTCGACGGCGATGGCGAGGTCCTCGATCTCCTCGGCCGCCTCGCCGCGCCAGGTCTTCACGGTCTGCTCGCCGTGCTCGGCGACCTTCTCGTAGGCCTCGCGGGCCTTGACCGCGTACTCGGCGGCGACGCCGAGGGTGCGCAGCGCGAAGTCCTGGGCGCTCTCGCCGAACTTCTTCAGGTCGGCGTCAAGGCTGCTGCCGAACTTCTTGAAGTCCGCGTCGAGGCTGCTGCCGAACTTCTTGACGTCGGCGTCCAGGCTGCTGACGAACTCGTTGACCTTGGCCTGGAGGGTCTCCTGCGCCTCCTTCGCCTTGGCGCTCGCCTCCTTGGCACGCGTGGTGGCCTTCTCCTGGACCGCCTTCGGGTCGGTGCTGCGAACGGCCTCGAACCGAGCCGGCGCCTCAGTGCGCAGCTGCTCCACCAGGGCGGGCACCTTCCGGGCCTGCTGGATGGCCAGGTCGGCGGTGCCGGCGGCGAAGTAGAGCGGGGTCGGGTCGCTGAAGGTCTTGCGCAGGTCGTCGGTGATGGCCATTTTGCTGGTCCTCCCGGGTTGTTTCGAGGTGAGGGTTTTGGGTCCCGCGGTCGGACGGACGGCTGATCGCTGCTGCTCGCCGGTGCGCGGGGCGCGTACGGCGGCTCATGGTCAGCCGGCCGACTGCTGCGGGTCGGTCGGGTTCTCCGGGTCGGCGTCACTGCCGTCGGACGTACCGGTCGTGCCGGTGCTGCGGGTTGTGCGAGTCGTGCGGTTACGGCGCGCGGCGGACTCGCGGCCGCCGTCGGCCGTGCTGTTCTTGCGGGTCTTACGGCCACGTCGTACGTCGGCGTCGTCGCCTCGGGCGTCCGCCGTGCCGTCGGACCGGGCGTCGCTGTCGTCGGAGCCCGGGGAGTCCGGGGTCCCGTAGGGACCCGGATCCGAGCCGACGGACCGGACGGCGTCGACCACGGTCGGGTCGGCGCCCCGGTCCGCGTCCGAGTGCCCATCCGTCTCGACGGATATCCCGAATCCGTTCTCCTTGCGGAAGGATTCGTAGATCTGGAGCAGCACCTGCTTCTGCCGCTCGTTCAGCGTGGGATCGGCGAGGATGACGGCGCGCGTCTCCACCTCGTCCCGGTCCCGCTCGGCGTCGAGGATGCCGGCCCGGACGTACAGCGTCTCGGCGGAGATCCGCAGCGCCTTGGCGACCTGCTGCAGCACCTCCGCGCTCGGCTTGCGCAGCCCGCGCTCGATCTGGCTCAGATACGGATTGGACACCCCGGCGGCGTCGGCGAGTTGCCGCAGCGACAGCTGCGCGTTGCGCCGCTGCTCGCGCAGATAGTCACCGAGATTGCCGACGTTGAGCGATGCCATGTCTCCACCTTGCCGCACCTCCGCTAACTATTGCAAGCAGCCGCTTGCAAAAGTGCGCCACGCCACGGCGGCCCGCCGTCGGACGCGTCGGCGCCCGGCCGCGGTCAGTGCTCGCCCCTACGCTTCCTCACCTCACCGACGATCAGGGGGAGGCTCGCGTGACCGTCGTGTGTGCCGTGACCGCCGTGACCGTCGCGAGTCCCGTGACCGTCGTGAGTGCCGTGACCGTCGTGAGTGCCGTGACCGTCGTGGTGGTGGCGGCGGGACCGTGCGGCTGAACGCGGTGGGTGGGCGGCGTGTCCGGGCGGGCGGGGTGGTCGGGGCGGCGCAGGGTGGGGCGTACCGCCGTCGTCGAGGAGGCATCGTGAAGCGTCGTGTCGTCGCCGTCCTGGCCGCTGTCGTCGCCGGGCTGACGCTGTTCGCGGCGCCGGCCGCGGACTGGGACGGCCACGGGAACATCGAGCGGAACGAGTGGAACATCCCGCTCACCAACCTCCGCGTGCTGTGAGCGGTGTTGCGGCCGCCCTCCGACGTGCCGGATGCGGCCCGCCGCTCAGTCGAGGAACTCGTCCAGCAGCGGCAGCAGCACGGACGTCCGCCGCATCAGGGCCATGTGCGTCGTCGCGGGCAGGACGGCCAGCCGGGCCCGGGGGATCAGGCGCTGCATCTCGGCCGCGTGCTCGACGCGTACGAAGTCGTGGTCGCCGATGACCAGCAGCGTGGGCGCCTGCACCGTGCGCAGGTCGTCGGCGCTCCACGGCAGCGGGGCGTTCGCGGCGACCGAGATCTTGCCGAGGAAGTCCTGGAAGTGCCCGGGATGCGGGGCGCTCGCGGCGTACGCCTCGGCCATCTCCTGGAAGTCGGCCCGGCTGGGCAGCCGGGGCGAGTCGAAGTCGCCGGCGTGGACCTCGTCGTGGACGCCGTCCTGGTGGTACTGGGTCGCGGCGAGCACCAGCCGTCCCACCCGGCGAGGGTGCCGGATCCCGATCTCCAGCGCGACCAGCCCGCCGAGGCTGAACCCGAGGAAGTCGGCCTGCTCGATGCCGAGCGCGTCGAGCAGCGCCACCACGTCCGAGGCCAGGTCCGGCACCGTCAGGGCACGGTCGGTGTCGGCGGTGTGCCCGTGGCCCTGGAGCTCGGGCGCCACGATGTGCCGGTCGGCCGCGAGGGCGGGCAGCACGGCACCGAAGGACATGCCGATGGTGGTGGCACCGCCGTGCAGCAGCACCAGCGGGCGCCGGGCGGACGTGTCCGTGACGCTGCCGCGAGCGGTGCCGTGGACCTCGTAGTACATCCGCACGCCGTTGACCTCGGCGTACGCGGAGCCGGTCGGCATGGTCATCACATCCTCTCGGGATTCGTTCCGGGGCTGTCGCCGGTGGTCGTGCCGGGTCTTTCCGTGCGGTGCCTCATGCGGGCGGACCGGCACGGCGCGCGGAACTCATCGCCGTGTCACAGAACGGGCGGGCTCGCTCGTCCAAGGTTTCGTAGAGGCATTCCGCGATCGGGACGGTGAGAATCATGCGGGTGTTCGTGGCGGGCGGTACCGGCGTCATCGGGCGGCGGCTGGTGCCGCGCCTCGTGGAGCGGGGACATCGGGTGACGGCCACGACGACGAGCGCGGCCAAGCTCGACCTGGTGAAACGGATGGGCGCGCAGGGCGTGGTGATGGACGGGCTCGATGCGGCGTCGGTCGCCGAGGCGGTGGCCGAGGCGCGGCCGGACGTGATCGTGCACCAGATGACGGCGATCTCCGCGCCGCACTCCGGCAAGCCCGACATCAGGCACTTCGACCGGTGGTTCGCGACCACCAACCGGCTGCGCACCGAGGGCACCGACCATCTGCTGGCCGCCGCGGCGGCCGGCGGCGTCCCGCACGTCGTCGCGCAGAGCGCCGCCATCTGGAACGGCGTCCGCGAGGGCGGCTGGGTGAAGACCGAGGAGGATCCGCTGCCGGTGGAGACCGGGAAGCTGCGCGAGCTCGGCGAGGCGGTCCGGCACATCCAGGAAGCCGTCCTGAAGGCCGACGGGACGGTCCTGCGGTACGGCGGCTTCTACGGCCCCGGCGCCACCGACGATCAGGTCGAACTCGTACGCAAACGGCAGTTCCCGCTGGTCGGGGGCGGTACCGGCTACTGCTCCTGGGTGCATCTGGACGACGCGGCGAGCGCCACCCTCCTGGCGGTGGAGCAGCGGGCGCGGGGCGTGTTCAACATCGTCGACGACGAGCCCGCCCCGGCCAGTGAGTGGCTGCCGTATCTCGCCGAGTGCGCGGGCGCGAAGCCTCCGCTGCGGGTGCCCAGGTGGCTGGCGCGGCTGCTCGCCGGGGACGTGGTGGTGACGATGATGACCGAGGGGCGCGGCTTCTCCAACGCCAAGGCCAGGCGCGAACTCGGCTGGGAGCCGCGCTACCCGTCGTGGCGGCAGGGGTTCCGGGAGGAGTTGGCGCGGTCCTAGCCACGGATCCGGGCGGCGAGACCCGCCTTCCGTCGGTCCGTGCGGCAGGGCCCTCCTCCCGTGGATCCGTGCGGCGGGAGCCGCCTTCCGGGGGTCCGGGCGACGGGAGCCCGTCTTCCGTGGCGCCGGACGACCTCGGCCGTCGTACCCACTTATTTGTGCCTACTTGGCAGCGCGCGCCCGCCGTCCGACCCTTGACGTGGGTGATCGACGCGGCGGCGGACGGAGGTGGCGTGCGGGTCAGGAGACCGGCTGGGTCTCGGTCAGCCGCTCCAGGCGGCGGTGGCCCCAGTCGGCGAGCGGGCCGAGCGCCTCGGTCAGTTCGCGGCCGAAGTCGGTCAGGGAGTAGACGGTCTTCAGCGGCAGGACGTCGTACACCTCACGGTGCACCAGCCCGTCCGTCTCCATCTCGCGCAGCGCCTGGGTCAGCACCTTCTCGCTGAGGCCGGGTGCCCGGCGGCGCAGCTCCGCGGGGCGGTGCGGGCCGGACTCCAGGAGCCACAGCAGCAGCGTCTTCCACTTGCCGTCGATCACCGCGATCGCGGCGGTCACCCCACAGACGTTCGGATCCTGACGTCGACGCGTCACAGCCCCACCCTTTTTGTCATCAATTCGTCAACTATCGCCACCCTACAGGGAGTTGAGTCATGCCCACCTACGACCACGATTCCGCCGGCAACGACACCGACACCGTCACCGTCCTCGGCCTGGGTCCGATGGGCCGGGCGCTGGCCGGTGCGTTCGTGGACGCGGGACTGCGGGTCACCGTCTGGAACCGCACCCCGGGACGCGACGGCGAGCTCGTCGGCCGTGGTGCGACGGCGGCCCCGTCCCCGGCGGAGGCGGTCGCCGCCAGTGCCCTGACCATCGTGTGCGTGGTGAACTACGACGCCTCCGACGCGGTTCTGCGCCAGGACGCCGTCGCTGCCGCGCTGAAGGGCCGTACGGTCGTGAACCTCACCGCCGACACCCCGGCCCGCGCCCGGGGCACGGCCGAGTGGGCCGCCGCGCACGGCATCCGCTACCTGGACGGCGCGATCATGACACCGGCCACGACCATCGGCACGCCCGAGGCGGTGTTTCTGCTCAGCGGCCCCGAGGAGCTGTACGCCGTGCACCGCCCGGTCCTGGACACGCTCGGCGGCACCCACACCCACCTCGGTGAGGACATCGGCCGGGCGGCCGCCTACGACATCGCCCTGCTCGACATCTTCTGGACGGCGATGGCCGGCTACGCGCACGCCCTGGCCGTGGCCCGGGCCGAGGGCATCACCGCCCGTGAGCTGGCGCCCTTCGCGCAGGGCATCGGGGCGATCCTGCCGCCGCTGTTCGAGGAGTTCGCGGCGGACGTGGACGACGGCAGGTACTCCGGTGAGCTCAATCCGATCACCTCCGCCGTTTCCTCCATGGCCCATATCGCGCAGGCTTCCGAGTCCCACGGCATCGAGGCGGCGGTGATCCGCGCCGCCGAGGGCCAGGCCCGCCGTGTCATCGGGCTCGGTCACGGGACGGACGGCTTCATGCGGGTCACCGAACTGCTGGGCCGTTCCCGTTCCCGCCGCTGATCCCTCCGGCAGGGGTCCCTCCGGCGGGGGTCCCTCCGGTGGTGATCCACTCCTCCAGCGCCGCGAAGTCGTGGTCGGTGAGTCCGTAGCGGTGGTCGACGCGGTGGAGCAGGGCGGGTGAGGGGTGGTGGGCGGCCACGTAGGCCCGGTCGACGTCGGTGATCTCGTCGTCGACCCAGACGAAGGGGCTGCCCGCGGCCCAGGCCACCAGCGGCCGGGTCTTCCAGTGCGGGGCGCGGCGCCCGAGCCAGGGTTCCGCGTCCTCGTCGGGCCAGTCGACCAGCCGCAGCGGGGCCAGGCCCAGCCAGGGCGCGAGGGCGACGTTCGCGTCGTCGAGCCAGGTCGTGGCCCACACGAGCTCGCAGCCGAGCGCGGCGAGCCGCTCCAGGCGGGCGCCGAGGGCGGGGTCGACACGGGCGAGCAGGGGGTGCGCGGGCGGGCCGGGCAGGGTGCGGGGCGGCTGGTACAGCGGGTACGGCCGCTCGGACCCGAAAGGGATGAGCGTTCCGTCGACGTCGAGGAAGAGGAGCATCGAAAAACAGGATCACCCCATGCGGGGTCACTGCGCTACTGTCACCGGTATGACTGCCGGGTCGGCCTTGTGCCGTGAGCGAGTTGGGTGTTGCCCGGCCTCTGAGTGAGGTCGTGGCGGCGGGCCAGGAGTCCGCCTCTCTTTTCTCTTCACCTCCCTTCCGTACGGAACCCACCGCACGGACCTCACCGAAGAGAAAGAGACAGAGAAACCTGAGCATGCCCAACGACTTCAATCAGCAGGTCATCGAGGAATTCCGCGCCAACAAGGGCCGCGTCGGCGGCTACTTCGAAGGCGCCCGGCTCCTTCTGCTCACCACCACCGGCGCCCGCACCGGCCGCCCCCACACCACCCCCGTCGGCTACCTCCCCGACACCGACGACCGCGTCCTGATCATCGCCTCGGCCGCGGGTGCGCCCCGGCACCCGGCGTGGTTCCACAACCTCGTCGCGCATCCGCGGGTGACCGTGGAGAGTGGCGCGTTCACCTACGAGGCGGAGGCGGTCGTCCTCGACGGCGAGGAGCGGGACCGGGCCTTCGCACGGGCCGTGGAGGCGGACCCGGGCTGGGCGGCGTACCAGGAGAAGACGGACCGGGTGATCCCGGTGATCGCCCTGCGCAGCCTGGCCCAGGGCGGCCCCGGGACGATCAACGCGTCCTCCATGGGCGAGGCCCTCAAGGTCGTCCACGACGCGTTCCGCCGTGAACTGGCGCTGATCCGAGCGGAGGTGAGCGAGGCGGCCGGGAAGGGGGACGCGGGGGGCCGGCGGTCCGCGGGGGACCCGGGAGCCGTGGGAAGCACGGAGGGCAAGCAGGGCACCCTCGGCGCCCAACTCCGCGTCAACTGCCTCACCTTCTGTGCCGGCCTCCACAACCACCACACCGGCGAGGGCCTCGCCATGTTCCCGTTCCTGGAGGACCGCCATCCCGAGCTCGCGCCGGTGCTGGCCCGGCTGCGGGACGAGCACGAGCGGATCGCCGAACTCGTCGAGGACCTGCGCCGGGTGATCGGCGACGAGAACGCCGACCCGGACACGGCCCGCCGGGAGGTGGAGCGCCTCACGACGGAGCTGGAGGCTCATCTGGCGTACGAGGAGGAGCAGTTGATCCCGGTCCTCGACGCGGCGGCCGCATAGGGCCACGGTGCATGGCGGACCGTGCACCGCCGCCGCTGACGCTGACGCATAGGGCGGCGGTGCATGGCGGGCCGTGCACGCGCCCCGTTCAGAACGGCAACGGCCTGCCATGCACCACCTCCAACCCCGCCACCGCCCGCGTCACCACCACGTACAGCCGATGCAGCCCCCGCTCCTCCGCCTCGACGATCGCCGCCGGTTCCACGGCGACGACATGGTCGTACTCCAGCCCCTTCACCACGCTCGCCGGTACGACGGCCACCCGCGCCCCCACCTCCTCCGCGCCCCCGGTCTCGATCCCGGCCGCCACCAGGGCGTCCCGCACCCGGGTCGCGTCCGTGTCGGCCGCGACGACCCCCACGGATCCCTCCCGGTCCAGCGCGTCCCGTACGGCCGCCACGACCGCGCCCGGAAGATCGCCGCCCGCCTCCCGGAACCGCAGCTCCCCGTCCCCACGCAGCGAACGGGCCGCCGGCACCTCCACGTCCACCCGCTCCAGCAGCCGGTTGGCCAGCTCCAGTACCACTGCGGGCACCCGGAACCCGGTCGTGAGGGGGACGACCGCCGCGTCCGGCTTGCCCATATGGCCGAGGACCGTCCGCCAGGACCGCGCCGCCCACGGCGTCGTGCCCTGCGCCAGATCCCCCAGCACCGTCACCGACCCGAACGCCGCCCGCCGCGCGATCGCCCGGCATTCCATCGGCGACAGATCCTGCGCCTCGTCGACGACGACATGGCCGTACTGCCGCGGATGCTCGATGAGCCCGGCCACCTCGTCGAGGAGCACGAGGTCGGCGGCCGACCAGCGGGCCGACTTCCACGACCGCGGCGGCCTCGCCCACAGCAGCGCCTTCTGCTCGTCGGCGTCCAGCAGCCCGTCGGCGGCCGCCTCCAACACCTGCGGTTCCATGAACAGTCGGGCCACGACCTCTTCGGGCCGAACCCGCGGCCACACGGCGTCGACGTACGCCCCGAGCGCCCGCGCCCGCGAGATCCTCTGCAGCCACGCGGCACCCGGCGGCCCGCCGCGCCGCTCCGCCTGCTCCTGGACGACCCGCACGATCCGCGTCCGCACCCGCTCCCGTCCCACGGCGTACGGCGGTTCCTCGTCCCGCACCCCGGCCAGGATCCGCTCCAGGCGTCCCTCCGAGACCCGCCACCGGTACGACCCGTCGGGAATCTCCACGGCACCGGCGTGCGGCCCCGCACCCACTCCGGCGTACAGGGCCCGCCGCAGCACCTCCGCCATCCGCCCGTCGTGCTTCAGGACGGCCGCGTCCCTGCCATCGGTCGCCTTGACCGGATGCCGGGCGATCTCGTCCCGCAGGGTGGACTGGCGGACCCCGGTCTCGCCGAGCGCGGGCAGCACCTCGGAGATGTACGACAGGAAGGTCCGGTTGGGTCCGAGGATCAGCAGTCCGCCGCGCCGGATGCGCTGCGGGTGGGTGTAGAGCAGGTACGCGGCGCGGTGCAGGCCGACGGCGGTCTTGCCGGTGCCCGGGGCGCCCTGCACACACAGGGAGACGGCGAGGTCGCCGCGGACGAGATCGTCCTGGTCGGGCTGGATGGTGGCGGCGATGTCGCGCATGGGCCCGACGCGGGGGCGTTCGATCTCCCGGGCGACGATCTCGCTGGCCCGGGACTCGCCCCGGTCGAGGTGCTCGTCCTCCAGGCCGGTCAGGTCGCCGGACTCCCCGCGGCTGCCCGGCGCCCAGCCGAACCGCCGCCGTACGGCGACGCCCTGCGGGTCGCGGGCGGAGGCCTGGTAGAAGGCGCGGGAGACGGGGGCACGCCAGTCGACGACGAGGGGCGGCTCGGCGGGGTGCTCGGTGATCCGCAGCCGGCCGATGTGCAGCGCCTGGTGCTCGCCGCCGCTGAAGTCCAGCCGGCCGAAGAACAACGGCCCTTCGGGCAGCTCGTGCAGCGCCTTGGCCTGGCTGCGCAGCCGGTAGCCGAGGACCTCGGCGTCGGCGCCGGACGCGGAGGCGTTCTCCCCGATGACGACCTGCTCGTCGGCGCCCTCGACCATGCCGGTGAGGGCGGTGCGGCAGCGGTCGTGGTGGGCGCGTTCGCGGATGAGGGTGTGCCGGAGGGCGGGGTCGGTCGGCGTCTCGGTCGGCGTCATTCCAGGAGCGTAACCGGAAAACGTGACCGAGTTAAATTATTTACTCAGCCTCACGCTTGCTGTGCGTGGCGGCCAAGGGCGGCAAACCGGCCTCCAGCAGCCCGAACGCCCGCTCCGCCGCCGTCACCGCGTCCTTCTGCACCTCCGCCACCGGCTCCCCCGCCGAGACGCGCCGCCAGTTCTCCTCCGCGAGGATCCGCCGTACGGCCACGATCTGCCCCGCCGCGAGCCGCGCGTCGAGCCCACCGCCGAGCGCCTCGGCGAGCGCGGCCTCCGAACGCTCCAGGTAGGCGTACATCCGGGCGACCAGGGCCGGCGTGCCGTACACCAGCGAGTGGAAGGCGAGCACCGCGGGATGGTCATTGAGCCCGGTGATCGGATCGCGCCGCTCGATCCCCTCCAGGAAATGCCTCCGCAGCGCCTCGACGGGCGTGGGCCCCTCCCGCACGACCCGCGCGGCCTCGTCCTCGTGATCGGCGATCCGGTACAGCACGAGGTCCTCCTTCACCGGGAAGTACCGGAACAGCGTCGGCTTGGAGATCTCGGCGGCAGCGGCGACCTCGGCGACGGAGACGGCGTCGAAGCCCTTCTCCACGAACAGCCGGATGGCCGTCTCGGAGACGGTCTCGTACATCCGCCGCTTCTTGCGCTCACGCAGGCCGGGCTCGGAGGTGCCGTCATCGCTCATGGCCGCGAGCCTACGCAGTCCCCTCAGGCCGCCGCACTGCGACGCCAGGGCGGCCTCTCGGCCAGGGTCCACAGGTCGTCGAAGTGCTTGTTCCAGGTCGCGACGGCGGCCTTGGCGTCGTCGCTGTCCTCGCGGGACCAGACGTTGAGGTCGGTCCGGTAGCCCTTGGGGTCGTAGTACTCGGGCTCCGAGCCGAGACCCATGGTGCGGGCGGCCACGTCGTAGAGGCCGTGCAGCACCAGCTCCCTGTTGAAGATGCACACCTTGTCCCGCGGTATGCCCGGGTAGAAGCGGTATTCGCACGCGACCGTCACCCGTCCCACCGTGGTCAGCCGCTCCGCGATCGCCGACAGCGACCGGTCGTAGTCCTGGCACTTCAGCTCCAGGCGCTTGCGGAACTGCTCGTCGTCGACCGGCTCCCCGTTCTCACCCACCCTGGAGGGCACGATCATCGGCTGCCGGAAGTCCGGGACCAGGAACCTGACCGAGACGCGCCTCGTGGGACCCGGGTCGTCGAGAAAGCCCTCCAGACGGTGGTAGAGCGCGTGATAGAGCGTCTCGCCCGTGTAGCCGAGGAAGCTGATCTCCACGTTCCGGGCCTCGAACGCCTCCGTCACGAAGGCACCGAGTTCCCGCGACTTCACCTGCGCCCGTGTGGGCGTTCGGAGGGACTCGGCCAGGTCCTTCACGGTGTCGTACAGCACATAGCCGACCAGGCTGAGAAGTGCGCCTCCGAGGAACGCCTTGCCCTCGAGGGCCTCACCCACCGGTTTCACGAATTGCGCGATCAGCCCTGTGACGAAGATGCCGAGCAACAACAACCGCGTGACGACGGGCTCGTAGCGTGCCTGTAATCGCTTCAGCCGGTCGCCCACACCGTCTTCGGGCCGTCTGCTTCCGGCACCGGGCATCCGCAGCCCCTCCCCCGTGCGAAACGGCCGACCGGAGTCACACGCCGTCGGTGTAACCGCCCGACAACCGGCCTCCATGGTCTCCGTGCGGCAACGCGAGGGCAAGATAGGGGTTGGCCGTGGACTTGGCCTGCAGCCCGAGGTTCGCCGTGGCCTCCGTCAAGGTCATGGCGTACCGCTCGACGGCTCGGCGGACGTTGGGGGCTTCCAGACTGTCGCCCGTCACGAGTCTGTCGAGATCGACGTAGGCCGAGCGGACGGTCTCGATCCAGCGGTACACGCGCCAGTCCTGCTGCCAGCCCTTCGTGCAGTCCTCCGGCAGCAGACGGGACCAACGGGCGAACAGGCGCTCGCGGATGTCCGGCAGGGTCGGGGTCAGGTGCATGTGGCGGACGAGGTCATAGAGCGGGTCACCCACCATCGCCATCTCCCAGTCGATGAGGGTCAGCCCGCTGCCGTCCTCGCGTCGCACGACGTTCCACGGATTCAGGTCGCCGTGCAGGAGCACGGGCCGACGGGGCGTCACCATGTGCCGCCCGAGGATCTCACCGAGCCTGAAGCTGCTGGGCAGACCGAGTTCGCGTGCCAGATCGGCGGTCTGCTTGGGCAGTTCCGTGACCATGCGGATCAGCTCGCGACTGAGGTGCACATAGAAGTCCGTGTGCGAAACGGCGTGACCGAGCTTCTCGCAGTCGACGAACGTCAGCGCGCAGAGCTGGTTGACCAGGTCGTCCGCCTCGTACGGCAGCAGACCGTCCGCCGGATGGGCCGGATGCCGGATCTGTGCCTTCGGCCCCTCGTAGGAGTGGATGGTGAACTGGTCCCCGAGCTCACTGGTGCCCAGGGCCAGGACCCGTGGAGCGCGTACCAGCACCCCTGACGCCTCGATCGCCCTGAGCACCACGTGCTCGTTGAGGAACCGGCGCTCCAGGGGACTGCCTGTCCCCACCTTGCGCCGCACCATGACCGGTTCCGGGTATCCGGCCACCCGCACCGCCGTGCTGAGGTGTGCCGTCCCCTTGAACACGCGGTCCGCCGAAGCCGCACCCTCCTCGAACAGTGCCTCCTGCACTGCCGTCGGGGGGAACAACGGGTGCTGCGGCACCCTCGGGTCGCGCACCCACGTGATCGACGACACCGCCCGGTCGCGGCTGTGCCGCTTGCCATGAGATGCGTTCCAGCGGAAGAGGATGCGCTCGATCGCCCTCTCGTTCGGAACGCTCTTGAGCCGCAGGGGCTCCTCAGCCGCCTCCAGCGCCCTGCGCACCGCGCGGGTGGCACCCTCCAGGTCCCGCTGATCGTAGGAGTCACCCAGCGAGGTCGCGGCGCGCATCACGTCGGGGTAGACGGACTGGGCACGTTCGAAGGCCACGTAGTGCTTCAGGTCCCGGTCGAGGCCGTTGACCGCTTTGGGGCGCCGCTTCCACATGCTGTCGCGCCATGCGGTCACGACATCCCACCACTGATTCTCGCTGTACTGCATGCGCACCAGGTGGGTGGCGAGGTCGTGCAGCGGGTCGCCGTAACTCGCGAGCTCCCAGTCGACGCAGATCAACGGCGGATCACCGTGGTACGACACGATGATGTTGTCGCGATGGAGATCCGTGTGGAGCAGGCTGAAAGGGCGGCTGCTCATCGCCGGCACACGCTCGGCGAACCGCACCATGGCGTCCTCGGGAATGCCCAGCATGGCGAAGAGTCCACCGAACCTCCGCCAGTTGCGCTGCCTGATCTGCTGCTCCGCCGCATGGGCCAGCGCCCGCAGGAAGGCCCGGCTGTCCCGGCTGTTGCGGGGCCAGCTCTGCGGCAGCGGTGGCAGATCCTTTCTGCGTACCTGGGTCATATCGGTGAGCAACCCGGCCAGGGCGGAGATCAGATCGGGGTCCACCGGCTTGCCGTTCGGGCAGATACTGGACAGCGGCACACCCTGCACATAGCTCAGGACGGTCAGGTCCTGTTCCTGGACCAGGCAGCGCGGCACATGCGGCAGGACCGTGCCGACAGCCCGGAGGATCTCCGCCTCGTCCTGCCACGTCCTGATGACCACGGGCAGTGCGGAGCGGATGCGTTTCCGGAGCGTGATCGGCTGCCCGTCCTCGCAGCCGACGAGCCGCCGGTCCACCTCGTTGAGGGGCCGCACCATGTAGTTGACGTTGTGGTGCCCCCGGCCGAACTCCCCCAACGCCCGGGCGTAGCGCACGAAATCGTCGTACACCGATCGACGGGCTCCGGGCATTGGTCGATCACCCAAGGAGCACTCCTGCTGGAAAGCTATGCGAAGTCGCTTACATCCATGCGACACTGAAAGTGGCGACACTCTAGTGCCGTGGGCACGTTCGTGTGGCCAACGGGGCCGAAGAGTGGCGCAGTCGAGACGGACCCGTTTCAGGGCCGCGTGGCCAGCAGATCCCACCAGGAGTCGAAAGCGGCCTGCCAGCTCTCCATGAACACGGACCCCGTGGAGTTGGGATCGCCCTCGTCGTTGACGTGCCGGGTCAGCGTCGACCCCAGCCCCAGGACGTCCACGGCGTCTATCTCCGTCTCGTCGTCCAGCAGGATCGAACGCACCACGACTTCGTAGGGGCCGACCAACGCCTCGGCGTTCCGGAGCAGATAGAGCTTGACGGGTGGTACGAGCGGCACCTTCCGCACCTCCACCGTCACGGACGGGACCAGCCCCTCCGTTTCCAGATCCCGAAGGGCGGCGCGCAGGGAGGACGTGTGCCGACGGGTGATCCCGCGCAACCGCTCCTGGAGCTGTGTGTCGATGGCCTCCATGTCGCCCTCGTCCTCGGCGGAGCGATTCGCCCGGGGATACGGCAGCGCGACGGCCTCGTCCGGCAGGAGCATCCGCAGCTCGATGCGTTCGGGGCTGATCTCCCCCAGACGAATGCGTTCGGCCTGCAGCCGGATGTGCGCGTCCAGGCTCTCGGAGGTGAGGGTGAAGACATCCAGCCGCACGGTCGGCTGCGCGAAGGCCCGCGCCACGAAGCGACCCAGCGCCGCCCGCAGACGCGGTACATCCTGTGTCTGGGTCGTGGAATGCGTCGGCGGCTTCACGACCCGCGTTCCGCTGCCCTGCCGGGACTCGATCCATCCCTCGCTCTTCAGCTCACGGAGTACGCGCTGCACCGTGTCGCGTGACACGTCGAACTCCTCGGCGAGCACGCGTTGCGCGGGCAGCACGGAACCCATCGGGTAGAAGCCGTCGGCGATACGCGTACGCAGCGTCTGCAGGAGGTCTTCCCCGACGCCGGCATCACCACGTTCCGCGCTCACATCGCGACCGTACCTCCTCTTGCGCGTACTCCTGATGGCTCAAGCCTGATCCCACAGCAGCCGCAGCACCGGCAGCAGCGACCCGACCACGGTCTCGGCGCCCGCGTCCCTCAGTTGCTTCGCCTTGTACTCGTTACGCGCGTAGCCCAGGAACGGCACGCCGGCCCGTTCGGCGGCGTACAGATCCGTGGGGGCGTCACCGATCATCAGGGCGGCGGAAGGGGCGGCGCCCATGGCGTTCAGTGCGCGGTTGAGACAGTGCGGGTTGGGCTTCAGGAGGTCGAGCTCGGTGGTGCGGCCGTAGACGTGCGGCGTGAAGCAGTCGTCGAGGCCGCGGACGGAGAGGTAACCGGTCACGGTGCGAGGTGAGTTGTTCGTGGTCACCGCCAAGCGGCTGCCGATGGCCTTCCAGGTGCGTATCAGGGGGTCCGCGTAGGCCGTCGGCATGGCGGACCCCACCGCCTTGAGCTCCTGCTGGGTCAGTCGCTCCTCCAGTTCGGCCACCAGATCGCTGCGCGGATGCCGCCTGTTGACGGCATACAGCACGACCATCGGGTCCGGATGGACTCGCTCCTCCTCGGTCAGCAGCTCCCGCAGCCCCTGCTGCTCCAGCCAGGCGACCAGTTCCTTCGCCACCTGCTCCGCCTTGTGCCCCGCGAACAAGCGGCAGATGGGGCCGTCAAAGTCGAAGAGGATGAAACGAGCACGGGTGATCAGTTCTCGCAGGTTCCCTGTCTCTACCGTCACCAGATCAGTCTGCGCCGTATCACTAGTCACTAGGAGAGTGTCAGGTCAGTCGTGATGGTTTCCCAGAGGGCGTCGAACCACTTCTGGGATTCCACGACGAACGCCGCGTCACGCTGGCCCGCCTGCTTCATGAAGGAGAAGAGGAGGGAGGTCGACCCCAGTGCGTCGTACATCTCCAGCGTCTGGCTCTCGTACTCCTCCTGGCGTTCGGCGAGGACGTAGTAGCCGATCAGGGCCTCCTCGTCGTTGAGGAGGTACAGCTTGACGGGCGGGGTGAACGGCAGAGCCCGGAAGGTGACATGGACGTCGATGCCGTGCGTGGCCCGGACGGCCTGGAGGTTGTGCCGCAGGACCTGCGCCTGGGCGTTGCGCATCTCCAGCCAGCGCCTGTGGACCGGGTCGTCCCCCTCCCCGCCCTCCACCGACACCGGGAACGCCAGGTGGATGTCGCGGGACGGCAGGAGGATGCGGACGTCGATCGACTCCGGGTGGACCGAGCCCTCGTGGATGAGGCGGAGGGGTTCGCCGAGGGCCAGCATCAGGGTCTCGGAGGTGTGGCAGACGACGTTCACGCGCACGTGCCGCGCGGCGAAGGCCTCCGTCAGGCGGGGCGCCAGGCTGACCATCGTCGGCTGGGGTGCGCCCCGCGTGGGGGTGGGCAGGGCGATCCGGGGCGGGCTGCCCTTGCTGACGTTGGTGAGGAGACCGTCGTCCTGGAGCGCGCGCAGGGCCTGGCGTACGGTGCCGCGTTCCACGCCGAACTCCTCGGCCAGCTCGGCCTGGGTGGGCAGGCGGTCGCCCGCCTTGAGCTCTCCGACGCGGATCCGCTCCCGCAGGACGTCGGCGATCTCTTGGGGCGAGAGTCTCCTGCTGCCGTTCACTGCCACGTTCTCCTGGGTCACGACCAAAACGCTACAACTCGCACCCATCTAGTGGGAGTTGTTTGTAGCTTGTTTCAAAGTAGGGGCCAAGTGGGGACAACTTAGTCAGAGTTGGCGTCAAGTTGGTTGAGTTGGCGGAAGTAATCCTTCCATTCCCGGGAGCCTGAAGGGGGAAACACAGATGCCCGTCCTCGCACTCCTCTCCGCCGTCTTCGTCGTAGGCGTCGAACAGACCCTCCAGTGGAAGTACGGTGCCACCGGCATCATCGGCCTGCTGCTGCTCACGATAGGCATCAAGGCC
This sequence comes from Streptomyces sp. Y7, assembly GCF_043195415.1. Classification (NCBI taxonomy): domain Bacteria; kingdom Bacillati; phylum Actinomycetota; class Actinomycetes; order Kitasatosporales; family Streptomycetaceae; genus Streptomyces; species Streptomyces sp. Y7. The sequence goes on from NZ_JBIDDQ010000019.1 coordinate 99,276, forward strand.
AAGAGCCCGGCTGTCAGTTCGATAGGGGCCGTCGTCCTCGCGATCCTGGTCTCGGGACCCGCCCTATGATCCATGCGCGTCCCGCAAGCCGTCATGCGCGCCGCGACAGCGACGAACACACAGGTCAAACGATGTGGGGGACGATCAGCTCGTGAGCACAAGCTCCGAACTGATCGTCTCCCACAACGCGTTGAACCACACGTGCGACTGCTCCACGAACGTCATGTCCCGCAGCCCGGCGCCCTGGTCGAAGGCGAACAGCGTGGACTGGATGCCCGGAGCGTCGTACATCTCCAGATGCTGCTGACCGATCTCCACCTCGCGGCGGCTCAGCGTGTAGTAAGCGAACAGCGCCTCCGTGCCGTTGAGCAGGTACAGCTTCACCGGCGGGGTGAACGGCAGCGCCCGGAAGGTGACCTGTACGTCGATGCCGTGCGTGGAGCGCAGCGCCAGCAGGTTGTGCCGGAGCACCTGGCCCTGGGCGTTGCGCTGGGCGAGCCAGCGGCGGCGCAGCTGTACGTCGATGTCGTCGACCGAGTCGTCCACGGACGTCGGGAAGGCGAGCGGGATGTCCCGGCTCGGCAGCAGCACCCGGAAGTCGACCTTGGCCGGTTTCAGCCGTCCGGCGTGAATCTGGCGGAGCGGTTCGCCGATGGCGAGCGTGAGGGAGACCGCGGTGAGGCACAGGGCGTCGATCTCCACGTGCGGGGCCGCGAAGGCGGAGGCGATGCGCGGGGCGAGGGCCACCATGGTGGGCGCCGGCGGGGCTCCGGGGCCGGTCAGCGCCTTGCCCAGGTCGGGGGCGACGGTGGCCGGGGCGCCCTTGGAGACGTTGGTGAGCAGATGCTCCGACTGCAGGATGCGCAGCGCCTGCCGTACGGCCCCGCGCTCGACGCCGAACTCGTCGGCCAGCCTGGCCTGCGTGGGCATGCGCTGACCGGGCCGCAACTCGCCCGAGGTGATCCGGGCGCGCAGCGCGTCGGCCACCTCCCGGTGTGACTTCTGTGGCCGCTGTGAACTCTTCCGTCCATTGACGGAGGCGTGTTTCGGCTCCACGACCAAACACTACAACTTCCCGCCATCTTTAGGCAGTTCCCGGGAAGGTGGTTATGAGACGCTTCCAAGCGGTGATAAGTACAGTGAAGTTGGTCGCCAACTTAAGCAACATGGTCAAGCTTCAAGTGTGTTGGCCACAAGCGTCGGTTCTGTCGACCATCGTCCCCGAAGGGAGACCTGCATGCCGCTCGTCTACCTCGCTGTCGCCGCGCTCGTCATTGGATTCGAACAACTCATCCAGTGGAAGTACGGGCCGATGGGCATCATCGCTTTCCTCGCCCTGTCCATCGGCATCAAGGCCAAGAACACCATGATCGGCGGCATCGGCGCGGTGATCCTCGTCATGCTGCTCGCCCAGTAGGTCTTCTCACGAAGGCCCGGGGACAGGTTCGGCCGGCCGGGCTCCCTTCCGGAGGGGAGCCGGGAGCCCGGACGGTCAGCACAGTCACAACTCCACACCGACAACTGAACATCGACCGCACAGCCACAACTGAAGACGCACCACCAACAGGCACCACTGATCAACAACCACAACTGAACAGCTCGCTACGGATGAGCAGACCTGTCGTCGGGAGAGAGGAGTCTCAGAACATGTCCGGGCACCAAGGCCGCCTGGACGTACGGAGCAGGGCGTCGGCCACCTTGGCGGCGCCCGCTCGTTCTTCCCGGACCCGCCCCAGCGCGGCGAGCCGTACGGCGGACTCGTCGCCCAGCCACAGGGCGCTCAGCTCGGCGACGTCGAGGGTGAGGTCCGCCGCGGCCGTGGTCGGCGTGCAGGACGCGCCGTCCGGCGAGGCGTCCAGCCGGTAGCGGCCGCCCGCCAGGCCGGCCCCGTCCACGACCTCCAGCACCAGCGTGCCCTGCCCTTCGTACGTACGCGCCTCCAGCGCCCGTACGACATCCAGGACCCGCACCCACAGCCAGTCCGCCAGTGTCGTGATCCTGGCCGCGCGCGGGTCGGGGAGGTAGAAGGGCAGCAGGTCGTCGGGGGCCCGCCAGCCGCTCTTGACCGTGGTGATCCAGTCGATCGAGCACAGGTAGTACCAGAGGTTGCGCTCGGCCCGCGGCGTCGCCGCGATCAGCCAGGTCACGGAGGCCGTGTTGAGCGGCTGCTTGCCGTCGCCCCATGTGTCGTCCGCCGTGTACTTCACCAGCCCCTCGACCTCGCCGCCCGCCGAGCGGTACACGGCGAAGAACGGCTCCGTCCACGGGGAGCGGTCCAGGCGCACCGCCCCGGTGCTGACCTGCCACCACCGCTCGTCCCGGTCGACGGCACCCGGCTGCGCCCGGCGCACCCGCTCGAACAGCTCCGGGCCGATCTTGCGTACGTCCGCGCTGTCCACGAGGTCGATACGGCCGCCGTCGTCGGGGCCGGCCCATCGGGGGTCGAGGCCGGCGCGGGGGACGTCGACGCTCCACTGGGCCGTCCAGGTGGCGGGGCCGAAGCCGTAGCGGCCGTAGATCGGGTACTCCGCGGCGATCAGGGTCGCCACGACGTCACCGCGGTCCTTCGCGGCGGCGAGGTCCTGGGCCATCATCCGGTTGAGCAGTCCGCGGCGGCGGTGGGTCGGGGTGACGGTGACGTTCGAGATGGCGTCGGCGGGGACGGTGGCGCCGCCGACCGCGGTGAGCTCCTGCGCGAAGGAACGGAAGGTGGCGACGCAGCGGCCGGCGTCGAAGGCACCGAGCGTGCGGGACGGGACGATGTACGACGCCCGGTCCGCGACCTCCGTCTCGGCGACGTCGGGCGTGCGCAGGAAGCCGGTGTTCAGGGCCCGGCTCCAGTCGGGAATGTCGGCCTCGGTGATCGAGCGGACGTCGATGTGGGGTACGGGACGGCTCATGGGGCCACGGTAGGTCGGTGTCCGCGGGGTGTCGCCGAATTTTCGCCCGCTCCCAGGGCCCCGGCGGTCGGCCGACCGACTTCGACCGACCGCCGACACCCCGGCCACCCGTTCCGGCGAATTTTCCACAGCCTGTGGATGACGTCGCGCGACCGGCGGCGCGGCCTGCTACATGAGCAGGTCGTCCACCTGTGCCTCGCCGTCCCGATACCGGCGGGTGATCTCCGCGCCGCACTCGTCCGCCGTCCGCTGCAGGCGCTGGCGGCGGCCCGACACCTGCTGCTCGTAGCGCACGAGGCGCCCCATGGCGGTGTTCAGCTCGGCGTCCGTGCGGGCCTGGAGGTCCGACAGCTCCACCTCGGCCAGCATGTCGGCCGCCAGCCGCCCGTACTCCTCGCTCTGCGGCGTGCCCAGCGTCACATGACGGGCGGAGGAGCGCTGGCGGGCCGGGGCGTCGGTGAGGATCTCCGGGAGACGGTCCACGACGGACGCCGCGCCCGCCGGGGAGCGCCGCGCCAGCTCCGCCCGCAGGATGTCGATCCGCCCCTGCAGCAGCCGCCGTACATAACTCAGGTCCGCCTCGTCCCGCTGGGCGTCGCGCCGCAGGGTGCGCAGTTCGGGCAGACTGAGTGCGGTCAGGTCGTGCTCGGGCGGCTCCACGGGCAGCCGTGCGTGTGGGCCGGGGCCCGGATCGTCGGCGGTGCGCTGTGTCGGCGGCCGCAGGCCGTCCAGCTGGGCCGCGTGGGTCAACACGACAGCCCCCAGCGGTTGCTCGGTACTCGGTGTGCTCATGTGCTCTACCGTCCCCTCGACCGGCGTGTGAGGAGCATCGTGCCATCACAAGTGGCACCTATGTGACCGAGTGCCCATGAACAGCCCCAGATGGGGGGTTAAGGAGCATAAAAGAAGCCCCTTATGAGGCACGTCCGTGCACACGGCATGATGGCGCCATGCGAGCTGTGGTGCAGAGGGTGGACGGCGCGAGCGTCGTCGTGGACGGGGAGACGGTCGGGGAGATCGCCGGCGAGGGGCTGTGCGTGCTCGTCGGCGTCACGCACGAGGACACCAAGGAGAAGGCGGCCCAACTCGCCCGCAAACTCTGGTCGATCCGCATGCTCGGCGACGAGAAGTCGTGCAGCGACATCGACGCCCCGCTCCTCGTCATCAGCCAGTTCACCCTGTACGGCGATGCCCGCAAGGGCCGCCGGCCCACCTGGAACGCCGCCGCCCCGGGCGAGGTGGCCGAGCCGCTCGTCGACGAGGTCGTCGCCCAACTGCGCGCCCTGGGCGCGACGGTGGCGACGGGCCGGTTCGGCGCCAAGATGCGGGTGTCCCTGACGAACGACGGCCCGTTCACCGTGCTGCTGGAGATCTGAGAAGGGCGGAGAGCCGAGGGGCTACGGCTCGACGACGACCTCCTGCGCCGCCGCCGTCTCCCCCGCCACCAGCTGTGCGTCCGGTGCCACGTTGCGTTTCACCAGGGCCAGTGCGACCGGGCCGAGCTCGTGGTGGCGTACGGATGTGGTGATGAAGCCGATCTTGCGGCCGTCGGGGCCCTCGTCCGCGAGGTGGATCTCGGTGCCGGGAGTCGGCAGGTGGACCTCGCTGCCGTCCAGGTGCAGGAAGACCAGGCGGCGCGGGGGCTTGCCGAGGTTCTGGACGCGGGCGACCGTCTCCTGGCCGCGGTAGCAGCCCTTCTGCAGATGCACCGCCGTGCCGATCCAGCCCAGCTCGTGCGGGATCGTGCGGTGGTCCGTCTCGAAGCCGAGGCGCGGGCGGTGCTGCTCGACGCGCAGGGCCTCGTACGCGAGGATGCCGGCCGCCGGACCCGCCTTCTCGGCGTAGGACTCCAGGTCGGCGCGGGGCAGGAACAGATCACGGCCGTACGCCGTCTCGCGTACGACGACGCCTTCGGGCACCTCGGCGATGGATCCGGCGGGCAGGTGCACGACCGCGAAGTCGTCCGTGCGGTCGGTGACTTCGACCTGGTAGAAGAACTTCATCGACTCCAGGTACGCGATGAGCGCCTCCTGGGTGCCGGGCTCGACATGGGCCCAGACGGTCGTGCCGTCGTCGACCAGGTACAGCGCGTGCTCGATGTGGCCGTGCGCGGAGAGGATCAGCGCCTCGGTCGCCTCGCCCGTGGGCAGGTCGCTGACGTGCTGGGTGAGCAGCAGGTGCAGCCAGCTCAGCCGGTCGTCGCCGGTGACGGCCACGACTCCGCGGTGGGACAGGTCGACGAAGCCGGTGCCGTCGGCGAGGGCGCGCTGCTCGCGGAACAGATCGCCGTAGTGGGCGGCGACACCTTCGTCCACGCCCTCGGCGGGCACGGCGCCGGGCAGGGTCAGCAGGGGGCTCTTCATGGGACAAGCCTACGACTCGGTAGTTGAACTCTTGCCGTTCGCACCCTTGTGCGCGCAGTCCTTGCACCGGCCGAAGATCGCGAAGTGCTTCATGTCGGTGTCGAAGCCGAACTCTCGGCGCAGCTTGGCGGTGAACTCGGCGGCCACCGACACATCGGCCTCGATGACGTTCGTGCAGTCGCGGCAGACCAGGTGGATGTGGTGGTGGCGGTCGGCGAGGTGGTACGTCGGCGCGCCGTGCCCGAGGTGGGCGTGGCTGACGAGCCCGAGCTCCTCCAGGAGCTCCAGGGTCCGGTACACGGTGGAAATGTTGACCCCCGACGCCGTCTTCCTCACTTCCACGAGGATGTCGTCGGGGGTCGCATGCTCAAGGGTGTCCACGGCTTCCAGGACAAGCTGACGCTGAGGCGTCAGCCGGTAGCCGCGCTGCCTGAGGTCGCTCTTCCAGTCGGTGCTCACCACACCGGAAAGTCTAGAGCCACTCGGGCGGATGCCTCCTGGAAGAGGGCGGATGCCTGTGGAAAGACGGCGGATGCCTGCTGGAGACGGCGGACGCCTACTTGAAGAAGGCGATGCCGTCGTCCGGCATGTCGTCCGGGAGGGCCTTGGCCCAGCGCTCGACGTCCTCCGGGGTGACGACCTTCTTCAGGTGGGCCGACATGTAGGGGCGCAGCTCGACCTCGGGGGTCTGCTTCTCGCCGACCCACATCAGGTCGCTCTTGACGTAGCCGTACAGCCGCTTGCCGCCGCTGTAGGGGCCGGAGGCGGCGGTGCGGGCCACGGCGTCCGTGACCAGGTCGATCTGGGGCTTCTTGTCGGCCAGCTCGCCGTACCAGATCTCGACGACACCGTCGTCGCGGACCATCGTCACCTCGACCTTGCGGTCGGCGTCGATGCGCCAGAAGCCGTGCTCGGACTCCAGGGGACGGACCTTGTTCCCGTCGTTGTCCAGGACCCAGGTGTGGGACTGGTACTCCAGGAAGTCGCGGCCGTCGTGGGTGAAGGTGACCTCCTGCCCGAAGTTGCACTTCTCGGAGCCCGGGAAGTCGTGCACGCCCGCGCCGGCCCAGTTGCCGAGCAGGAAGGCGAGCGGGACGAGGTCCTTGTGGAGGTCGGACGGAATCTCGATCATGAGCGGCGTTTCCTAGACGTGGGTCAGCGCTGGCCCTGGTACAGCTTCTTCACGGTCAGTCCGGCGAAGGCGAGGACGCCGACGCAGACCAGGACCAGCAGGGCTTCGAAGAAGATCTCCACGGGGTGCTCCTCGATTGAGCGGAGGTTGTGCGGTACGTACAGGGCCGGGCCCCAGCTTACGCGGCCGGGGACCGGCCCTCCTTGTGAGGTAGGCCCTCGCGAGGTCAGTCCAGCAGCTGGCTCTGCAGCATCACCGTCTGCTGGAACGGTACGGCCGCCGCACCGCCCTTGCGGGACTGCACCACCAGGCCCACGACGTCGCCGGACACCAGGTAGACCTGCCGGACCTGCTCGGCTCCGTACGGCTTGGCCTCGGTGTAGGAGTAGTGCCGCACGTTCATGACCACCGCCTCGCTGGGGAACTCCTCGTCCGTGTGCACCTGGGCGGCGTCGCGCAGGGCGTGGTTGGGCGAGTCGTAGCTGGTCAGGTGGTCCTGCTGGAGCACGTCGGCGACCTGTCCGGAGTCGAACTGGAGCAGGTAGATCCGGGTGTGGGTGCCGTCCGGGGTGGTCCAGCCGCGCGCGGCGACGTGCCGCAGGCCGTGGTCCGTCAGCACCTGGCCGAGGTCGTCGCGGTCCTCCTTCGACTCGAACACCGACAGGAAGTCCTTCGTCGCCAGCCAGCCCTCGCGTCCCGGGAGCGCCTTGTCGGCCTTGGCCCCTTCGGGCGCCGGCAGCAGCAGCGCACGCAGGTCGGCGTAGTGCGCCGCGGCCGCGTTGGCCTCGGCGAACGGGGCCGGGCTGCCGGAGGGCAGCGGCGGCTTGGTGATCTCCGGGTAGGTCCAGCGGCCGTCCGCCTCGGTCGCGAGACCGGGTACGTCCGTGCGGTCCATCCGTGTGATGCCGTACGCGGTGGACGAGCCGACGGCTGCGAGGACGACGACGGCCGCCGTCCAGCGCAGAACGGCCCGCAGGACACGGCGGTCCTTCTTCACGGGAGGTTCGACGGCCACTACAGGGGGCGCCTCGGGCATCGGCGGTACGTCTGCCGGGGACACCGGCGGTACGTCTGCCGAGGGCGCCGTCGCGATGGGCTGCTGCTCGGTCATACGGCCTTCCCCGGGTCGTCGATGCGGTCGAGCTGGGCGGTGACGAAGAGCCCGATGCTGGTCAGGTCGAGCGGCCTGACACCGGACGCGGTCACGCTGATCAGCACGTCTCCGGACCAGCCCGCGCAGTACACGCGGTCGAGCTTCTGGTCGATGCCCTTGGGCGTCAGGAAGCACTTGGCGTTCTTGTGGCCGTCCAGCTTCGGCCCCTTGCGGAAGAGGCCGAGGGCGGAGAGGAACTCGTTCTGGGAGGTCGCCACGTCCTTGGCGGCGGCACGGCTCTCCAGACGGGCCAGCACCACGCTGGCGAAGAAGGCCCTCTTGTCGTAGATGGCCTGGCCGTCCGCCTTGAAGTAGCTGCGCATCACCATGCCCTCGATGGGCTTCTTGTCGAGCTCCTTCTCCAGTCGGCGGCGCTCCTTGCGAGGCAGGTCCTTCAGGGACTCCTTGCGCAGCTCGGAGGCCTGACGGCCGCTGAGCTCGGCGTCGGAACCGAACTCGCCGAGGTCGGGGCCAGGGGTGTAGCCCTTCTCGTCGTACGGCAGCAGCAGGCCGCGCAGCCCGGAGGCCGCCTGGTCGGACTTCTCGGCCCTGTCGTCCGCCGCGGCCGACTTGGGGAACTTCCACGTCGGCAGGCCCGCGTCCCGGTCGGCGTCCTGGACGGTGACGACGGTGTAGCCGGCCCCGGCGACGACGGCACCGAGCAGCAGGACGGTCCCGGCGACGGCGGCGATACGCCCGGAACGCGGACGCCTCCGGGCGGGCGGCGAGACTTCCTGGCTGCTCTGCACGGCCTCCGGGCTCGGCACGGCCACGGGGCCCTGCGCGGTCTCAGGGCCCTGCGCGGTCTCAGGAGTCTCAGGTGTCTCGTTCACAGCCGGCCCACCTGCCGCTTCGCGAGATCCATGATCTTCTCCTTGGAGATCGGCCTGGTGTCGTAGATCCAGATGTCCATCGCGATGTCGCCGCGCCAGGCGTGCGCCTCCGCCGAGTACACCGGCAGGAAGCCGGCCTCCTGCTCGGGGCTGTCGTGCACGTACGCCATGCCGTCGCCCGTGCCGGGGATGGCCCAGCTGCGGGTGTTCGACTCCTCCTCGGCCCAGTAGTGACCGTCGTCGGCGTGGTCGGTGGCGGCCATGGCCTGCTCCTGGCGGAACTGCACCAGGTGGATCTCGACGCTGGACGTGCTGCCGGTGCGCCAGCCGGTGACGGCGCCGCGGCGGAACTCGTCGCCGATGAGGTCACCGAAGACCTCGTCCGGCTTCTCGTAGTTCTCCGCGAAGTCGGCGAGGTCCATCCAGCCGTCCGTGCCGGTCTCGAACAGGGCGTCCCGGGCGCCCTTGGGCCGCGGGAGCAGCAGCTTGCGCAGGTCGCCGTCGGTCCTCAGGCGGCGGTCCTCGGCGGCCGACAGCGGCTCGGCCTCGCCCTTGGCCTGCTTGACCACGGGCTGGGACAGCGGCGGCAGCTTCGTGGGCTCGCGGTCGGCCTGCACGAGGTAACCGGCACAGGTCCCGCCGACGAGCCCGAGCACGACGGCCGCGGCGATCAGCAGCGCCGTACGCCCGCGCCGGCGGGGCCGGGGAGCGGCGGGCTCCTCCTCGGACGGACCGGGATCCTCCGCGCTCCCGGTTCCGTCCACGGCGGGCGGCGCGGGCGGCGCGGGCGGCACAAGCGGCGCGTCAGCCGCTTCTCCCGCCTCTCCTACTTCTTCGGGTACATCCAAGACGTCCCCCCACAGAACGTGAAGCACGCATTCCGTATGCGTTGCGCCCAGGAGACCGACAGGTGATGCCCGAGGTTGTAACGGGGTTGATTACGATTCGGCCATGGCCAAGAAGCTGGTGATCAAGGTGACGGCGGGGGCCGACGCCCCCGAACGGTGCTCACAGGCGTTCACGGTCGCGGCGGTGGCCGTGGCCAGTGGTGTGGACGTCTCCGTGTGGCTGACCGGCGAGTCCGCCTGGTTCGCCCTCCCGGGCCGGGCCGCCGAGTTCGAACTGCCGCACGCCGCCCCGCTCCCCGACCTCATCGACTCCGTCCTCGCGGCGGGCCGGCTCACCCTGTGCACCCAGTGCGCGGCTCGCCGGGACATCACGGAGAAGGACGTCATCGAGGGCGTCCGCATCGCGGGCGCGCAGGTGTTCGTGCAGGAGGCGTTGGCGGACGAGACGCAGGCGCTCGTCTACTGAGACGACCGCTACGGGTGGGGGCGCTTCTTGCCGTCGAGCTCGTCCCACCACTCGTCGGACTTCGGGTCGCCGGAGGGGTCGTCCCACCAGCGGTCCTCCGGCCCCCGCCGGTTGGCGACCATCGCGGCGAGCGGCGGGATGACCATGGCGACCACGCACATGCCCACGGCCACCGGGATCGACCACAGGCGTACGACGCCCCACGCCAGGACGAAGAGCGCGATGCAGATCCCCATCATGGCGAAGTAGAGATGACGTCGCCGTGCGTACATACGTCCAGGGTAGGCCCGGAATCGCCGGGCCGCGGGCATGCCGAAGGGCCGCATCCCCGGCGTCCAACCCTTGGGATGCGGCCCTTCGGGAACCCGGTCGCGTCAGACCGCGATCGCGACCTCCGCGAGGCCACCGTGCTGCGCGACGACCGTGCGGTCGGCGGTGGCGCCGGGGACCAGGGCGCGGACGGTCCAGGTGCCCTCCGCCGCGTAGAAGCGGAACTGGCCCGTGGCGGAGGTGGGGACCTCCGCGGTGAACTCGCCGGTCGAGTCCAGCAGTCGGACGTAGCCGACGACGGGCTCGCCGTCCTTGGTCACCTGACCCTGGATGGTGGTCTCACCGGGCTTGATCGTCGAGGCGTCGGGGCCGCCGGCCTTCGCTCCACACATGTCTTTCTCCAGATTGGGGTCTGACCGGAAGGAAGGCCGGTCGGGTCTGCTTGCGGGGCTGGGTTACTTGTTGGCGCCGAGCTCGATCGGCACGCCGACGAGGGAGCCGTACTCGGTCCAGGAGCCGTCGTAGTTCTTGACGTTCTCCACGCCGAGCAGCTCGTGCAGCACGAACCAGGTCAGCGCGGAGCGCTCACCGATACGGCAGTAGGCGATGGTGTCCTTCGCCAGGTCGACCTGCTCCTCGGCGTAGAGCTCCTTGAGCTCGTCGTCCGACTTGAAGGTGCCGTCGTCGTTGGCGTTCTTCGACCACGGGATGTTGCGGGCGCTCGGGACGTGGCCCGGACGCTGGGACTGCTCCTGCGGCAGGTGGGCCGGGGCGAGCAGCTTGCCGGAGAACTCGTCGGGCGAACGGACGTCGACGAGGTTCTGCGCACCGATGGCCGCCACGACGTCGTCGCGGAAGGCGCGGATGGCGGTGTTCTGCGGCTTGGCCTTGTAGACGGTCTCGGCGCGCTCCGGGACCTCCTCGACCAGCTCGCGGGCGTCCAGCTCCCACTTCTTGCGGCCGCCGTCGAGAAGCTTGACGTTCTCGTGGCCGTAGAGCTTGAAGTACCAGTAGGCGTAGGACGCGAACCAGTTGTTGTTGCCGCCGTAGAGGATCACCAGCGTGTCGTTGGCGATGCCCTTCGCCGACAGGAGCTTCTCGAAGCCCTCCTGGTCGATGAAGTCGCGGCGGACCGGGTCCTGCAGGTCCTTGGTCCAGTCGATGCGGATCGCGTTCTTGATGTGGTTCTTCTCGTAGGCGGACGTGTCTTCGTCCACCTCCACGATCGCGATGTCGGCGTTGTCCAGGTTCTCCTGGACCCAGTCGGCGTCGACGAGGACGTCGCTGCGGCTCATGCTCTTTCTCCTCCGGGGCAGTTGCGGCGGGGCGTGCGAGATGCGAGGGGGTACGCGGGCTCATGCCGAGACGGCGCACCTGTGCCCTGGTCAGGGCAGGGGGAAACGCGGAAGTCGGAGCTTCCGCTCAGAAGGGGCGACAGAGCATGGCGGCAACGCGGCAGAGGTCTACTGCCCGCCGCTTCGTGAGATCCGCCTGTCGCTTCATGACCTCGATCGTAGGGAGGGACAGGCGCGCGTGTCACCGGTGTGTCGTATTCTGAGACGCGATCGTCCGGAATATGGGATGGAGAGTCTGTGAGGACCGCTGCCGCACCGGTTCCGGCCCCGTGCGGCGCGCATCACATCTGCGGTACGGACGACGCCGTCTCGCTAATTGGACGTAGTGCGTCCACCACCGCCCGCCGTACTACCCGGCGAGGCGGACGTTCGAACCCTTCACCGCGATCTCGACGCCGTCCTTCGCCGCCTGGACGCTGTCGAGCTGGATGCCGCCGGGCAGGCCGTCGATCTGCTGCTGGAAGTCGGTGATCGCGCGGGCGCGGTTCTCGGCGATGTCGGCGCCGCCGAAGTCGGGCAGCGTGTCCGCCTTCACCCGGACGGTGTCGCCCTGGGCGGTGACCGAGCTGAGGACGTAGACCGGGTTGGGCAGCTTGGTGCCGAGGACGGTGGCCTCGACGGCGACCTTGATCTTGCCGTTGCCGCCGTCCGACAGGCCGACGACGTTGGCGGTGACGCCGGGCGCGACCTGGGTGGGCTCGGACTTGGCGGCCTTCAGCAGCTCGGCGTAGCTGACCGACGCCGTGCCGGTGGCGCTCGCGGCGGTGGCGGAGCTGTAGTCGCCGGAGAACTCGACGCCCTTCATGTTCGCGTTGAGGTCGGCGATCCGGATCGACGTGCCCTCGGCGCCCGCGGTGGCCTCGTAGTCCTTGATGCCGACCTCGACGTCGTCCAGCGAGCCGCTCGCGACCTGGGTGAGGAACGGGAAGCCCTTGATGGACACGTCCGGGGCGTCCGCGAGGTTCTCGCGGGTCCGGAGCTTGTCGGCCACCTCGTCCTCGGCGAACCCGACGGCGAGCCGGTCGGCCAGCACGAACAGGCCGACCAGGATCACGCCGACTATGAGCAGTATCCGCAGGGCGCGCATGTTGTGGTGTTCCCCCCACCTGAGCGGTCGTCGACGGCGCTGGTGAACGGACGACGACGGTCACGGACGACCGGGTGACCGTCCAGCGCGAGAGTAACCCCGGGGCGTGGCCCGGCCGGGAGATTGTCGATCACCTGTGACAGGCCGGGCCCTTGCGTCTCAGCCGAGCGCCCGCCCGAGGACGTAGACCGCCGGCGCCGCGGCGGCCAGCGGCAGGGCGACGCCCGCCGTGAAGTGCACGAAGCGGGACGGGTAGTCGTAACTGGCGACGCGGTGCCCGATGAGCGCGCAGAGTGCCGCGCCGCCGCCGAGCAGCGCCCCGCCGGATCCGACACCGGTCATGGCGCCGACGACGGCCCCGGCACCCGCGCCCGCGAGCAGCGCGGCCGCCACGGAGGCGGGCGTCGGCAACGGCAGCGCGCGGACCACGACCGCGACGGCGACCGCCACCGCGCCCACGGTCACCGCGTCCGCCTCGGCGGCGAGATATCCGGACGCGATGATCGACAGGGCCGCCGAGGCCACCGTCGCCATCAGGCCGTACATCCGCTCGTCCGGGTCGGCGTGCGAACGGAGCTGGAGGACCAGCGTGAGCAGCACCCAGACACCCAGGGTGCCGAGGATCGCCGCGGGCGCGCGGTCGGCGGCCAGCAGCGCGACGTCCGCCGTCACCGCCCCCGCGAAGGCGAGCGCGATGCCCTGCCGTGCCGGCCACATGCCGTTCAGCCGGAACCAGCCGGCCGCCGTCACCGCCTGCAGCGCGACCAGGGGGACGAGGAGCGCGTACGACCCGATCGCCGCCGCCGACGCGAGCAGCAGCCCGAGCAGCGCGGTGAGCCCGGCAGGCTGTATCCCCGGCTCGATGATCGGGGAACGGCCCTCGAGCCGGGCCCGCTGGGCGTCGGTGATCCGGGGGTTCCCGGCGAGGGTCGCGGGCCCGTAGCCGTCCCCGTCGCCCTGCTCGGCCTCCGCGTCGGAGGACCGGGGCGCCTGGGGCTCCGGCTGCGGCTGCGCGTGCTGCTGAGCCTGGGTCTGGAACTGCTGCTGCTGGGCCTGGACCTGCTGGTGCTGCGGCTGCGCGTGCGGCTGCTGGGCTTGGACCTGCTGGTGCTGCGGCTGCGCGTGCGGCTGCTGAGCCTGGACCTGCTGCTGCCCGGCGTGCGCCTGGTGCGTGCCGTCCCAGCCGTCCGCCTGGTAGCCGGACGCGTAGGGGCCGTGGTGGTCACCGCCCTGGTACTGCGGGGCGCCCTGGTACCCGGCGTACGGGCCCGCCGCGGCGCCCTGCGGCGGCAGATAGGCCGTCTCCTCCGCCGGGGCCGGCGGCACCGGCTGGTGCACCTGGGTCTCCCAGGTCTGCCCCTGCCACTGCTGCGTGTACTGCTGGGCGGCCTGCGGATCGTCGTACGCATGCTGCTGCTGGGCGGGCCATCCCTGCGGCTCCTGCCGCTGGTACGGGTCGTAGCCCTCGTGGTCCTGCTGGGACCCGTGCCGGGCACCCTGATAGGGGGCCCCGCCCTCATACGGCTGGTTGGTCATCTCACCCTCCTGCGAACGGCGGGAGCACCTCGACCGTGCCGCCGTCGGCCAGCCGTACCGTCTCATGTCCGCGGGTGCCCACGGGGTCACCGTCGATGAGGAACGAGCATCGCCGCAGTACGCGCGTCAGTTCCCCGGGGTGTCGCGCACGCACCGCGTCGAGCGCCTCGGCGAGCGTGGCCGCGTCGTACGGCTCCTCGGCGACCCCGGCTGCGGCCTTCGCGGCGGCCCAGTAGCGCACCGTGACCTTTGCCATCTGGTTCCTCAATCGATCGACATGGTCACCGCCGGGAAGCGCGGGCGGTGAGCATCGCCCAGGCTAGCCCGCCCGGCCGGCGGCCCAGTCCCCGATCCTGGCCAGCAGGTCGTCGGCGGCCGCGTGCTCGGCGTGCCCCATACCGGGCTCGAGCCAGAGTTCGCCGTGGTCACCGGCGGCGTCGGCCAGCATGCGGGGGTGGTCGAGGGGGAAGTAGCCGTCCAGGTCGCCGTGCACGATCAGCAGCGGCGTCGGGGCGATGTGCGGCACCGCCTGGACCGGGGACATCGGCACCGGGTCCCAGCCGCGGTGGTGGATCCGGGTACGGAATCCGTAGCGGCCCACCAGACGCCCCTCGGGCCGGGTCACCAGCCAGTGCAGCCGGCGCATCCGGGGCGTGCCCCGGTAGTACCAGCGTGCCGGGGCGCTCACGGACACCACCGCGTCGGTGCCCGCCCCGCTCCGGCCCGACGACCCGACCTCCGCCGCGCCGACACCCGTACGGCCGTACACCGCCGCGTGCCGCAGCACCACCGAGCCGCCCATGGAGAAGCCGACGGTCGCCACGCGCGTGTGCCCGAGCTCGCGCGCCCAGCGCACCGCGGCCGCCAGGTCGAGCACCTCGCGGTCCCCCACGGTCGAGCGCCCGCCGGACGCGCCGTGGCCGCGGAAGGAGAAGGTGACGACACCACCGTGCCGGGTGAGGGCCTGCGCGACCCGGCGCACATGCGGCTTGTCGACGTCGCCGGTGAAGCCGTGGGCGACGACGAACGCCAGGTCACCGGCAGGTGGACGCGAGGAGTCGTATACGACCGCACCCGGGTCGTATACGGAATCGATCGTCACGCCGTCGTCGGTGTGCAGAAACGTCCGCAAAGGTGTACGTCTGGTCGTCTCAGAGTTCGGACGAACCGTAGATCGTGCCACATGACCTGCCGTGCCAGCGCCCATGTCGGCTATTCTGCTGGACAGAGGACTCGGGCAGCGTAGCCCCCGGGTCCTTTTGTGCTTTCGGAAGCGTTGTATACGAAGCGGGAAACCGCAGGTGTACGGGGCCTTCGGGATCGCAGAGCAGATCCGTACCGCCCACGTCCTCGCAGGGACCGAGGAGGAACCAGACGTATGAGTTCTCTGCTGCTCCTGACCAATGCCCTCCAGCCGTCGACGGAGGTGCTCCCCGCACTCGGCCTGCTGCTGCACAACGTGCGCGTGGCTCCGGCGGAAGGGCCCGCCCTCGTCGACACCCCCGGCGCGGACGTCATCCTCGTCGACGGCCGCCGCGACCTGCCGCAGGTGCGCAGCCTGTGTCAGCTGCTCCGCTCCACCGGGCCCGGCTGCCCGCTCGTCCTCGTCGTGACGGAGGGCGGCCTCGCCGCCGTCACCGCCGACTGGGGCATCGACGACGTCCTGCTCGACACCGCGGGCCCCGCCGAGGTCGAGGCGCGGCTGCGGCTCGCCATGGGCCGCCAGCAGATCGTCAACGACGACTCCCCCATGGAGATCCGCAACGGCGACCTGTCGGTCGACGAGGCGACCTACTCCGCCAAGCTCAAGGGCCGGGTCCTCGACCTGACCTTCAAGGAGTTCGAGCTCCTCAAGTACCTCGCCCAGCACCCCGGCCGCGTCTTCACGCGCGCGCAGCTCCTGCAGGAGGTCTGGGGCTACGACTACTTCGGCGGCACCCGGACGGTCGACGTCCACGTACGACGGCTGCGCGCCAAGCTCGGGCCCGAGCACGAGTCGCTGATCGGAACCGTCCGGAACGTCGGTTATCGATTCGTTACGCCGGAGAAGATCGACCGGGCCGCCGAGGAGGCGAAGGCCAGGGCCGCCCAGGCAAAGCCGGAGGATGCGGACGCAACGGCCGCCCGGGAGGGCGCCGAGGTCCGGGCCGAGGCCTAGAAAGACCCGACGGACGCCCGGGCGGGGCGTCACCTGCGTCCCTTCGCGCCCGGAGAGCGGGCACCGGGGGGCAAGGGAGCTCCTTCACGCCCTGCCCAGAAGGGGTCCATCCGCGTAGACTCCGCGCGTGGCCAAGGTGACTCGCGATGACGTCGCACGGCTGGCAGGGACCTCCACTGCCGTCGTCAGTTACGTCATCAACAACGGACCCCGGCCGGTCGCCCCGGCCACGCGCGAGCGCGTTCTCGCCGCGATCAAGGAACTGGGCTACCGGCCCGACCGGGTCGCCCAGGCCATGGCCTCGCGGCGCACGGATCTCATAGGTCTGATCGTCCCGGACGCGCGCCAGCCCTTCTTCGGGGAGATGGCCCACGCGGTCGAGTGGGCCGCGGCCGAGCGCGGAAAGATGGTCCTCGTCGGCAACTCCGACTACGTCGGCGAGCGCGAGGTCCACTATCTGCGGGCGTTCCTCGGCATGCGGGTCTCCGGGCTCATCCTCGTCTCGCACGCGCTGAACGACCTGGCCGCCGCCGAGATCGAGGCGTGGGACGCCCGGGTCGTGCTGCTGCACGAGCGGCCCGAGGCCATCGACGACGTCGCCGTCGTCACCGACGACCTGGGCGGCGCCCAGCTCGCCGTACGTCACCTCCTCGAGCACGGCTACGACTACGTCGCCTGTATGGGCGGCACCGCGGAGACCCCGGCGGTCGGCGACCCGGTCTCCGACCACGTCGAGGGCTGGCGGCGCGCGATGGCGGAGGCGCGGATCCCCACGGAGGGACGGCTGTTCGAGGCGCCGTACAACCGCTACGACGCGTACCGCATAGCGCTGGACCTGCTGGCCGGGCCGAAGCGGCCGCCGGCGATCTTCTGCTCCACCGACGACCAGGCCATCGGTGTGCTGCGCGCGGCGCGCGAGCTGCGGATCGACGTGCCGGAGGAGCTGGCCGTCGCCGGGTTCGACGACATCAAGGAGGCGGCGCTGGCGGATCCGCCGCTCACGACCATCGCCTCCGACCGATCGGCGATGGCTCGCGCCGCCGTGGATCTGGTCCTCGATGACGGGTTGCGGGTCGCGGGATCCCGGCGGGAGCGGTTGAAGGTGTTTCCGTCGCGGCTCGTCGTCCGGCGGTCGTGCGGCTGCGCCTAGGAGCTCGGGGTCCTGTGTCGTCGGGCGGCTCGCGGTCGCCCGTGGTGTCTCGCGCAGTTCCCCGCGCCCCTCTCGGGGCGCTTCCATGAAGCCATTCTGAGAAGGCTCCGTTCGCCGCCAGAACCGTCTTTACATCGGGCATACGACCTTCTGCCGGGCTTCTCAGTCGGCACTCAGGAAGCTCTCATGGTCGGGCGACAAGCTCATTGTCATGACCGAGAGCTTCCGCCGCAGCGGCGAGTACGAGAACCCGTACCAGCACGCGTCCTCCCCGGTGAACCCGGAGTGGCCGCCCCCGCCGGCCCACCAGCCGTCGGCCCACACCGCTCTCCTCGCCGAGCCCGTGGCCCAGCCGCCCAGGTCGCGGCGCCGGCCGCGCGGGCCCGTCGCCCTCCTCGCCGCCGTGGCCATCGTCGCCGCGGCGATCGGCGGCGGCACGGCCTACGGCATCCAGGAGCTCACCGGCAACGACACCGCCGCCACCTCCAGCTCCACCAGCGCCAACGTCGTCCCCTCCAGCCAGAAGGGCACGGTCTCCGGGGTCGCCAAGGCGGTCAGCCCGAGCATCGTCGAGATCAACGCCCAGTCCAACGCCGGTTCCTCCACCGGCTCCGGCGTGATCATCACCGGTGACGGCGAGATCATCACCAACAACCACGTCGTCTCCGGCGCCTCCACGGTCAAGGTGACCACCAGCGACGGCAAGGAGTACACCGCCGACGTCGTCGGCACCGACAGCAGCAAGGACCTGGCGCTGATCAAGCTGCAGAACGCCTCCGGGCTGACCGCGGCCACCCTCGGCAACTCCGACGGGGTCCAGGTCGGCGACGAGGTCGTGGCGATCGGCTCCCCCGAGGGCCTGACCGGCACCGTCACCAGCGGCATCGTCTCCGCGCTCAACCGGGACGTCACGGTCTCCACCGACGAGGGCCAGCAGCAGGGGGGCGGCGGCAACGGGCAGTGGCCCTTCGAGTTCGGCGGTCAGCAGTTCAACGGCGACACCGGCTCGTCCACGACGACGTACAAGGCGCTCCAGACCGACGCCTCCCTGAACCCGGGCAACTCCGGCGGCGCGCTGATCGACATGAACGGCAACATCATCGGGATCAACTCGGCGATGTACTCGGCCGCCGGTTCGGGTTCCTCCGACGCGGGCAGCGTGGGCCTCGGCTTCGCCATCCCGATCAACACCGTCAAGGCCGACCTGGCGAAGCTGCGGTCGGGTTCGCAGAACTGAGCCCCGTCCGAGCGAGTCGCACCAGCTGAGGAGCACGTCATGATCACACAGGTCGAGCACACCACGGCCGGCATGCCCGCCGGCGCCGCCGACATCGCCCTGGCCCTGGAGGTCGCCGGCGCACTGCACGCGCCGACGGCTCCGTCCAGGGCGCCGGAGCTGGCGACCGCCGGCCCCCGCGCGGGTCGCAGGACCGCCACGGCCCGCGGCCGCCGCCGTACCGTACGAGGCTGAAGGCGTGCGAGGCTGAAGGCGTTCGAGCTCGCTCAGCCGCCCCGCATCCCGCCCCCTTTCCCACCGCACCCGAGGATCCGAGCCCATGAGCCCCGCCGATGGCGACCGTGACCCCCAGCGCATCCTGATCGTCGACGACGAGCCGGCGGTGCGCGAAGCACTCCAGCGCAGCCTCGCCTTCGAGGGGTACGACACCGAGGTCGCGGTCGACGGCGCGGACGCCCTGGACAAGGCCACCTCCTACCGGCCCGACCTCGTGGTCCTCGACATCCAGATGCCCCGCATGGACGGCCTGACCGCCGCCCGGCGCATCCGCGGCGCCGGTGACACCACGCCGATCCTGATGCTGACGGCCCGCGACACGGTCGGTGACCGTGTCACCGGGCTGGACGCGGGGGCCGACGACTACCTCGTCAAGCCGTTCGAACTGGACGAGCTGTTCGCCCGGGTCCGCGCGCTGCTGCGCCGCAGCTCGTACGCGGCGGCGGCCGGGGCGGGAGCGGCCGACGAGGACGAGGCGCTGACCTTCGCCGACCTGCGCATGGACCTCGCGACACGGGAGGTCACGCGGGCCGGGCGGCCGGTGGAGCTGACCCGTACCGAGTTCACGCTGCTGGAGATGTTCATGGCGCATCCGCGCCAGGTGCTGACGCGTGAGCAGATCCTGAAGGCGGTCTGGGGCTTCGACTTCGAGCCGTCGTCGAACTCGCTGGACGTCTACGTCATGTATCTGCGCCGCAAGACCGAGGCGGGCGGCGAGCCGCGGCTCGTGCACACGGTGCGGGGTGTGGGGTACGTCCTGCGACAGGGCGGCGCCGAGTGAGCAAGGTCCTACGCCGCTTCCGCTCCCTGCCGATCCGGTCCCGACTGGCGCTGCTGGTGGCGGCGGCGGTGGCGTTCGCGGTGGCGGCGGTTTCGGTTACCTGTTGGTTCATTGTGCAGGGGAAGCTGTACGAGCAGGTCGACGACGATCTCAAGAAGGCGTCGATGAGGATGCCTGGCCAGCTGCAGGACGCGCTCACCAATTGCACCGAGACCCCGTACGGCACCGGCGTCTTCCGGAACACGTACTCCCAGCTGGTCCAGGAGGACGGCACCGTCTGCGTCCTTCAGGACTCCGCGGCAACGGTACAAGTCAACTCGGCGGACAAGACCGCCATCAAGGACGGTCACACGGACAAGGTCTACTTCCGCAACGGCACAGCCGGGGACGGCACCGACGTCCGCGTGCTCACCCGACCGCTCGGCGGCACCGCCACCCCTTCCGGGGAGGACGGTCCGAACGTCGGGCTCGTCGTGGCCGTGTCCTTGAAAAGCACGCAGAAGACCCTCAACGAGCTGGCCCTCATCCTCCTCCTCGTCTCCGGCGTAGGAGTGCTCGGTGCTGGTGCCGCCGGTCTCGCCGTGGCCCGTGCCGGTCTGCGTCCAGTCGACAAGCTCACCGAGGCCGTGGAACACGTCGCCCGCACCGAGGATCTGAACATCCGCATCCCGGTGGAGGACGAGGCCGAGGACGAGGTGGCCCGGCTGTCCCGTTCCTTCAACTCCATGACCTCGGCGTTGGCGAGCTCCCGCGAGCTGCAGCAGCAGCTCATCGCGGACGCGGGCCACGAGCTGCGTACACCGCTGACGTCGTTGCGCACGAACATCGAACTCCTCACCCGCAGCGAGGAGACCGGACGCCCCATCCCCGAGGCGGACCGCAAGGCCCTGCTGGCGTCGGTGAAAGCGCAGATGACGGAACTTGCGGCGCTCATAGGCGATCTGCAGGAGCTGGCCCGCTCGGAGGGGCAGCGGGGTGAGCGCGTCCAGGTGATCTCGCTGGAGGACACGGTGGAGGCGGCCCTGCGCCGGGCCCGGCTCCGCGGCCCGGAGCTGACGATCACCGCCGACATCCAGCCCTGGTACGTACGGGCGGAACCGGCGGCCCTCGAACGCGCCGTGGTCAACATCCTCGACAACGCGGTGAAGTTCAGCCCCGAGGCCGGCACGATCGAGGTCGCCCTGCACGACGGCGTCCTGACCGTCCGCGACCACGGCCCCGGCATCCCCGCCGACGAACTCCCTTACGTCTTCGACCGCTTCTGGCGCTCGCCATCAGCCCGAGCACTGCCCGGCTCAGGCCTGGGCCTGTCCATCGTGGCCCGCACGATCGAGCAGGCCGGAGGCAACGTGACGCTGAGCCAAGCGGAGGGCGGCGGAACCATCGCGACCCTACGCTTGCCCGGCGCCCCGACTCCGCCACCGGACTCGGCGTCTTAACCGTCGTGATCCAGACCGTCATCTCGATGCCCTCCGGCGGTGGCGACGGCGGCGGTCGGCACCCTGCTCCACGCCATCCACCTGAGCCGACAGAACCGCCCGGCTAGCTCTTGACGCCGGCCAGGAAGGACGTCCAGGAAGTCGCCGTGAAGACGAGTACGGGGCCGTCGTCCGGGCGCTTGCTGTCCCGGACGGGGACTATGCCGGGGTGGTCGTCGGAGACCTCGACGCAGTTGTTGTCTCCCCCGGCGCTGTAGCTGGACTTGCGCCAGGCGGCGGCGCTGAGGTCGGGGGTCTGCTTCATGATCTGTGCTCCTCCAGTACGTCCCGGATGAACGCGAGCGAGTCCGACGGGGGCAAAGCGAGGTCCCGGAGCCGATCGTAGGACAATCGGTGCCCCAAGACGCCGTCCGATTCCTCGGTCAGCTCGCCCCCGGTGTTGCCTTCCGTGTAGGCAACACCGCTCCCGTCCTTCTGCCACAGCAGAGTGAGCGATCCCTGCATGTGGTGGTGTACCCCGGCAGTAAAGGGCAGCACTTGAAGCGTCACGTTCGGCCACATCGCGACGGCCTCGATGCGAAGCAGTTGGTCCTCCCACGTCTTCCGAAGTGCGGCGGGGCGTCGGAGCGCGAACTCGTCCATGATGATGCGGACGTTGGGTTCCGGCTTCTGCCGCAGCAGGTACTGCCTTCCGATGCGAGCCGCGACCTGCTCCTCGACCCAGCCGTCGTCCTCAGGTGTTGCCTGGAGGCCAGACAACACCTCCCTGGCGAAGTCCTCGGTCTGTAGAAGCCCAGGCACGCCCAGCGAGAACTTCCACATGATCCGCGCCGTCGCCTCCAGCTCCATGAACCGCTTGAACTGGTCCATGAACGCGTCCAGGCGCGCTGCCTTCCAGTGGCTGACTAGCAGGTCACCGGACCCGTAGTACCCGTCCAGATCCTCCATGACCGTCACCTTGGAGAGTCGGCCTCCCGACTCCAGCCGACTCAGGTAGCTCTTGTCGTACCCGGTGTCGTCGGCGAGTTGCCCCAGCGACTTCCCCGCCTTCTCCCGCAGGAACTTCAGCGTTCGGCCAAGCACAATCCGCCCCGACTCGCGCTCTTCGTCAACCACTTCGCCTCCGTCACCCCTCCCCGTTGCCTGGCGCCGCAGACAACACCAACCCTCTTCCGCAGCGTACGTCTCACCTGTGACCATCGAGACACGAACGGTGATCACCGCTCGTCAGCCCCGTCCGCCATGACGAAACCCCCGCAGCCGATGGCACTCGGCTCGGGGGCGTGGCCGACGTATGCCCTGAAGGAGAGACCGCCGACATGCGTGAACGTACCGCCCGGCTCATCGAATCGCTACTGAATGCACTCGTACGAGCACTGCTGCCGACCCAGGGGCGACACCGGGCGGCCCCACCCCAACCCCCGCCCGCGCAACGGCCGTTGGTCCGTCACCGCACCCACGTGTGCCCCTGTGAGCGTGAGCGGATCCTGCAACGTCGCCGCACCCTCTGGGTCGCCGCCTATGGCATCGACGCCGCCCCGCGCCCTGTCCGCCCGGAGGTGCGCTCCCGGTGAGCCTCCACGAACTCCGGCTCCTTCCCTGGACCACCCCCGAAGGCAACCCCTGCTATCTCAGCGCCGACAGCGACCACAGCGCGCTCTCCCGGCTCGCCGACGACCTGGAGGCGGCCCAACTCGACTCGGGCGCACAGGTACTCGCCGGCGCCCGAGCCGTCCTCGCCGACCCCGGCGCCGGCGAACGCGCGGTGCGCTTCGCGCTCACCCGGGCCGTGGAGTCACTGGACGACGCCCTGCGGGTCGCGGTCAGCCGCGGGCGCCGCATCCCGGCACGGCACCGGTGACCCGGCAACCTTCGCGCGCCGCGCGGCGACCCACCGTCGGACCATCCCCCGCACGGAACGGATCGCCGTATGAGTGAGAACCGCAGCAGGACACGTCATCGCAGAGGCAGGTCGGGGTTGGCGGTCGGGGTGCCCCTGGCGCTGACCGTCGCCGGGGCGCTCGCCCACGGCGCGGGTCTCGGGCCGCTCGGGACCGGGGCGCAGCAGCGGGCCGCCGCCGCGACCGCCGCCGCTCCCGCCTGGGCCACCGCCGTCGCCGACGGGTTCGCCTCAGTCGACTCCCTGGGTCAGAACGGGACTTACGGAGGGCGCGACGGGCAGATCGTGACCGTCAGGACGCAGGCCGAGCTGGAGAAGTACGCCACGGCCGCCGAGCCGTACGTCATCGTCGTGGCCGCCACCATCGACATGAACCCGGTCGGAAAGGAGATCAAGGTCCGGTCCGACAAGACCATCGTGGGGTCCGGGACGTCCGGGCACATCGTCGGCGGCGGCTTCTTCCTCGGCCCCGGCGTGCACAACGTGATCATCCGGAACCTCACCATCCGGGACACGTACCAGGGTGTCTGGAACGACAAGGACCACGACTTCGACGCGATCCAGATGGACGGCGCGCATCACGTGTGGATCGACCACAACGATCTGCGCCACATGGCCGACGGCCTCATCGACGTCCGCAAGGACAGCACGAACGTCACCGTCTCCTGGAACAGGCTGAGCGACGACAACAAGGCCTTCGGGATCGGGTGGACGGACAACGTCGTCACCGACATCACGATCCACCACAACTGGATCCGCGAGACCGAGCAGCGCAACCCGTCCACCGACAACGCCGCCCACGCGCACCTCTACGACAACTTCCTGGAGGACGTGGCCGGCACCGACATCAAGTCGTCGTACGGCAACTACGCGCGCGGGAGGGACGGCGATGGTCCTGGAGAACTCCTACTTCCAGGGCGTGAACAATCCCGTCATCAAGGACGCCACCGCCGCCCTCGTCCAGCGCGGCAACGTCTTCTCGGGCACCGGCGGCCGTAACGAGAGCGGCGGTGCGGCCTTCGATCCGAAGGCGTACTACTCGTACACGCTGGACGCCGCCTCCAGCGTGCCCTCGCTGCTCAAGGCCGGTGCCGGGCCGCGCAGTTCGATCGGCGGCGCCGCCGTGAGCGTGAAGGCCGCCACCACCCTGACCGTCGCCAAGGACGGCAGCGGGCAGTACACGACCGTGCAGGCCGCCGTGAACGCCGTACCGGCGAACAACGCCTCGCGGGTCGTGATCGCCGTGAAGCCGGGCACGTACCGCGAGACGGTGAAGGTGCCGGCCGACAAGCCGCACGTCACCCTCCAGGGCACCGGCGGCAGCCGCAAGGACACGGTGATCGTCTACAACAACGCGGCGGGCACGCCGAAGCCCGACGGTTCGGGGACGTACGGCACGGGCGGCAGCGCGACGGTCGCCGTGGAGGCCGACGACTTCCAGGCCCGCAACCTCACCGTCTCCAACGACTTCGACGAGAAGGCGAACCAGAACCTGAGCGGCCATCAGGCCGTCGCGCTGCGCACCGCCGCCGACAAGGTGTTCCTCGACGGCGTCATCGTCGACGGCGACCAGGACACGCTGCTGCTGGACACGGCGGCGAAGGACCGGCTCGGCCGGGTGTACGTCGTGAACTCCTACGTCCTGGGCAACGTCGACTTCATCTTCGGGCGGGCGACCGCCGTGATCGACCGGTCCGTCATCACGCTGAAGAAGCGCTGGGACGGCAGCTCGGGCGGGTACGTCACCGCCCCGAGCACGGCCGCGAACCGCAAGGGCATCCTGATCGCGAACTCGGCCGTGAGCGGCGACGTCTCCGCGTCCAGCTTCTACCTCGGCCGGCCCTGGCACGCGGGCGGCGACGCCACCCTCGACCCCCAGACGACGGTGCGCGACACGACGCTCGGTGCGGCGGTGAAGTCCACTCCCTGGACCGACATGAGCGGGTTCTCCTGGAAGGACGACCGGTTCGCCGAGTACCGGAACACCGGCGCCGGTTCGGGCCCGGCGAGCACGAACCGGCCTCAGCTGACCGACGCCCAGGCCGCCGCCCAGGAGGTCGCGGACTGGCTCGGGGACTGGACGCCGACCGCCTCCTGAGGCGGAAGGTCAAGGCGGGCGCGGGAGAACACCAAGAGCGGGCCAAAAGCCGATCATGGGTTTCCCGCGTCCGGCCATGATTCGGCAACCCGAACTGATGTCCTGTCATTCGAGCGTACGTTCCTGCCCGTGAACGCTGAGAGATCCGTCGGCGCCCAGCCGACCGCATCCGCCCACCGGTCAGCCCTTTCCGCTCCCGCCCGCCGCGCACTCCTGCGGTTCGGGCTCACCGGGGCCGCGACACTGGGGGCCACCGCAGCCCTCGGCACGGCCCCCGCGTCCGCCACCCCCACCCCCACCCCTGCCTCCCGTCATCGGCCGGAGACGCCCGACGAGGCCCTGCGCGAGCTGGCCGCCGGGAATCTGCGCTGGCGCACCTTCCGTGAGCGCCATCCCGACGAGTCGCCCGCGGTCCGACAGAGCCTGACGTCCGGTCAGCATCCGTTCGCCGTCGTCCTCGGCTGCATCGACTCGCGGGTACCGCCGGAGCTGGTCTTCGACCAGGGACTCGGCGACCTGATGACCGTGCGCTCCGCCGGCGAGGTCCTGGACGAGGCCGTGCTCGGCAGCGTCGCCTACGGGGTGCTGGAGCTGGACATCCCGCTGGTGCTGGTGCTCGGGCACCAGTCGTGCGGTGCGGTGAAGGCCGCCGTCGAGGCGGACGAGTCCGGGGAGCGGCTGCCGGCCCACATCCAGTACATCGCCGACCAGATAGCCCCGAACATAGATCGCACGCAGGAGGGCGACGCCCGCGTCGACTCGACCATCGACGTCAACGTCCGTGCCGTACGGGCCCGGCTCGCCGCCGAGCCCGACCTCGCCGCGAAGGTCGCCACCGGCCGACTGGCGATCGTCGGCGCCCGCTACGACCTGACGAACCAGCGCGTCCGCCGCCTGGTCTGAGGCCGGTCGCCCGGCGTGCTCGGCGTCAGGTGAGGCCGAGTACGCCGGGGTCCGCGGTCACCGTGCCGGACGGTCCCGCCAGCCGCGCGTACACCCCGCCCCGCGCCGTCAGCTCCGCGTGGGTCCCCGTCTCCACCAGCCGGCCGTCGTCCACGACCAGAATCCGGTCCGCGTCGGGGGCGAGGCTGAGGTCGTGGGTGATCACGATCGTGGTGCGGCCGGACATGAGGCGGCGCAGCGGCCGGACGATCCGGCGGGCGGCGACCGAGTCGAGGCCGGCCGTGGGTTCGTCCAGGACCAGGACGGGGGCGTCGCGCAGCATGGCGCGGGCGATCGTGACGCGCTTGAGCTGGCCGCCGGAGAGGGCCGCCGTGCCGGGGGCGATGCGGGTGTCGTAGCCCTCGGGGAGCGCCGTGATGAAGTCGTGGGCCGCCGCCGCGCGGGCCGCCCGCTCGATGTCCGCCGCGCTCGCGCCGGGCCGGCCGCAGGCGATGTTCTCGCGGACGGTGCCGTTGAGGATCAGCGTCTCCTGGGGCAGCAGGGCGACGTTCTCGCGCAGGAAGTCAAGGCCGAGGAGGGGCAGCGGTACGCCGTCCAGGGTGATCACGCCGGACAGCGGGTCGTAGAAGCGGGTCAGGAGCTTGGCCGTGGTCGACTTGCCGGCGCCGGACGGGCCGGTGACGACGATCAGCTCGCCGGGGTCCGCCGTGAAGCTCAGGTCGGACACCGACGCCCGCGTCGCCGCCGGGTAGCCGAAGGTCACCCGGTGGAGGCCGACCCGGCCCCGCACCGGCCAGGGCGCGACCGGTGCGGCGGGGTCGGTGACGGCGGGCTCGGCGTCCAGGATCTCGCCGAGGCGCTGGGCGCCGGCGGTGGCGGCGGTGAGGGTGAGACCGAGTTGGCCGAGGTTGCGGACCGGCGGGTAGAGGTAGCCGATGAAGGCGGCGAAGGCGAGGAGCTGGCCGAGGGTCATCCGGCCGGCGGAGATCTCCCAGACGCCCAGGCCGATCACGGTCAGCACGCAGAGCGTCTCCACCACCTCGACGAACTGCTCGTACATCTCGCTGAGCCGGGCGCCCCGCACGGACGCCTTCATCCAGGCGCGCGCCTCCCGGTCGAGGAGCCTCTCCTCGGCACGGCGGCGGTTGTACGCCTGGGTGAGGACGACGTTGCCCAGGGACTCCTCGACGACCGAGGTGATCGAGCCGTCGGCGACCCGTTCGTCCTGTGAGGCGGTGCGGATACGGCCGGCGAAGCGGCGGGCGGCCAGCAGGAACAGGGGCGCGAGCACGAACGTGACGAGGGCGAGGTCCCAGCGCAGCCAGAGGGCCGCGGCGGAGTAGAAGAGGGCCGAGAACGCGGCCGCGACGGTGCCGACGACACCGGAGACGACCATCTGCTCGATGGCCTCGACGTCCCCGGTGAGCCGCTCGACCAGATCGCCCCTGCGGTGCTGCTGGAAGAAGTGCGGCGGCATGTCCTGGACGTGCCGGAACACCTTCGCGCGCAGCCGCAGCACGAATCTCTCGGCGGTCCAGGTGGCGAGCGAGTTGCCCAGGTAGCCGACGAGCGCGCCCAGTGCGGCGACGCCCAGCCAGGCCGCCGCCGGACCCCAGAACGCCGACAGTGAGCCGGCCTTCAGCGCGTGGTCGGTGAGCTGCGCGAACAGCAGGATCGACGCGGTCTCGGCGAGCGCGGCCACGACCACGCAGGCCACGATGACGACCAGCCACTTCCGGTCGCCCCGCGTCAGCGGCCAGAACCGCCGGAAGGCGTTGCGCACTTCCCTCATGCTCAAGTCCCTTTCCCGAAGCGTTCGGACATGCGGGAGGCGGGGCCCCGGTGCAATCCGGTGACCCCGCCTCGCCGTCATTCTTATTTGTCCCGTACGGCTACTGACTCAGCACTTATGGGACACCGGACGCCGCTTCGGAGCCGCCTTCTTCGCGGGCGCCTTCTTCTTCGATGCCGGCGCCGGGGCGGGCTTGCGGGACGTCTTGACCGGGGCGACCTTGTGGAAGCTCATCGAGATCTCCTTGCTCTGCGGATTTCGTTTTCGTGTCGATCGCTTTCGACATGGAAAACATTACGGGACCCCGAACCCGAAAATCGCCAATTCCGCTGAGACCTCTATTAATTACGCCTGAGAAGGCTTTTCAGAGGATTCCAGGAACTAAATCGCCCTTACACAGAATTCATTTCGGGCGGCCCACCGCCAGGCCCGCGCCCTCCAGACGCACCCTGATCCCGTCCTTCTCCACCCGCACGTCCCGCAGCGTCACCCGGCCGCTCGGGGGTTCCGGGAGGCGGAAGCCCAGGGAGAGCTGGTCGGTGAGGACGGGGCGGGTGAGGCGGGGCAGGGCGTCCAGCAGGGCGGGGTCGAAGCCCAGGAGGGCCAGGAGCTGGGGGTGGTCCAGGGCCAGGTCGATGAGGTTCAGCCGCATCGCCTGGTGCAGGAAGCGCGGGGTGCCGACCAGCTCGGTGAGCTTGGACTCGTTGCGCAGCGCCTCGCGCACGAGGGAGTCGGGGACGCCCAGGCGCCGTACGACCGCGGGCACGGACAGCAGCGCCTTGGCCTTGCGGGTCTCGTGGGCGAGCCGGGCGACCGACTCCCGGCTCAGATGCAGCCCCTGCGAGGTGCGGGCACCGGGCCGGTACGTGGCGAGGTCCCCTATGTCCAGGCGCATGCCGCCGATGTGCGTGGCGATGCCGCGGTCGCCGTTGCGCACGATCCGGGCCTCGGCCCGCAGCCGCAGGTCGTGCCCGGCGACCGGCAGGGTGCCGCGCGCGCGGACCCGGTCGTGGCCCTCCCCGGTGAACGTCACCTGGGACGCGCCGAGTTCGCGGTTCAGGTCGGCGAAGGAGAGCAGGACGTCGCCCTGCAGATGGGGGACGTCGGCGCCGCGCACCGAGGCGGGGCCGTCGGTGTCCAGCCGTACGTCTCTCGCTGTCGCCGTCACCTGGGCCAGCGAGATCCGGTCGGCGGCGAGGTCGGGGACGGTCACCTTGACCGAGTCCAGCCGTTCGTCGGCGAGCTGGGTGAGGAAGGGGAAGCCGGCGATCTCGACCTCGGGAGCGGCCGTGAGTTTCAGCCGGGTCTTGAGGGTGTCGGCCGCTCTGCGCTCGGCGTACAGCAGCGCCCAGCGGTCGGCGAGGGTGAGGAAGGCGGCGACGACGAGGATCCCGACGACGGCCTTCATCGCGAAGGGGAGGCCCGCGAGGCGGCCGCGCCGCTTGCGCCGGCTGCCCTTGCGGTGGTTGGGCGGGGCCCAGGGGTCGTCCTGGGCCTCCGCCTCGTCCCGCGCATGCTCCGTGTCCGCTACGAGGAACTCCTCCAGCGGACCGTCGGCCGGTGGGCCTTCGTCCAGTCCGCCGAGCTCCTCGTAGGGGTTTGCATAAGGATGCGCCGTTATGTGGTGGGGGGAACGCATCGGCCCATCCGACCATGCGCACGCCCCCCACCCGCAACCTCTACCGGAGGTTTGCGATCTAGTTCACGCCGGTTCACTTACTTGAGGCATGAACTATCCCGCCTGGTAAGGCACTTGCTACTGAACGACCGTGATCCGGTTCGCCGCCGGCGGCTGGATCGGGTTCGCCGCCGTGGAGTTCGCCGTCAGGTACTTCTCCAGCACCGTCAGGTCGTCCGTGCCGACGAGGTCGTTGGTGCCCTGGCCCAGCGTGGTGAAGCCGTCGCCGCCGCCCGCGAGGAAGTTGTTCATCGCGACGCGGTACGTGGCCGCCGGGTCGATCGCCGCACCGTTCAGCTTGATCGAGTCCGCCACCACACGGTCCGCGCCCGACTTCGTCAGGTCCAGCGTGTAGGTCAGGCCCGAGGAGATCTGCAGGATCTTCGGGGAGGCCGCGTTCGTGCCGCTGACCTGCTCCTTGAGCACCTGGATCAGCTGTGCGCCGGTGAGGTCCTGAAGGTTGACCGTGTTGGAGAACGGCTGCACCGCGAAGCCCTCGGCGTAGGTCACCACGCCGTCGCCCTCGCTGCCCTTGGCCGCGAAGGTCAGCGGCGCACGGATGCCGCCCGGGTTCATCAGCGCCAGGTCCGTCTCCGGGTCCAGCTCCTTGCCGTAGGCGAACTGCGCGTCCGCGATCAGGTCACCGAGCGGGGACTCGGTGCCGGCGCTCGGGATGTCCGCGGAGATGTAGCCGATCGCGCGGTTGCCGATGGGCGCCGCGAGGGTGTTCCACTTCGAGATCAGCTCGGTCATGTCGGGCGCCTTGGGGACGTCCCGGGTGACCACGCGGTTCGCGGACTTCACGGCCGTACGGGCGATGTCGCCGGTGAAGCGGTCGTACGTCAGCGTCGTGTCGGTGTAGAGCCGGCCGAAGGACGCGGCCGAGGTGACCATGCGGGGCTTGCCCGAGGGGTCGGGGATCGTGCAGACGTAGGCCGCGTGCGTGTGGCCCGTCACCAGCGCGTCCACGGACGGCGTGACGTTCTTGGCGATGTCGGCGATCGGGCCGGAGATGCCGTCACCCGCGCCGGGGGCGTCACAGTTGTAGTTGTAGGCGCCGGAAGCCGGCTGCCCGCCCTCGTGGATCAGCGCGACGATCGACTTCACGCCCTGGCGCTGGAGCACCTTGGCGTACTTGTTGATCGTGTCGACCTCGTCCTTGAACTTCAGGCCCTTGACGCCCTCGGCGGAGACGACGCCCGGAGTGTCCTCCAGGGTCACACCGATGAAGCCGATCTTGACGTCCTTCTTCTTCCACACCCAGTACGGCGCGAGGATCGGCTTGCCGCTCTTCTCGCTGAGCACGTTGGCCGCCAGGTACGGGAAGTCGGCGCCCGTGAACTTCTGGTCCGTGTAGCAGCCGGCGGTCGGGTGGCAGCCGCCGTTCTGGAGCCGGGACAGCTCCTTGGCGCCCTCGTCGAACTCGTGGTTGCCGACGGAGGTGACGTCCAGGTCGAGCTTGTTCAGGGCCTCGATGGTGGGCTCGTCGTGGAAGAGGCCCGAGATCAGCGGGGAGGCGCCGACCATGTCGCCGCCGGCCGCGGTGATGGAGTACTTCTGGCCCTCACGGGCCTGGCGCAGGTGCGTGGCGAGGTACTCCACGCCGCCCGCGTCGATGGTCTTCGTCGTGCCGTCCGCCTGCAGTTCGGTGACCCGGCCGGAGGAACCGGCCGGCGGCTCCAGGTTGCCGTGCAGGTCGTTGAAGGACAGCAGCTGGACGTCCTGGTAGCGGCTGAAGTGGTGACCGCCGCCGTGCTTCTGCGAGCTCTCGCCCGCCGACGCCGTGGCGGGCAGGGCCGCGGCCAGGGCGCCCGCGGTGGCGAGGGTCGCGGCGGTCGCGACCAGAGCGTACGTACGGCGTCTGCGGTGGTGCTGCTGGTGGGATGTGGCTGACATCCGCCCCCCTGCGAGTCGTGAAGGACGCGCAGGTCGTGCCCGACCCGCGCGTCATGAATGACATGGCCCCGTCGGGCGGCAGCCTAGAGTCAACGCGCGTAGCGCGACAGGGGGTTCCGGGTTACAGCCTGATTGCTTCTGAGGTTGCCGCCGCCCCTGATTCCCGTGCCGGGACTTTGCCCGGACCGCCCCTTACCCTCGTACGCATGACCAGCGACGACACCGCACGCCCCCTCCCCGTCCGTTCCATCGAGACCTACTCCGCGCTCGCCCCCGAGCAGACCGAGGCCGTACTGGAGCTGCTGGCGGAGTCCGCCCGGAACGACGGGCAGCAGGCGGTGTCCGAGCAGGGCCGGCTCCAGCTGCGCGGAGGGGAGCGCGAGGGTGTCTCGCATCTGCTGCTGACCGTCGCCGGCGAACTCGTCGGCTACGCCCAGCTGGAGGACACCGACCCGGTGGAGGCCCCGGCCGCCGAACTCGTCGTCCACCCCTCGCACCGCGGCCACGGCCACGGCCGCGCGCTGGGCTCGGCCCTGCTGGCCGCGTCCGGCAAGCGACTGCGGGTGTGGGCCCACGGCGGGCACTCCGCCGCCCGCCATCTCTCCCAGGTCCTCGGCCTCACCCTGTTCCGCGAACTGCGTCAGATGCGCCGCCCGCTGGCCGATCTGAACCTGCCCGACCCGGTACTGCCCGAGGGCGTCACCGTCCGTACCTTCGTGCCCGGCCAGGACGACGCGGCCTGGCTCGCCGTGAACGCCGCCGCCTTCGCCCACCACCCCGAGCAGGGCTCCCTCACCCAGCGCGACCTCGACGACCGCAAGGCGGAGCCGTGGTTCGACCCCGCCGGGTTCTTCCTGGCGGAAGGGGACGGCGAACTCGTCGGCTTCCACTGGACGAAGGTCCACGCGGAGGAGGGGCTCGGCGAGGTGTACGTCCTCGGGGTGCGCCCCGGTGCCCAGGGCGGCGGCCTCGGCAAGGCCCTGACCTCGATCGGCCTGCGGCACCTGGCGGCCCAGGGGCTGCCCGCCGCGATGCTCTACGTCGACGCGGACAACAAGGCGGCGGTGTCGGTGTACGAACGGCTCGGGTTCACGACGTACGAGACGGACCTGATGTACCGCACCGAGACCTGACAGCGGGTACGGATACCCGACATAACTCCCGTAAGGGGCGGCGATCTTGACGCCGCCCCTTCTTTTGCACCACCCTTTCACTACTCAATTAGTGAAAGGGTGGTGGAACGGATGGTCGAGTACCGCATCGACCGGCGCTCCGGCGTCGCCACCTACGTGCAGATCGTCCAGCAGACCAAACAGGCCCTGCGTCTGGGCCTGTTGGAGCCGGGCGACAAGCTGCCGACGGCCCGCGAGGTCGTCGAGGCGACCGCCATCAACCCCAACACCGTGCTCAAGGCCTACCGCGAGCTGGAACGCGAGGGCCTGGTCGAGGCGCGGCGGGGGCTCGGCACGTTCGTGCGACGGGGACTGAACACCGCGCCGGCGGACTCGCCGTTGCGTGCCGAACTGGACGCCTGGGCCGCACGGGCCCGCGCGGCCGGACTGGACCGCGACGACGTGGACGCTCTCTTCACTTCCGTACTGGACACGCATTTCAAGGGGGACGAGTCATGAACGGGACCGCCATCGAGGCGGCCGGGCTGAGCAGGACGTTCGGACGACGGCGCAGGGCCGCGCTGGACGGATGCGACTTCCGGCTCCCGACGGGCAGCGTGTGCGCCGTCGTCGGCCCGAACGGCGCCGGCAAGTCGACCCTGCTCTCCCTCGCCGCCGGCCTGATCCGCCCCACCGGGGGCACCGTCACCGTCCTCGGCCAGGCCCCGGCCGCGGTCCGCGAACGCCTCGCGTACGTCGCCCAGGACAAGCCCCTGCACCCCCAGCTCACCGTCGCCGACACCCTGCGCTTCGGCCGTGAGCTCAACCCCGGCCGCTGGGACACGAAGGTCGCCGAACGGATCGTCGACGAGGGCGAACTCGAACCCGACGCCAGGATCCGCACCCTCTCCGGCGGCCAGCGCACCCGCGTCGCGCTCGCCCTCGCCCTCGGCAAGCGGCCCGAACTGCTGCTCCTGGACGAGCCGATGGCCGACCTCGACCCGCTGGCCCGGCACCAGCTGATGGCCACGCTCATGGCGGACGCCGCCGAGCACGGCACCACGGTTGTCATGTCCTCGCACGTGGTGGCCGAGCTGGACGGCTCCTGCGACCACCTCCTGCTCCTCGGCGCGGGCCGGGTCCGCCTCGCCGGCCCGCTGGACGACCTGCTCACCGCGCACCGCCTGGTCACCGGCAGGGCCGACACGCCCCTGGCCCCGCACACGGTGATCGAGTCCCGCACGACGGGCCGTCAACTCACCGCGCTGATACGGCCCGAGGGCCCGCTCGACACCGGCTGGCAGACCACCGCCCCGACCCTGGAAGAGCTGGTCCTGGCCCACCTGCGCGCCCCGCAGGCCCCGGTCCTGCGCCTCGACGACGTGCGGGAGGCCGCCGTATGACCGCCGTGACGACCATCGAGACGCCGACCGCCGCCACGTCCTCCCGGGGTCCGCGCGGACTGCTCTGGACGATGCTGCGGGTGCACCGCTCGGCGCTGTGGTTCTGGGTGCTGCTGGTGGCCTTCGGCGCGGGAGCGCTGCTGTGGGCCCACGGTCCGGCGGCGGACGCCGCCTGGGCCGAGTTCCGGCGGATGGGGTGCGACTCGGGGCAGCCGGTCCTCGGCTGCGACGACATCGGTCCCGCCTACAACCGGTACGACACCTTCAGCGCCCTGGGCGCCGGAGTGCTCGGCCTCGCGCCCTTCCTCGCCGCGGCCTGGGCGGGCGGGGCGCTGATCGGGCGCGAGCTGGAGAACGGCACGGCACAGCTGGCGTGGACGCAGTCCGTCTCCCCGGCCCGCTGGCTGGCCGCCAAGCTCGCCCTGCCGGCCGCCCTGCTCGCCACCGGCACCCTCACGCTCACGGTGCTGCACCGCATGCTGTGGTCCACGGACGGACAGCTGCTCCTGGCGACGGGCTCACGGGACTGGCACCAGGGCACCACGTTCGAGGCCAACGGCACCCTCGCCACGGCGTACGCGCTGCTCGGCCTCGCCGTCGGCGTCCTCGCGGGCCTGCTCCAGCGCCGGGCCCTGCCCGCACTGGGCACGGCGGTCGTGGGCCTGACGCTGCTCGCGACCTCGATCGGCACACTGCGCCCGCATCTGTGGCCGGTCGAGACGCTGACCGCCAAGGACGGCTACCCGGAGTACATCGGCATGGTCCTCGGCGAGGGCGCGCTCACCTCCACCGGTGCCCGGGTGTCGGACCCCATGTGCATCGACAACGCCAAGTGCCTGGCCGACCACGACATCGCCGGCTTCTACCGCGACTACCACCCCTCCTCCCACTTCTGGCCCCTCCAGCTGATGGAGACGGGCATCGTCCTCGCGGTGACGGCACTGGCGGTACTGATCGCCTTCCGGCTGCTGAAGCGGCGTACGGGGGCCGTCGCATGACGGCCACGCTCACCGCCCCGGCCACCCCGGCCACCCGCGGCCCGCGCGGCCTGGTCCGGGTCCTCATGCAGGTGCACCGCATGGCGTTCGCCTTCTGGGCGGTGGCCCTGATCGGCGCCACGGCCGGACTGATCTGGATGTACGCCATCGGCGACGCGGCCCGCGAGGGCAACGTCCCGTGCACGACGCCGGCCCGCTACGGCTATCCCGCCTGCGCGTCCGTCGAGACGATCACCGCGGACGACGTCTACTCCAGCGGGATCGGCCTGATCGCCACCGTCCTGACGTACGCGGTCCTGCTCGTGGCGCCCTGGGCCGGCGGCGCGCTCATCGGGCGCGAGCTGGAGAGCGGAACCGCCCGGCTCGCCTGGACCCAGTCGGTCTCCCCGGCCCGCTGGCTGGCCGCCAAGCTCGCCGTTCCTGCCGTGCTGCTCACCGCAGGCACCGGCGTGACCGTCCTGCTGCACGACTGGGCGCGCGGGGACGACGCTGCCGACCTGGTCGGGGACTGGTACAACGCGGACTCGTTCGTCGGCACCGGCCCGACGGCCGTGGCGTACGTCCTGGCCGGCCTCGCCCTCGGCGCGCTCGCCGGAATGCTGCTGGGACGGGCCCTGCCCGCCGCCGGGGCGGGCTTCGCGGCCGCGCTCGTCCTGTGCGGTGTGCTGGAGACGTTCCGCGAGCACCTGTGGCCGACGGTCACCCGCAGCGGAGTCGAACCCAGTGCCGAGCTGCCCCGCTCGGCCTGGGCGCTCCGCTGGGACACGGAGACGGGCTCCCCCACCGGCAGCGTCACGTTCCACCCCCGGTCCCACTTCTGGCCCCTCCAGCTCGTCGAGACCGGCATCCTTCTCGCCGTCGCCGCCACCGCGGCCCTGGCCGCCTTCTGGCTGCTGCGCCGCCGCACCCCGTAGATTCCGCCGCACGTCCCTCCATCCGGGGGAGGGACGTGCGGTCTGGACACACGTGCGGCCACGTAGACGCTCGCGAGCCGCCCCCCGCTATCCCACACGCCATGTCTCCGTAACCATTGGTTCAGACGGACTTGCGACCCTCAGCCAATGACCGCCGCCGTGCCAGAGCCTTCGCTTCCCGCACAGGGGGGCGCGAGGAACGGGGACGCACGACGCCTCCCCGCGACGCTCCCGCCCGCGCTTTCCGACGCGCCCATTGGGCTCGATGCGCGGAACAATGGGCATATGAGCCAGTCCTCCAACGCCCAGGCCAAGGCCCACCCGTCTCCCACCGCCGCCCTTGGTGGAGGCCCTTCGGGCCGCGGGGCCAATTCGAACGCCCAGCCCTCCGTGGGCTCCATAGCCGCGCACCGCCCGCACACGGTCACCTCGGCGGTCGTCTCCGATCTGGAACCGGACATCGACGCCGACCTCGACGCGTACGAGGTCACCGAGATCGAAGGTGTCCAGCTGCCCCAGGGCCGGTTCCTGGACCGGGAGCGCAGCTGGCTCGCGTTCAACGAGCGGGTCCTCGAACTCGCCGAGGACCCGAACACCCCGCTCCTGGAGCGGGCCAACTTCCTGGCGATCTTCGCCAGCAACCTGGACGAGTTCTTCATGGTCCGCGTGGCCGGACTGAAGCGCCGTATCGCCACCGGTGTCGCCACCCGGTCCGCGTCCGGCCTCCAGCCCCGCGAGGTCCTGGAGATGATCTGGGCCCGCTCCCGCGAGCTGATGGCCCGGCACGCCGCGTGCTACCACGAGGACGTCGCCCCCGCGCTCGCGGAGGAGAGCATCCACCTCGTCCGCTGGAACGAGCTGACGGAGAAGGAGCAGGCCCGCCTCTTCACGCTGTTCCGGCACCAGATCTTCCCGGTGCTGACGCCGCTGGCGGTCGACCCGGCGCACCCCTTCCCGTACATCTCCGGCCTGTCGCTGAACCTGGCCGTGCGCGTGCGGAACCCCGTCACCGGCACGCCGCACTTCGCCCGTGTGAAGGTGCCGCCGCTGCTCTCCCGTTTCCTGGAGGCCTCCCCCGGCCGGTTCGTCCCGCTGGAGGACGTGATCGCCGCGCACCTGGAGGAGCTCTTCCCGGGCATGGAGGTCCTGGAGCACCACGCCTTCCGGGTCACCCGCAACGAGGACCTGGAGGTCGAGGAGGACGACGCGGAGAACCTCCTCCAGGCCCTGGAGAAGGAGCTCATGCGGCGCCGCTTCGGCCCGCCGGTGCGCCTGGAGGTCGAGGAGAACATCAACCAGGAGGTCCTGGACCTGCTGGTGCGCGAGCTGAAGATCAGCGAGGCCGAGGTCTACCCGCTGACCGGTCCCCTGGACCTCACCGGCCTCTTCCGCATCGCCTCCATCGACCGGCCCGAGCTGAAGTACCCGAAGTTCGTCGCGGGCACCCATCGCGATCTCGCCGAGGTCGAGTCGGCGTCCGCGCCGGACATCTTCGCCGCGCTGCGCAACCGGGACGTGCTGCTGCACCACCCGTACGACTCGTTCTCCACGTCCGTGCAGGCCTTCCTGGAGCAGGCGGCCGACGACCCGGACGTCCTCGCGATCAAGCAGACCCTGTACCGGACCTCCGGCGACTCCCCCATAGTCAACGCGCTCATCGACGCCGCCGAGGCCGGCAAGCAGGTCCTGGTGCTGGTCGAGATCAAGGCCCGGTTCGACGAGCACGCCAACATCAAGTGGGCGCGCAAACTGGAGGAGGCCGGCTGCCACGTCGTCTACGGCCTGGTCGGCCTCAAGACGCACTGCAAGCTGTCGCTGGTGGTCCGCCAGGAGGGCGAGACGCTGCGGCGCTACAGCCACGTCGGCACCGGCAACTACCACCCGAAGACGGCGCGGCTGTATGAGGACCTGGGCCTGCTGACCGCCGACCCGCAGGTGGGCGCGGACCTGTCCGACCTGTTCAACCGCCTGTCCGGCTACTCGCGGCGGGAGACCTACCGGCGGCTGCTGGTCGCCCCGAAGTCCCTGCGTGACGGGCTGATCGCGCGGATCAACAAGGAGGTCCAGCACCACCGTGCCGGGCGTCCCGCCTACATCCGCATCAAGGTCAACTCCATCGTCGACGAGGCGATCATCGACGCCTGCTACGCCGCGTCCCAGGCGGGCGTGCCGGTCGACATCTGGGTCCGCGGCATCTGCGCGATCCGCCCGGGCGTGACCGGACTGTCGGAGAACATCCGCGTCCGCTCGGTCCTCGGCCGCTTCCTCGAACACTCCCGGGTCTTCGGCTTCGGCAACGGCGGCGAACCCGAGGTGTGGATAGGCAGCGCCGACATGATGCACCGCAACCTCGACCGCCGTATCGAGGCCCTGGTCAGGGTCACCGACCCGGCCCACCGTGCCGCACTGAACCGGCTCCTGGAGACCGGTATGTCCGACACCACCGCGTCCTGGCACCTGGGCCCGGACGGCGAGTGGACCAGGCACGCGACGGACGCGGAGGGCCAGCCCCTGCGCAACGTCCAGGAGATGCTCATAGACGCCCGGAGGCGCCGGCGTGGCACAGCAACACCTTGATCCGACGGACCCCACGGCCGGGACAGTGTCCGGGGACGCCCTCGCGGGCTACCTGCGCGCCCAGGCCACGGAGTTCCTGCGAGCCCTGCGCCTGCACCGGGAGACCGGCGGCGACGGAGGTGCCCCGGCGCGAACCAAGGCGCGCGCCGGGGAGAACGGCACGCAGGAGTCCGTCGACGCGGCACGGGCCCTGCGCCGCTCCGCCCGCCGTATCAGCGCCAGCCTGCACACGTTCCGGCCGCTGCTGGACGCCGACTGGTCGGAGGCCATCCGCCCCGAACTGGCCTGGCTGTCCGGCACGCTGGCGATGGAGCACGCCTACGCGGCCCGCCTGGAGCGGCTGCTGCTGGCGCTGCACCGGTTGTCGGGCGCGGCCGTGCTGCCGGCGCAGGCGGGCGTGCTCGGCATGCCCGGCGCGGGAGAGACGGCCGGCGGTGGCGCCGACGTGGCCGCGGGCAGCCGTACCGCCGGGGCGGCGCGGGTAGGCGCCGCGGCATCCGGCAACGCCGGGCCCCCGGCCCACCCGGCGGCCACCCCGGAACGCGGCAATCTCACGGTCGGCGCGGCAAAAGCGGGCGCCCTGCTCGAACGCCAGCTGACCCTGGCCCGGACGCGGGCCCACAGCACCGCCCTCCAGGCCCTCGGCTCCTCCCGCTTCCACGCGGTCGCCGACAGCATCGCCGTACTGGCCAGCGAGGTCCCGCTCACCCCGGCCGCGGCCACCACCGGCCTGCGCCCTCTGGCGGGCGCGGCCGAGGAGCGGCTCACCGACGCGGTGGCGGCGCTGCCGCTGGTGACCGCCGGCAGCCCGTACAACGCCGAGGCGCTGATCCACGGCCTCTCCCCGGACCCGGCCCCGCATCCGCAGGACGCGCCCTGGCACCAGGTCCGCCTGCTGCTGCGCCTGCACCGCTACGCCCGCGAGGTCCTGCACGGCGACTCCGCGCAGGTGGACGTACGGCTGCTCACGGCGGGCCAGTCCCTCAACCGGCACCGTGACGCCTCCGAGGCGGCGGCCGCCGCGGCCCAGGCCGCGCGCACTCCGCGCATCGCTCCCGCCACCGCCTACGCCCTCGGTGTGCTGCACGCCGACCAGCGGCACGAGGTGGAGGCGGCGCGGTTCGCGTTCCAGCAGTGCTGGCAGATGCAGACCGTGGGCACGCCTTAGCGATCCTGAGGCTCGCCCTGGGAACCCCTGACCACAGGTAGACCCGAAGGAGGCAGACTTCCGGTGACTGACGCGAAGGGCCTCACCGTCCATGCGGCCGGCTGCGTCCTGTGGCGCCGTTCGCCGGTAGACGGTGAGCTGGAGATATGCCTGGTCCACCGACCGAAGTACGACGACTGGTCGCACCCCAAGGGCAAGCTGAAACGTGGCGAGGACCCCCTTGTGGGGGCGCTGCGCGAGGTGCTGGAGGAGACGGGGCACTCCGCCGACCCCGGCGCCGAGCTGCCGACGCTGCGGTACCCGGCCAACGGCCGGCCCAAGGAGGTCCGCTACTGGGCGGCCGAGGCGGGCCCCGGCGCCTTCGCCCCCAACACGGAGGTGGACCGGGTCCTGTGGCTCCCCCCTGTGGCGGCCCGAGCGCGTCTGACCCAACCGAGGGATCGGTCCCTCGTGGACGCCCTGCTGCTGGCGCTCCGGCTGGCATAGTCCGAATCAACCCCGACAAAGCCTCGGAATACACCCGTGTCCTCAACGTAAGCGTTCCGTTACCTCACCCAGCCGTACCCAGGGGTTCACCCGTCGTTCATTTATGCCCTTCGGCGCCTTCACCTGATCTGCCTAATTTCGGCCGTGCAAGATGACGGGCCGCACCTCGGTGGACGCGTCCGCATCGCCCATTCTTCGCACGCCGCCGGAATTCAGGACGGCGGCTCCCGGAAGGAACTCCCTCAAGTGAAGCTTCAGCGCAAGAACCGGCGCGTCCTCGCTCTCGGCGCTCTCGCCGTCTCCGGCGCCCTGGCCCTCACGGCGTGCGGCTCCGACGACACCGGCAACACCAGCGGCAGCGGCGACTCGTCGGCCAGCGCCGGTGCGAGCAACATCAAGTGCGACGACGCGAAGGGCCAGCTGCTGGCCGACGGCTCGTCCGCGCAGAAGAACGCCATCGACGCCTGGGTCAAGCAGTTCTCCGCCGCCTGCCAGGGCGTTCAGATCAACTACAAGGGCGGCGGCTCCGGCGCCGGTGTCACCGCGTTCAACCAGGGCACGGTCGCCTTCGCCGGCTCGGACTCCGCGCTGAAGCCCGACGAGGTCGCCGAGTCCAAGAAGACCGCGTGCACGGACGGCGGCCAGGGCATCGACCTCCCGATGGTCGGCGGCGCCATCGCCCTCGCCTACAACGTCGACGGTGTCGACAACCTCGTCCTCGACGCGCCGACGATCGCCAAGATCTTCAGCGGTCAGATCAAGACCTGGGACGACGCCGCGATCAAGAAGCTGAACCCCGACGCGAAGCTTCCCAGCACCAAGATCCAGGCGTTCCACCGCTCGGACGAGTCCGGCACCACGGACAACTTCACCAAGTACCTGACGGCCGCCACCCCGGACAACTGGAAGTTCGAGGGCGGCAAGGCGTGGACCGCTCCGGGCGGCCAGGCCGCGTCCGGCTCCTCCGGTGTCGCCCAGGCGGTCAAGCAGACCTCCGGCGCCATCAGCTACATGGAGGAGTCCTACGCCAAGGACCTCTCGTCCGTCGCCATCGACACGGGCGCCGCCGAGCCGGTCAAGCCCTCCTCCGAGACCGCCACGGCCGCCATCGCGGACGCCAAGGTCGTCGGCACCGGCAAGGACCTCGCGCTCGAGATCAACTACACGACCAAGGCCGACGGCGCCTACCCGATCACCCTGGTCACCTACGAGATCGTCTGCGACAAGGGCAACAAGGCCGAGACGCTGCCGACCGTCAAGGCGTTCCTGACCTACATCGCCAGCGAGGAGGGCCAGGGCATCCTCGCCGACAACTCCTACGCCCCGATCCCCGCCGACATCATCTCCAAGGTCCGCACGACCGTTTCGGAACTGAGCTGACCTGAGTGCGGCCCGGTCCCACCAGGACCGGGCCGCACCGTCCGGTGCACCGCCGCCATGGAGTCGTACACCGAATACGGCTCCGCAGACCGGAGAACCCGATGGACATAACCACACAAGACACACCTCCCCCCGCGCCCCAGCCGACCGAGGGCGAGCGCAAGCGTGCCGCCCGCGGCGCCACCCGCCCCGGAGACCGGGTCTTCCTCGGTCTCGCCCGAGGGTCGGGCATCTTCCTGCTCGTGGTCATGGCCGCGATCGCGGCCTTCCTCACCTGGCGCGCGATCCTCGCCATCAGCGAGGACGAGGGCAACTTCCTCACGACCTTCGAGTGGAACACCGGCACGAAGCCGCCGGTCTTCGGTATCGCGGTCCTGGCCTACGGCACGATCATCTCCTCGATCATCGCCATGCTCATCGCCGTCCCGATCGCCGTCGCCATCGCACTCTTCATCACCCACTACGCCCCGCGCCGGCTGGGCGGCCCGATCGCCTACGTGATCGACCTGCTCGCCGCCGTACCGTCCATCGTGTACGGCCTCTGGGGTGCCCTGATCCTCGTACCGCACATGGACGGCCTGTTCAGCTGGCTGAACGACTACTTCAGCTGGACCGGCATCTTCTCCTGGGACGAAGGCCCGGCGCGCTCGATGCTCACCGTCGGGATCCTGCTCGCGATCATGATCCTGCCGATCATCACGAACGTCAGCCGTGAGGTCTTCAACCAGGTTCCGCAGATGCACGAGGAGGCGGCCCTGGCCCTCGGCGCCACGCGCTGGGAGGTCGTCCGCATGGCCGTGCTGCCCTTCGGCCGCTCCGGCGTGATCTCCGCCTCGATGCTCGGCCTCGGCCGCGCGCTCGGCGAGACGATGGCCGTCGCCACCGTGCTCTCCCCTGACTTCCTGATCCACCTCAGCCTCCTGAACGGCGGCGGCGGCACGTTCGCCCAGAACATCGCCGCCAAGTTCCCCGAGGCGGACGAGTTCGGCCGTGACGCGCTGATCGCCTCCGGCCTCGTCCTGTTCGTCATCACCCTGCTTGTCAACGGCGCGGCCCGCATGATCATCGCCCGTCGCAAGGAGTACTCGGGGGCCAACGCATGAGCCACTCAGCCGTCACCGCCAAGCGCCCGAACTCCCTGCAGGGCGGCCAGCTGCCGAAGTGGGCCCCGTTCGGCATCGCCGCGGGCTCGCTCGCGGTCTCCATCGGCCTCAGCCTGGCCACCGGGATCGAGAGCAAGATCCAGTGGGGTCTGATCGCCGCGATCCTCT
Source organism: Streptomyces sp. Y7 (assembly GCF_043195415.1). Classification (NCBI taxonomy): domain Bacteria; kingdom Bacillati; phylum Actinomycetota; class Actinomycetes; order Kitasatosporales; family Streptomycetaceae; genus Streptomyces; species Streptomyces sp. Y7. The sequence continues at coordinate 141,836 of NZ_JBIDDQ010000019.1, forward strand.
ACGTCCTCGGTACGTATGTCATCTCCACCCGCGTGGAGAACAGCCGCCAGGCCAAGGACCGCATCGCGACCTCGCTGATCTGGGTCGCCTTCCTGCTCGCCGTGGTACCGCTCGCGTCGCTGATCTGGGCGACCGTCCAGCGCGGCATCAAGGTCCTCGACGGATACTTCCTGAGCCACTCGATGGGCGTCGTCGGCAACTCCGAGCCGGGCGGCGGCGTCTACGCCGCCATCATCGGCACCCTGGAGCAGGTCGGCATCGCCACCCTGATCGCCGCGCCGATCGGTGTGCTCACCGCGATCTACCTGGTGGAGTACGGGCGCGGTGCGCTCGCCCGTGCCGTCACCTTCTTCGTCGACGTGATGACCGGTATCCCGTCGATCGTCGCCGGTCTGTTCATCCTCAGCATCCTGCTCGCCTTCAACCTGAACTTCTCCGGCTTCGCCGGCGCGCTCGCGCTGACGATCCTGATGCTGCCGATCGTGGTCCGTTCCACCGAGGAGATGCTCAAGCTCGTCCCGAACGAGCTGCGTGAGGCATCCTTGGCCCTCGGCATCCCGAAGTGGCGCACGATCCTGAAGGTGGTCCTGCCGACCGCGATCGGCGGCATCACCACCGGCATCATGCTGGCGGTGGCCCGTATCGCCGGTGAGACCGCGCCGGTGCTGCTGGTGGTGTTCGGCAACCCGTTCATCAACAACAACCCCTTCGAGGGTCCGCAGGCGTCGTTGCCGCTGTACATCTACCAGCAGTACTCGCTGAGCGCCGGTTCGGACGCGGGCATCGACCGCGCCTGGGCCGCGGCCCTCACGCTGATCATCTTCGTGATGATCCTGAACCTGGCGGCCCGGGCTCTGGCCCGCTGGAAGGCCCCCAAGACCGGTCGCTGACGCGGCCAAGTGTGAACAGTCAGCGACTCGGATCCGAAAGAAGCAGTGATACCCATGGCCAAGCGAATTGACGTCAGCGGCCTCCACGCCTACTACGGCTCGTTCCGTGCCATCGAGGACATCTCGATGACCGTCGAGCCCCGCTCCGTGACGGCCTTCATCGGCCCGTCCGGCTGCGGCAAGTCCACCTTCCTGCGCACCCTCAACCGCATGCACGAGGTCACCCCCGGCGGCCGGGTCGAGGGCAAGGTCATGCTCGACGACGAGAACCTGTACGGCGCCGGGGTCGACCCGGTGACCGTGCGGCGCGAGGTCGGCATGGTCTTCCAGCGCCCCAACCCGTTCCCGACGATGTCGGTGTACGAGAACGTGGCGGCCGGCCTCAAGCTGAACGGCTCCTACCGGAAGTCGCAGCTGGACGACATCGTCGAGAAGTCCCTCAGGGGCGCCAACCTCTGGAACGAGGTCAAGGACCGCCTGAACAAGCCGGGCTCCGGCCTCTCCGGCGGTCAGCAGCAGCGTCTGTGCATCGCCCGCGCCATCGCGGTCGAGCCCAAGGTGCTGCTGATGGACGAGCCCTGCTCGGCCCTCGACCCGATCTCGACGCTCGCGATCGAGGACCTGATCGGTGAGCTGAAGGAGCGCTTCACGATCGTCATCGTGACGCACAACATGCAGCAGGCGGCCCGTGTCTCGGACCGCACCGCCTTCTTCAACCTCGCCGCCGTCGGCCAGCCCGGCAAGCTGATCGAGATCGACGACACGGAGCGCATCTTCTCCAACCCGTCGGTCCAGGCCACCGAGGACTACATCTCCGGCCGCTTCGGCTGATCGAACCGCCTTCGGGCGACACGAACCCCTCGCGGTGCTGCATGGCGGTGCCACCGCGAGGCAGATAAAGGGCCCGCCCCCCGGCTCCCGGGGGGCGGGCCCGCATCTGTGTTCGGACGGGTACGCCTGCCGCGCGACCCGCACACCACGCCCTCAGCCCCGTACGTGGACCTCCGCGTCCGACCGTGCGAGGCTCCGCGCCCGTCTCGCCGGCCCTCGCCAGCCGCAGGTGCAGTGAGCCGAACAGAACGGGCCCTTCTCGACCATCGAGGTGCGGTGGCCGGAGAGGTCGCCCTGTTTCGTAGGTGAGGTCGGTCCATCCTTCTGCGCCACGCCGACAACGTTACCCAAGGCAAGTAGGCGCAACCCCCGCAGCGTGCGTGACGGGGGCACCTACTCGTCGTTAACCGGAACGACAGGGGGCCCGTGACGGACGTACCGGCTGGGGGTAGGCAGGCGATGACGGAGCGGCAGCAGCACAGAAGACATGGGGCGGGCGTTGCGGCTGGCGTCTTGTGCGTCTGCCTCGCCGGCAGCGGATGCGCGCAAAGCGGAGCCGCCGCCGAGGACGCGCACGGCGAGGGCGCGGTCCAGATCGTCCGCGGCGCCGCCGACACCCTGGCCGGGACCCCCAGTTCCAAGACCCGTACGTCGATGGAGATGGCCACCGGCGGCACCCGCGTCACCATCCGCGGCGAGGGCGTCTACGACTTCCGCAGGCAGCGGGGACGGCTGAAGGTGCTGCTCCCGCAGGACCCGGCGGGCGCCACCGCGCACCGGCCGATCACGGAGCTTCTCGCTCCCGGCGCCCTGTTCATGAAGAACCGCGGCGCCGGGGTGCCCTCCGACAAGTGGGTGCGCGTCGACACCCGGTCCCTGTCCGACGGCAACCTCGTCACCGGCGGGGCCACCGACCCGTTCGCCGCCGCCGAGGTGCTGCGCGGGGCGCGGACGGCGACGTACGTGGGCGAGGAGGAGGTCGCCGGTACGCCGGTGCGGCACTACCGCGGTACCGCTGACCTGCGTGTTGCCGCCCGGAAGGCGTCCGACGGGAACGCCGAGGCGCTGGCCGCGGCGGCGAAAGGGTTCGCCACGGAGCAGGTCCCCTTCGACGTCTTCCTCGACGAGGACGGCCGGATCCGCAAGGTCAGACACCGCTTCAGCTTCGTCAACGGACAGCAGCAGGACGCCGTCGCCGTCGCCTCGACCACCCTGCTGTACGACTTCGGGGCCCCGGTCGACGTACGGTTGCCCGACCGCGACGACATCTACGCCGGCAAGATCGCCGAGGAGTGAGAGTCGGTGCGTGCGCGCGTGACGGACGTCAAGAACTAGCCCGTCCGTGCCATGCGCGGTGCGTAGGCCGCTCCCTACTCTAGGAAGTCGGTAACGGCAGAGAAGAGGTGATGCACGTGGCTCCGGTCGGCGGTACGGCAGTTCAGGACCACGTGGCCCTCGCCGAGATCGAGCTGTGCGGAGAACTGATCATCGCGGCCTCGGCCGCCCGGGAGGACCGGCTCAGCCTGGAGAGCATCGACGAGGTGCTGCGGGTCGCGGAGGAAAGGGACACGTCGGCCGAGTGAGCCGTCTGTCACATCCGCGGGACCAGGCGCGGGGTCAGGTCCGCAGGAGCCGGCCGATGGCCTTCGTGGCTTCCTCCACCTTCGCGTCGATCTCCGCACCGCCCTTGAGGGCCGCGTCGGCGACGCAGTGGCGCAGATGCTCCTCCAGCAACTGCAGCGCGAAGGACTGCAGGGCCTTGGTCGAGGCGGACACCTGCGTGAGTATGTCGATGCAGTAGACGTCCTCGTCGACCATGCGCTGCAGGCCCCGGATCTGGCCCTCGATACGGCGCAGTCGCTTGAGGTGCTCGTCCTTCTGTTTGTGGTAGCCGTGCACGCCCCGGTCGTGATCGGTCACGACCTCCGCGGCGGCCGGTTCCAGACTCTGGTCCGCGCCGGAGGTCGTGCCGGCGCCGGCCTCGGTGGTCGTCATCGCGTCCTCCAGACGTAAACCGCTTCTATACCCCTACTGGGTATATCGTACCGAACTTTGCTGGGTATAGGGCCTGTGGCCGATGCCGCGAACGGCCGTTGGACTGGACCACTGGGCAGCCCCCGTGCCGACCACTGTGCCTCATGGGCGACACTGGAGGACGGCCCATTAGCCGTGGCCGGATGATGCACTTAGCATCAGCCTGACCGAAACCGATGCTTCTTGAGGACCCCACGTGCGATTTCGTCTGACCCCCCGGGAGACGAGCTTCTACGACATGTTCGCCGCATCCGCGGACAACATCGTCACGGGCTCGAAGCTCCTGATGGAACTGCTCGGGGCGGACACCGCCGGCCGGGCCGAGATCGCAGAGCGTATGCGGGCCGCGGAACACGCAGGTGACGACGCCACACACGCGATCTTCCACCAGCTGAACTCCTCGTTCATCACGCCGTTCGACCGTGAGGACATCTACAACCTCGCGTCGTGCCTCGACGACATCATGGACTTCATGGAGGAGGCCGTCGACCTGGTCGTCCTCTACAACGTCGAGGAGCTCCCCAAGGGCGTCGAGCAGCAGATCGAGGTGCTGGCACGGGCGGCCGACCTGACGGCCGAGGCGATGCCGAACCTGCGCACGATGGACAACCTCACGGAGTACTGGATCGAGGTCAACCGCCTCGAGAACCAGGCCGACCAGATACATCGCAAGCTTCTCGCCCACCTCTTCAACGGCAAGTACGACGCGATCGAGGTGCTGAAGCTCAAGCAGATCGTGGATGTGCTCGAGGAAGCGGCGGACGCCTTCGAGCACGTGGCGAACACGGTGGAGACCATCGCCGTCAAGGAGTCCTGAGCCCTTCATGGACACCTTTGCCCTGGTCGTGACCATCGCGGTCGCGCTCTTCTTCACGTACACCAACGGCTTCCACGACTCGGCGAACGCGATCGCGACGTCCGTGTCCACGCGGGCGCTGACGCCGCGCGCGGCGCTGGCGATGGCCGCGGTGATGAACCTCGCGGGCGCCTTCCTCGGCTCCGGCGTCGCCAAGACCGTCAGCGAGGGCCTGATCCAGACACCCGAGGGCTCGAAGGGGATGGGCATCCTCTTCGCGGCACTGGTGGGCGCGATCACCTGGAACCTCATCACCTGGTACTACGGCCTGCCGTCCTCCTCCTCCCACGCCCTGTTCGGCGGCATGGTGGGCGCGGCGCTGGCCGGCGGGACGACGGTGTACTGGAGTGGCGTCCTGGAGAAGGTCGTCATCCCGATGTTCGTGTCTCCGATCGTGGGTCTGCTCGCGGGCTATCTCGTCATGACGGCGATCCTCTGGCTGTTCCGCCGCTCCAACCCCCACAAGGCCAAGCGCGGTTTCCGCATAGCGCAGACCGTCTCCGCCGCCGGTATGGCCCTCGGCCACGGCCTCCAGGACGCGCAGAAGACCATGGGCATCGTGGTGATGGCCCTGGTCATCGCCGACGTCGAGGACTACGGCGACCCGATCCCGGTCTGGGTGAAGATCGTCTGTGCGGTCATGCTCTCCCTCGGCACGTACGCCGGCGGCTGGCGCATCATGCGCACCCTGGGCCGCAAGATCATCGAACTCGACCCTCCGCAGGGCTTCGCCGCCGAGACGACCGGCGCGTCGATCATGTTCACCACGGCCTTCATCTTCAAGGCCCCCATCTCCACGACCCACGTCATCACCTCGGCCATCATGGGCGTCGGCGCGACGAAGCGCGTGAACGCGGTCCGCTGGGGCGTCGCCAAGAACATCGTCCTCGGCTGGTTCATCACCATGCCGGCAGCAGCGCTGGTGGCAGCGGGGGCATTCGGAATCGTGAACCTGGCGTTCCTGTAGAACGCCACGGCCGGCACACCACCATCGGCATGGCCACCGCCACCGCCGTCGCCGTCGCCACTGCGTTGCCGTTGCCGTTGCCGCCAGGCGTAGCCGCCGCGGGGCCTTGGCCGTTGCTGTCCGGCGTCGCCGCCGCCGCTGTGCTTACTGCCTGAGGCTCGCCGTTCCTGCGACGGTGTCAAGGGACGATTTCAAGCCATCCCGCCCGCACCCCACCCAGCCCGTCCGGCGTTTGAGGACGAGGCCGTTCAGGCCGATGCGGGGGTCTGGGGGCGGCAGCCCCCAGGGGTGTGCCGGGGTCGAAGGGGCGGCGCCCCTGGAGATGGGACGGGTAGGGGCGGCGGGGGCGAGAATCCACAGGCCCGCGCAAACGACCGCCGCCCGAGGGAACCCAACCCCGCACCACCCCGTCTCGTTCCACGTAACCCCAGGAGGCGACATGGAACGGCGTACGTTCATCGGCGGCACCGCAGCAGCCCTCACCGCCCTGACGGCAACCGCCTGCAACGGCAGCGAGACCAACGGCAGCGGCACAGCCGGCAACGGCGGCAGCAACACCACGGCCACCTCCACCCGCACCCAAGCCACCGGCACCACCACCGGCAAATCCGCCGCCGGCGCCCCCGCCCCCGCCAACTGGACCGCCCTCGCCCGAGACCTCGACGGCCGCCTCATCCGCCCGGGCGACGCCGACTGGAAACCGGCCCACCAGCTCTACAACACCCGCTTCGACACCCTGAAGCCCGCCGCCGTCGCCTACGTCGCCCACCCCGACGACATCCGCACCACCCTCGCCTACGCCCGCGCCCACGCCCTCAAGGTCGCGATACGCAACGGCGGCCACTCCTACGCCGGCTGGTCCTCCGGCAACAACCGCCTGATCATCGACGTCTCCAAGCTCAACCGCATACGGGCCTCCGGCAACTCCGCCGTCGTCGGCGCCGGTTCCAAACTCATCGACGTCTACCGCGCCCTCGCCGCCAAGGGCACCACCATCCCCGCCGGCTCCTGCCCCACCGTCGGCGTCTCCGGCCTCACCCTCGGCGGCGGCCAGGGCGTGACCTCCCGCGCGTACGGCCTCACCTGCGACAACCTGACCCAGGCCACGCTCATCACCGCCGACGGCAAGCAGCTCGTCGCCAACGCCACCACCAACAAGGACCTCTTCTGGGCCCTGCGCGGCGCCGGCAACGGCAACTTCGGCATCGTGACGGAACTGCACTTCAGGACCCACCCGGCCCCCCAGGGCGTCACGGCGTACATGACCTGGCCCTGGTCGAAGGCGGCCGCGCTGATCAAGTCCTTCCAGGAGTGGGGCCCGAGCCAGCCCGACGAGATCTGGTCGTCCCTGCACCTGTCGGGCCGCGAGGGCGGCCGACCGACCATCTCCGTCGCCGCGTTCTCCCTCGGCACCTACCGCGAACTCCAGAACGCGGTGGACCGCCTGGCCGACCGCCCCGGCGGCCCCGGCCCCGCGAGCAGCGTCTCCCTCAAGCGGCACTCCTACGAGGAGGCGATGGAGATCTACGCCGGCTGCTCGTCCTTCAGCACCGACGCGCAGTGCCACCTCCCCGGCGCGACCCCGGGCCGCTCCCCGCAGGGCGCACTGAACCGCGAGACATACGCCGCGAAGTCGGACTTCTTCGACCGTTCGATCTCGGCCACGGGCATCCAGACCCTGATGAAGCAGATGCAGTCGGTCCGCGGCGGCGCGGGCAGTATCGCCCTCACGGCCCTCGGCGGAGCGGTCAACCGGGTCTCCCCCACGTCGACGGCGTTCGTGCACCGCCGCTCCCGCATGCTGGCCCAGTACATAGTCTCCTGGGGCGCCGGCGCGACGGGCTCCACGGCCCAGTCCTGGCTGACGTCGGCCCACAACGCGATGCGCCCGTACGCCTCCGGCGCCGCGTACCAGAACTACCCCGACCCGTCCCTGCGGGACTGGCGCAAGGCGTACTACGGGGACGCGGCGACCCGCCTGTCAAAGCTGAAGAAGCAGTACGACCCGGAGGGCTTCTTCACCTATCCCCAGGCCCTGTAGCGGGACGTGGGGGGCCGAAGCCGTACGCGGAGCAGGGACCCGAAGCAGCACCCGGCGCCGCCCCTCACCCAACCCCAACAACGCCGTCAGGCCGCCAGATCCCGCTCCTCAGCCCCCGCGCTCTCCTTCCGGGCCCCCGGAATCAGCGCCTCCTGCCCGCCCTCCCCGGACCGCCGCCGCGCCTTGATCAGCCACGCGCCGCGCGACGACCGCTCGATCGCGGACATGACCGGCGTCAGCAGGGCCATGGCCAGCGGCGACAGCAGCAGGGCGACGGCGGTGCCGAGGGCGAAGCCGCCGACGACGTCGGTCGGGTAGTGCACGCCCATGTAGACCCGGCAGAAACCTTCGAGCAGCGCCAGCCCGATGCCGGCGAGCCCGAACTTCCGGTTGGCGACGAACAACCCGACGCCCAGGGCCATGGCGATCGTCGCGTGATCGCTCACGAAGGAGTAGTCGGTCTTGCCGCTCACCAGGACTTCGAGCCCCTGGTGATCGTTGAAGGGCCGGGGCCGCTCGACGAAACCCCGTATGGGCACATTCACGAGCACGGCGATCGCGGCGGCCAGCGGTGCCCACACGAGCGCGGCCACGGACGGGGCGGCATCCTCGTCGCCGCGCCGCCGCACGGACCACCAGCACCACACCACGAGCAGGATCAGGGCGAGCAGCACCCCGTATTCACCGACGTACTCCATGACCCGGTCGAACCACCGCGGCGCGTCCTTGGCCAGGCCATTGATGTCGTAGAGCAGCTCGACGTCGGGGTTCGACCCGGATTCTGCGAGTCCAGCCATGATGCCGCGGCCCCTTCATCGTCTCTCGGCGCATCCTGCGTACGCCGTTCCGCCCACCCCCGTGGTTGTAGATCCGGCTACGAAACCAGGAACGCACGGCCCCTGTTGATACGTTCCACACTCCACTGAATGATCACGCAGACGTTATCGAAGAGAGACCCATCGCCGCAGCTCAGGGGGTGGGTTCACGCTCCGTCTACACCGTCGTGGGCAGCGCTTTCGCGCCATCTTCGGTCACCCGGGTGGCCCCGAAGTAGTCCGGGGTGTCGATCGGGTCGAACCGGATCACAGCACCTGTTCTCGGCGCGTCGATCATGTACCCGCCGCCCACATAAATCCCCACATGGCGGATGGCACGGGAATTGTTGAGGTCGTCGGAGAAGAACACCAGATCCCCGGGCAGCAGCTCGTCCCTGGCCGGATGCGCCCCCGCGTTCCACTGGTCGTTGGCCACGCGCGGCAGCGTTATCCCGACACTCTCGTACGCGGCCTGCGTCAGCCCCGAGCAGTCGAAGCGACCGCCGTCCGCGGCCGAACCCTCGCCGCCCCACAGATACGGCGTACCGAGCTTCTTCTGCGCGTAGTAGATGGCCCCCGCGGCCTGCTTGCTGGGATCCACCCGGCTGACGGGCGCGGCGAAGCTCTCCTGAAGCGTCGTGATCGTCTTCACGTAGTTCTGGGTCTCCTTGTACGGCGGCACGCCCCCGTACTTGATGACCGCGTACGCCCCGGCGTTGTACGACGCGAGCATGTTCTGCGTCGCGTCGCCGGGAACGTCCTTCACGTACGAGGCGAGACTGCAGTCGTACGACGCCGCCGACGGAATCGCGTCCTTCGGGTCCCAGACGTCACGGTCGCCGTCGCCGTCGCCGTCGATCCCGTGCGTGGCCCACGTCCCCGGGATGAACTGGGCGATGCCCTGCGCGGCGGCCGGGCTCTGGGCCTTCGGGTTGAAGCCGCTCTCCTGGTACAGCTGGGCGGCGAGCAGCGCGGGGTTGATGGCGGGGCACAGGTTGCCCCACTTCTGCACGATGTCCCGGTAGGCGGCCGGCACGGCGCCCTTGGCCAGCGCCTTCGACGCTCCGCCGACCCCGCCGGCGAGGTTCCCGGCGACGATGAAAACGCCGACGACGAGCAGCATCACGAAGCTGAGGCCCACCGCGAGAGCGGCACCCGCCACGATCCATGCCTTACGCACCGTCAACCGCCCCTCGCCTGCCGGGAGTCCGCCCGCGTCAGTCTAGGAGCTTCCCACATGGGACTCGCGGCAACCGGCACTCTCGTCGTACAAGTGCGCCGCCTCGGCCCCGAACACCACGCTGTACGACACGTCGGCGGTGGCCCCGCCGTGCTCGTGCCCGCCGAGCACCCCCACGACCTGCCCGTCCCCGTTCACCCACGGGCTCCCGCTCGATCCCCCGCCGAGGCCGGGGCAGGAGACGCGTTGCTGCGTACGGTGATCAGGTCGGGGCAGATCAGTACAACTCACCGGCTCTTCGCGGGAGTTGAGGTAGGCGGTGAGAGTCACGGCGGTGGCACCCGTGACCGTGCCGGCGGCGAACCGGTTCCCCCCGACCACGTCCTCGACGCCCTCGCCGCCCCGCCGGTCCACCACCGCGAACGCCACGTCGCTGTCCTCGTCCCGGCCCGCGGTCCACCCCTGCGGCAGGAACCACCTCCCGACCGTCCACACCCCGTACGGCGCCACGCCGTCCCGGTATCCGGGCACGAACACGAGCTGCTCCGTCTTGCCGTCCAGGCAGTGCGCGGCCGTGACGACGAGGTCGTGCCGGGGGCTGTGCACGACGGACGCGGTGCAGAAGTGCCCGCCCCGCGGGTGGTCGCCCCGCCCGGCCACGAACAGCGCACCGACCCGCACGCTCCGCGCGGTCGCCGCCGCGGTGACGGTCACGCCGAGAGGTCCCGTACCGGCGTCGACGGCCGCGGCGGAGGCCGACGGGAGCGCGAGCAGGACGAGGGCGGCGTATCGGGGCAGGCGCGAGGTGTGCTGGGTCCGGGGCATCGGGGCTCATGGTGACCGACGAAGGTGAGAGAAGCGTCAGACGCCGGGGCCGGTGGTGTGAGGGGCCGGGAATCCCGTGACCGGGAGGTCGTACTCAGGCAGTACCTCAGACAACGCCTCGGCCAATGCCTCGGCCAAGGCCCTTCCTCTCGCTGCCGTTCTCTCCCTGGTCCCCTCGCCCGGGGCATTACCTCCCGGGTCATCGCGTGGACGGGGGGTGCCTGCCACGATCGTCGCCAGAGGGACCGAGCCCGACCGACAGGGAGGACACCATGCCCGCCTACGTCATCGCCCACCTCCGGGACGCCGCCCCGCACCCGGAGATCGCCGAGTACATCGAGCGCATCACCGCCACCTTCGAGCCGTACGGCGGCCGCTTCCTGGTGCACGGCACGCCGCACGAGACGAAGGAGGGCAGCTGGCCCGGCCACGTCGTGGTGATCGGCTTCCCGGACATCGCACGGGCGCGGACCTGGTGGGACTCACCCGCCTACCAGGCCATCGCGCCCCTGCGCGCCCGGCACATCGAGGGCGACATCATCCTGGTCGAGGGAGTCCCCGACGGCTACGACGCCACCACCACGGCCAAGACCCTCAGAAGCACCCTGCCCACCGAATAACGGCCCGGCACCGCCCCGGCGCCTCAGACGGTCAGCCCGGTCCGGCCCGACAGAGGCGAGGCGCCCGTCTGCTGCCGGATGTACCACTCGGTGCCGAGAATCCCTTCCCGCACGGCCGGCGCGCAGCCGGCCAGCAGACCCGGCGCCGCCCCGCGCTCGACCTCGCTGCGATGGGCCAGTACGGCGGCCCACTTCCGCTCCAGCCAGGGCCGCACGTCGACGGTCGCGGTGACCCACTCGTCCGGGACCGTGTTCATGCCCTTGCCCGCGCGGGCCAGTTCGCCGAGCGCGTCCAGAGCCGAGTGCGGGTGCGTGACCAGGTAGAGGGCGCTCGGCTGCCAGGGGGTGCCGGCGTCGGGGTAGAGCCGTTCGAGGCCGGCGGCCCCGACGGCGAGCACGGTCAGCCGGTGGGTGTGCACATGGTCGGGGTGGCCGGTCAGGCCGCCGTGGGCGTCGTGGGTGATCACGATCCGCGGGCGGAACCGCCGTATCCGGGCGACCAGCCGGCCCACCGCCTCGTCCAGCGGCGCGGCGCACAGCCGTGGGCTGCCCGGGGCGGAGTGCGGCACCCGGTCGTCGGCGTAGCCGAGCATCCTCGGTTCACCGGCGCCCAGGATCCGCAGCGCTTCGGCGAGTTCGGCGCCGCGCCGCGTGTCCGGGGTCCAGGTCGCCGTCACCACGGCGGTACGCGCGCCGGCCGCCGCGTGCTGGGCCAGTACGCCGCCCGACAACAGGGCCTCGTCGTCCGGGTGCGCGAACACGCCGAGCAGGCTGGGCATCGCCATCGGTCGACCACCTCCGTCCACGGCCTACCCCTGAGTACGGAAACTCAGGCGCGAGGTCATCCGGCCCGGCAGACTGTGCGGCGGTCGGCCAACCGGCCTTCGACCGAACCGAGTTCAGGGGGAACGAATCGTGAGACGAACCAGCCGCGTCCTTGCGGTGACGGCGCTCGTGGCCTGTGCGCTGACCGGTGTGGCGGTGGGTCCCGCCGCGGCGAACGATGTGCTGCTGCCGCATCCCGGTCCGGACGGCCTGGTGTGGGTGCCGGAGCAGACGGGGGACGGCGGTGTCGCGTCCGGTGGGGCGTGGGAGGGGCTGCCGACCGTGCTGACGGTGGCGTGCGAAGGGGGCGGCGATGTGCGGGTGACGATGTCACAGGAGACGGAGGTCGCCGCGTTCTCCGTCGACTGCCCGGTCGGGGAGGCCGGAGTGGGCTCGGTGACGATGGACCCCGGCGTGGTGCACTTCGGCTCCTTCACGATCGGCGTCGACGCGTCATCGGACGACGTCCGCTGGGCTCTGACGGTGACCCAGCCGGAGTCGTAGGAGATACGGGCCCGGCGGTGAGCTCGCCGTAGCCGTAAAGCCATACGGAGTGGCCGTGGGCACAAGCGGTACGGAGCCGGCGTAGACACGAGCCCTACGGAACTGCCGTAGCCGTAAGCCTTACGGAGCTGCCGTACCCGTGAGTCGTGCGGGGGCCGGCGACGGCGGTGGGGTGCCTCAGCGCTCTGCCGTCGCCCGTCGGGCCGCCGCCGACTCAGGCGCTCCCAACGGCCAGCTCACCCCCGTCAGTTCCTCGGAGACCGTCCACAGCCGTCGGGCCACGTCCGGGTCGCTCGCCGCCGCGCTCCGTCCGACCAGCGTCGGCGCGCCCCGCATCTCGCCCAGCCCGTCGGGCCCGACATAGCTCGCGCCGGGCAGGTCCTGCGTCGCGGCGTACAGCGTCGGCAGCGCGCCCGCGTGGTCGCCCTGGGCGAAGACGCGGTTGCCGATCTTCATGAACGCGCGCATCACGGGGTTGCCCGCATGGCTCTGCAGGTTGGTGGCCGCGTAGCCCGGGTGGGCGGCGAGGGCCCGCACCGGTGAACCGGCCTCGGCCAGCCGCCGCTGGAGCTCCAGCGTGAACAGCAGATTCGCCAGCTTCGACTGGGCGTACGCGCGGTTCGGGTCGTACCCGGACGTGAAGTCCAGGTCCTCGAAGCGGATCCGCGCGTTGAACCAGCGGTGCGCGCCGGACGACAGCGTCACCACCCGGTCCGTGACGTACGGCAGCAGCAGGTTCGTCAGCGCGAAGTGGCCCAGATGGTTCGTGCCGAACTGCATCTCGAAGCCGTCCGCCGTGCGCTGCTGCGGCAGCATCATCACGCCCGCGTTGTTGATCAGCAGATCGAGCGGCCGCCCTTCCCAGCCGTCCGCGAACTCCCGCACGGACGACAGGTCCGCCAGGTCCAGCCGCCGCACCTCGGTGCTGCCGGACACGCTCGCCGCCGCCTTCCGGCCCCGTTCCAGGTCCCGTACGGCGAACACGACATGTGCGCCGGCACCGGCCAGCGCGGCGGAGGCGGTGAGTCCGATACCGCTGTTGGCCCCGGTGACGACGGCCGTGCGCCCGGTGAGATCGGGCAGTCGGCCCACGTCCCACGCCTTGCTCTTGCTCTTGGTCCTCGCGTTGTCAGCCATACCAACGAATGTAGGCGTCGCCAACAATGCTGTCAATGACAACAATGGTGGCGACGCCAACAATGATGACGACGACTACATTCAGCTACGATGGTCCGCATGCCCGAGAGCCGCCCCTACCACCACGGAGACCTGCGCGCCGCCCTGCTGGCGGCAGCCGAACGCACCCTGCGCGAGAAGGGCGCCGGCTCTCTCTCACTGCGTGAACTGGCCCGCGAGGTCGGCGTCAGCCACGCCGCCCCCGGCCGGCACTTCAAGGACAAGCAGGCCCTGCTCAACGCCCTCGCCCTGGCCGGGTACGAGCGGCTCAGCCGGGCCCTGGCCGCCGCCGAGGACCCGGCACTCCCGCTGGAACCCCGGCTCACCGCGCTCGCCCGCGCCTACCTCGGCTTCGCCATCGACAACGCCGAGCTGCTGGAACTCATGTACGCCCGCAAGCACGAGCCGGGCGCCTCGGAGCAGATGGCCACGGCCGTCGAGCGGACGGTCGGCAGCCTGGAGCGGATACTCGCCGACGCCCAGAAGCGCGGCGAGATCATCCAGGGCGACCCCGAGGAACTCAACCTCGTCACGGGCGCCGCCCTGCACGGCATGGCGGGCTTCATCGCGGCCGGCTGGCTGACCCCGGAAGCGGCCCTGGCGGGCGTCGAGGGCCTGGTCCACCACTTGCTCCACGGCCTGAAGCCCCGCTAGACACCACCGACGCCAACCCCCTCAGGGGCGCGGGGAACTGCGCGACCAGCCACACGGAACCCGCAGCCGCAGAACCACTACACCCCCACGACCCCCGGGCACCCCTCACACACGGCCTGAAGCCCCGCGAGACGGCCACACCAAACACCGCCGACGCCAACCCCCTCAGGGGCGCGGGGAACTGCGCGACCAGCCACACGGAACCCGCAGCCGCAGAACCACCGCACCCCTACGCCCCCGGCCCCGGCCCCAGGGCGCCCCTCATACTCCGAACGCCCCCCGCAGCACACTCACCGCCTGCCCGATGGCCGCCTCCGCCCCCCGCGTCTCCCGCAACGCGTTCAGCATCACGAAGTCGTGGATGACGCCCTGGTACCGCACCGCGGTCACCGGCACACCCGCCTCCCGCAGCTTCCCGGCGTACGCCTCACCCTCGTCCCGCAGCACATCGGCCTCGGCGGTGATGACGAGCGCCGGCGGCAGCCCCTGGAGCTGCTCGACACCGGCCCGCAGCGGCGACGCCGTGATCTGCGCCCGCTCCGCCTCCTCCGTCGTGTACTGGTCCCAGAACCACCGCATGGCGTCCCGGCGCAGGAAGTACCCCTCGGCGAACTGCCGGTAGGACGCCGTGTCGAACGACGCGTCGGTCACCGGATAGAACAGCACCTGCTGCACCAGCGGCACATCGCCGCGCTCCTTGGCCATCAGCGTCAGCGCCGCCGTCATGTTGCCGCCCACCGAGTCACCGGCCACGGCGATCCGGCCGGCGTCCAGGCCGTTGTCCGCGCCCTCGCGGACGACCCACTGGGCCACGGCGTAGTTCTGCTCGATGGCGACGGGGTAACGCGCCTCGGGCGAGAGGTCGTACTCGGGGAAGACGACCGCGGCACCGGTACCGACGGCCAGCTCCCGCACGAGCCGGTCGTGGGTGTGGGCGTTGCCGAACACCCAGCCCGCGCCGTGGATGTAGAGAAGCACCGGCAGCGTCCCGGTGGCCCCGGCCGGCCGCACGACCCGGACCCTGACCTCACCGGTCGGCCCACCGGGCACGGTCACCCACTCCTCGTCGACGTCCGGCTTGGCGATCTCCCCGGACTGCACCTCGTCGACGACCTTGCGCCCCTCGACCGGCCCCAGATCGAACAGGTACGGCGGATTCGCGGTGGCCTCGGCGAAGGCCTGGGCGGCGGGCTCCAGAACGGGACGGGCGGGGGTTGCGCTGTCGGTCATGGCGATCTCCTCGGATCGGGTGCCGCGGAAGCCTGCCCGGCGGGATCGACCGGGTGCGGCGGCACGGCATGAAAGTAGCGCGCTATTAAGTCGTGCGCAACTCATTAGGGCACGATGATGTACCGCCCGATAGAATCGAGCCACCGAGCCCACCCGGCCACACACCCCGAACGAGCCCGCGCCCACCCCGCACCCACCCGCACGAGCCGCACCCGCCCCGCACCAGGCCCGCACCCACCCCTCCCCGCACCAGGCCCGTATCCACCCACCCCCGCACCCACCCGGAGCCCGCCATGAGCCGACCCACCGAGCCGCCCCCCGCAGGCTCCCTCCTCCTGGACGACCAGCTCTGCTTCGCGCTCTACGCCGCCTCCCGCGCGGTGACCGCGCGCTACCGCCCCCTGCTCGACGAACTCGGCCTGACCTACCCCCAGTACCTGGTCATGCTCGTCCTGTGGGAGCGGGACTCGATCTCCGTACGGGACCTGGGTACGGCGCTCCAGCTGGAGTCCAGCACGCTGTCACCGCTGCTCAAGCGCCTGGAGGCGGGCGGCCTGCTGCGCCGCGAGCGCCGGCGCGACGACGAGCGCTCGGTCGCCATCCGCCTCACCGAGGCCGGCGCCGACCTGCACGACCGCGCGACCACCGTGCCGCTCGCCATCGGTGACGCGATGGGTCTGACGCCGGAACAGGACGCCCTGGCCAAGCAACTCCTGCGCCTGATCACGACGAACGTCGCCGAAGACCGCTGACGCTGACGCTCCGTCACCACACGGGGTCCACACCCGGCCGCGACACCAACCCAGCGGCCCCCGCGTTCACCATCCCGGGATAGCCTTCACCCGCAGAACACCGGCACGACCGATCGCCCGGCCAGCCGTCAGAAACGGCACCCGGCGTGAAGAGGGCTAACGACAGAGCCACACCACAGGTTCCGCTCAGGCCTCATTGCCCGGCGTGACCTGCCGTGATACACAGAGTGACCATACGAGCTATTCGTACGAATCCCGCCCATCAATGACGCCAAGTCGACATACGACGGCAGCATTGTCGGCGAGAATGAGGGCTGACCTCTGCGCACCGCAGGGGACGCGGAACTACCCAACAGGGGCGGTGACTTACATGCTGTTTGCGGCCGACAAGGGCGACATCAACACCATCATCGGCGGGATCGCTCCGGACTGGGGCCCCTTCGGCAGCCTGGGCAACGAGGCGAAGGTGATGATCGAGGTCGTGATGGCCGTCGCCATCCTGCTCTGCCTCGGCATCGCCATCTGGGGGGCGGCCAAACAGCGCATCGGAGCCACGGCGTTGCGCGACACCTTCAGCGCCGAGCAGGGCAAGGGGCTGATCATCGCCGGTCTGACGGGCGTCTTCATCATCGGCTCGCTGGGCACGCTGTTCACCATCGTGTACGGCATGGCCGTCTGACCGCCCCGGTAACCCCGGCCCCCCTCCGTCCGCTCCGGGCACGCCCGGTCCCCCCAGTCCCCCACCCACCCGTCGTGCCCACCGGCTGAGGTTGCGTTTCCCTGATGTCGAGTCACCACACCGCGCCCATGCGGGAACCAGCACGGCTACCGTCGTACTCCAACGTGTATCTGTCCGACGTCGAGGGGGCGTACGCGGCATGAGTCTCGGAGACGAGCGGGACACCTCCGGCGGTTACGGAGGCACCGGTCAGACCCGCACGCGGCTGCCCGAGAGCAGCGGTGACGTGTACGGGGGTGCGCGGCGGGGTGGCCGTTCGTCGTCCCGGAGCCTGGTCACCGTCGTCGGCGTGGTGGTACTCCTCATCGCCGCGATCGCCTTCGCGAACCGTGGAGGAGACGACTCCGCTTCCTCTGACGGGGACGAAAACCAGCCGAATTCCGCACCGACGGCAGCCACGGGCACCCGCCCGGTGGACGGAAAGTCAGCGGGCATCCCCGGAGGCTTCGCACACGACGAGCAGGGCGCACAGAGCGCGGCGGCCAACTATGCGGTGACGCTGGTCTCGGCCGACATCCTGCAGCCGACCCGCAGAGCCGAGATCGTCAAGCAGGTCTTCGTCGCCGACAAGCAGGCGGAACTCACCGCCAAGTTCGACAAGGCCTACTCCAGGGAGTTCCTGAGCAGCATCGGTCTCGACGAGAACGGCAACGCGACGGCCGGCAACACCTACGTCTCGCGGACCGTGCCGATCGGCACCAAGGTCACGAGCAACTCGGCCTCCGCGGCGACCGTCGAGGTGTGGTGCACCGGCGTGTTCGGCATGGCGGGGGAGAGCTCGACCAATCCGGCCGGCAGCGACTGGTTCACCATGACGCTCCAGCTTCGCTGGGCGAACAGTGACTGGAAGGTCGCGAGCTTCTCCCAGAAGGACGGGCCCGCACCCGTCCCGGGAGACAACAAGGCATCCAGCGCCGACGAGATGGCCAAGGCAGTCGAGGAGTACGGAGGGTTCACGTATGCCCGATAACCCGCGCCGCGTACTCAAGGTCGCCACCGCCCTGACCGCCGTACAGGCGGCGGTCGTGTTGATGGCCACGCGCGCTGCCGCCGCACCCACCCCGTCCCCGACACCCTCGGGTGACAACTGCGACCTCATTGTCGGCCCCGCCAAGGACTACTGCGAAAAAGACAACGGCGGCTCAGGCGGAGGCGGCTCCGGCCGTTCCCTCACCGACCCCACCTCCACCCTCGACCCCCTCTCCTCCCTCGCCAGAGGCTGTGCCGACGCCGCCTCATGGACCGTCAAGCAGCTCAGCGAGGCCGTGCAGGAGACCGCGAACGTCGACTTCACCAACGCCAAGTTCCTCCAGCAGTACGCGGTCGTCTTCGCGGCGTCCACGATCCTGACCCTCCTGCTCTGGCTCCTGGCGGTCGCCAAGCGAGCAGTACGCGGCGTTCCCGTCACCACCGCCATCAGCGAAGCGATCGGCTTCCTCTGGCTCACCGTCCTCGCCTCCGCGTTCACCCCCCTGATCCTCTACACCGTCGTATCGGCGACCGACGGCGTCACCGACGTCCTCGCGAAGACCACCGGCAACCAGACGGACACCTTCTTCGGCACCTTCGCAGGCGCCCTGGAGAAGGGCGAGGACATCGGCGGCGGCCCGATCATGCTGATCGTCGTCTCCCTGGTGAGCATCCTCGCCGCCGGCATCCTCTGGCTGGAGCTCGTCATCCGCGCCGCCCTGCTCTACGTCGGCGCCCTCCTCGGCACCGTCGTCTACGCCGGCCTGGTCGACAAGAACCTCTGGGGCCACGTCCGCCGCTGGGCCGGCATCATGATCGCCGTCATCCTGGTCAAGCCGGTCATCGTCATCGTCCTCGGCCTGGCCGGCGCGCTCTCCGCCGGCGACGGACCCGGCGCCTTCTCGGCCGTGGTCTCGGGCCTGGCGATCATCCTGCTCGCCATCTTCGCCAGCGCGATGATCTACCGCTTCGTCCCCGGCTTCGGCGACGAGATCGCCGGCTCCCGCAACAACCGCATCATGCGCGGCGCCGAGGGCAAGGCCGCCGCCGTGATCAGCTCCCCGGCGACCCTCGTCGCCCAGGGCATCAAGACGCACAGCTCCCGCGCGGACAACAACGGCGGCGGCCAGTCCGGCGCCCGCCCCTCGAACCCCGCCTCCGGCGGCGTCGCCGCGCACAGCTCGCGCTCCTCGAACGGAGGCGGCGGATCTGTCCCCTCCGCCGCACCCGCACCCCGCTCGAGCAGCCCGGTGAACAGCCCGCACGCCAGCAACACCCGCAACAGCAATCGTTCAGGAGGTGACGGGCGTTGACGACGCAGTCCCACGTGTCCCATTCGGTCACGCCCCGCCGTACATATCTGATCGGCCGGGCCCGGCCGAACGCCATCGTCGGACGCAACCGCGAGACCGGCGAGATCGCGCTCATCGTCGTGGGCGCGTTCCTCGGCATGATGTGCGGACTCCTCGTCCCCGTCCTGTCCCTGCGCATCGTGCTGCTGACCGGCTTCCCGATGCTCGCGCTGTCCGCGGTCTACGTGCCGTACAAGCACCGGACCTTCTACAAGTGGTTCGAGATCAACCGCAGCTACAAGCGCACCCTGCGCGCGGGCACGGCCTACCGCTCCGGCGCGATCGAGGCCGGCACCCGTGTCGACGGACGTGAGGTCGAGGTCGGTCCGCCGCCGGGCATCGGCCGCATCACGTGGCTGGCCGCCCCGTTCGGACCCGACGAGATCGCCGTACTGCTGCACGCCGACCGGCGCACGGTCACCGCGGCCATCGAGATCGAGGGCCCGGGCGTCGGCCTGCGCGACTCCGAGGACCAGGAGGCCCTGGTCGACCGCTTCGGCACCCTGCTGAAGCACGTCGCCAACGGGGACGGCTTCGTCACCCGCATCCAGATGCTCGCCCGCACCCTGCCGGCCGACCCGGACGCGCACGCCAAGGACGTCGCCGTACGCGGCGACGAGCGCTCCCCGGCCTGGCTCCAGCAGTCGTACGACCAGCTCCAGTCGATGGTGTCGACGAGCAGCGAGCAGCACCGCGCCTACCTCGTCGCGTGTATGCACTTCACCCGCGAACTGGCCGCGGAGGCCCTGGCGATGGCCCGCGCCTCCCGCCCGCACGGCGGCAAGGCCGACCGGGACTCCGGGCTCGCGGTGGTCATGGCCCGCGAGCTGACCGACATCTGCTCGCGCCTGCAGGAGGCGGACATCCGCGTACGGCAGCCCCTCGGCCAGGGCCGCCTCGCCTCCCTCATCCACTCCATGTACGACCCGGACCACCCGATCGACCACATCCAGGCGATGACGAAACGTAATGCCTGGCCGGCCGAGCTGGACGCCATGGAGCCGACGTTCCTCCAGGCGAAGACGCGGGAGTCCTCCACCCGCGCCCCCTGGTGCCACGCCACGGCCTGGGTGAAGGAGTGGCCGATGACCCCGGTGGGCGTCAACTTCCTGGCGCCCCTGCTCGTGCACACCCCGGACGTCATCCGCACGGTCGCCGTCACGATGGACCTCGAACCCACCGAGGTCGCCATCGAGCGCATGCTGACCGAGAAGACCAACGACGAGGCCGAGGCGAGCCGCGCCGCCAAGATGAACCGCACCGTCGACCCGCGCGATGTCGCCGCCCACACCCGCCTCGACCAGCGCGGAGAGGACCTCGCGAGCGGCGCGGCCGGAGTCAACCTGGTCGGCTACATCACCGTCTCCTCCCGCTCCCCCGAATCCCTCGCACGCGACAAGCGGACCATCCGGGCGTCAGCCGGAAAGTCGTATCTGAAGCTGGAATGGTGCGACCGCGAGCACCACCGGGCATTCGTCAACACACTCCCCTTCGCCACCGGCATTCGGAGGTAGGACCTGATGCGGGACCCGCTGTCCGTCCTCACCGACGCCTTCACGTCCTTCCTCTTCGGGAAGGTCGAGACGACCCGGCTTCCGGTGCGCACGTCCACGGGCCAGGCGCAGGCGGTCTACCTCCCGACCGCCGCCCCCGGCCTCGGCGACTCGGGCGTCATCATCGGCCGCGAGGTGTACTCCGGGAAGGGCTACATCTACGACCCCTTCCAGCTCTACGGCCAGCAGCTCCCCGCCCCGCACTGGCTCGTCCTCGGCGAGTCCGGCAACGGCAAGTCGGCCCTGGAGAAGACGTACGTCCTGCGCCAGCTCCGTTTCCGCGACCGCCAGGTCGTCGTCCTGGACGCCCAGGGCGAGGACGGCGTCGGCGAGTGGAACCTCATCGCGCAGGAGCTGGGGATAACGCCGATCCGGCTCGACCCGACGGCGGCCCTGGACCACGGCATCCGCCTGAACCCGCTCGACCCGTCGATCACCACCACGGGCCAGCTGGCGCTGCTCCGCACGATCATCGAGGTGGCCATGGGCCACGGCCTCGACGAGCGCTCCGGCTTCGCCCTGAAGGTCGCGCACGCCTACGTCAACGAGACCATCGTCCAACGCCAGCCCGTCCTGACCGACATCGTCGAGCAGCTACGGCACCCCGAGCCGGAGTCCGCGGAGGCGATGAACGTCGCCATAGACGACGTACGCGCGTGGGGCCTGGACGTGGCGCTGGTGCTCGACCGTCTGGTCGACGGTGACCTGCGCGGCATGTTCGACGGCCCCACGACGGTCGGCATCGACCTGGACGCGCCCCTCATTGTGTTCGATTTGTCCCACATCGACCGCAACTCCATCGCCATGCCGATCCTGATGGCGATCGTCGGCGTATGGCTGGAACACACCTGGATCCGCCCCGACCGGAAGAAGCGCATCTTCCTGGTCGAGGAGGCCTGGCACATCATCAACAGCCCGTTCGTGGCCCAGCTGTTCCAGCGGCTGCTGAAGTTCGGCCGCCGCCTCGGTCTGTCCTTCGTGGCCGTCGTGCACCACCTGTCGGACGTCGTGGACGGGGCGGCCGCCAAGGAGGCCGCGGCGATCCTCAAGATGGCCTCGACCAGGACGATCTACGCCCAGAAGGCCGACGAGGCCAGGGCGACGGGCCGCGTACTCGGCCTGCCGCGCTGGGCGGTGGAGATCATCCCCAGCCTCACTCCCGGCATCGCCGTGTGGGACGTCAACGGCAACGTCCAGGTCGTCAAACACCTGGTCACCGAGACCGAACGCCCGCTCGTCTTCACCGACCGCGCGATGACCGAGTCGTCCAGCGACCTCACCGACGACGCCCTGCGCGCCGCCGAGCTGGAGGCCGAGGAGCGGGCCGCGGCGTTCATGGAACAACACCTGGGCGACTCCGAATCGACGGTGGCGTAGGGGGACAGCGTGAGACCGGACGACCACCGCAACGGCCGGCAGCACCGGGACGGCCAGGGAGGCATCCCCGACGGCCTCCTGGTCGGCATACTCGCCTTCCTCCTCGGCATGACGCTGCTGGTCTGGTCGGCGACGGGCCTGGCGGCCCTGTTCGCCCACGGCGCCTGGCCGTCCGGCGTCACCTTCGCCCGCACCCCGCTCGCGATGCGCTACCTGATCGCCGAGCCGCACGACATCCCGGGCGCCTGGCCCGAGACACCGGCGGGCCGGCTCTCCGGCTACGGCCTGTTCTGGGGCCTGTTCATCGGCCAGCTGATGATCCTCGTCGTGCTCACGGTGTTCGTGCTGGGGACGGTGGCCCGCTGGCGGGCGGTCCGGGCGGGACGGCGCACGGGAAAGGCGGCCCCCGCGGACGAACCGGTACCGCCCGCGCCGCTACAGCGCGAAGTACCGGCCCCGCGACGGGAGCCGGAGCCGGCGACCGTGCCGCAGGCCGAGAACCTCCCACCGGAGGCACGTCCTGACGTGCCCTCACCGGCACCGGTCGCCCACGAGCAGCCGCCCGCCGGCGAGGCGGCGCCGCCCACGGCACCCCACACCCCCGTCCACACCCCCGTGCTCACCGCCCGGATGGGCGCACGCGAGAAAATCCTCGTGGCCCCGAAGGAGACCCGCCGGACGACCGCCGCACAAGCGGTGCGTGACGCGGAGGGCCCCGCCCTCGTCGTCACGTCGAACCCGACGCTCTGGCAGGACACGAAGGACGCCCGCGCCAAACTCGGCCCGGTCCTCCTCTACGACCCCACCCATCTCTGCGACACCCCGGCCCGCCTGCACTGGACGCCCACGACAGGCTGCGAGGACAAGCAGACGGCGGTCTCCAGGGCTGCCGCGCTCCTGACCCCGGTCCGACCGACCTCGCGCCTCGACCAGGCGGTGAGCGACACGGCGGAAACGCTCCTGCGCAGCTACCTGCACGCCGCCGCGGTCGACGGCCGCACCGTCCGGCACGTCCACCGCTGGTCCCAGGGCACGCAGATCCAGGACGCCGTACGCATCCTGCGCACGAGCCCCAAGGCGGCCCCGGGGTCCGCCGGCGAACTCGAAGCGGCCCTCACGGCCCACCCCGAACGCCGCGACATGGCACAGGAGTTGACCACCAGGGCACTCGCCGCGCTCTCCATGGTCAACATCCGCGAGGCTTGCACTCCCAACCGAACTGATGCCCTCACCTTGGATTCCTTCATCGATGAAGGGGGCACGCTTTATGTGGTGGGTGAATCCATCGAGGACCCCCGAGCCAACCCGGGCGCCATGCCACTTCTGACGGCTCTTGCCGCAAGCGTGGTCGAGCGCGGCCGGCACATGGCCGAACGGTCATCCTCCGGTCGCCTCGACCCACCAATGACGCTCGTCCTGGACGACGTCGCCGCCGTGGCTCCGCTTCCCCAGTTGCCGGAGCTGCTGGCCACCGGAGCGGACCGGGGCATGCCGACCCTGGCCCTGCTCCGGTCCCGTGAACAGGCCCGCTCCCGCTGGCCTCACGACGAACTCCCCGTCTAGCCGCCCGAGCAGACCGCCAGGGCACTCCTACGGCCGCGGGAGGACGAACTCCAGCTCCTTCTCCTCCGGCTTCCCGGACAACGGCACCAGGAGCCCGCTCGGCACGAACCCGACCCGCCGGTAGAAGCGCTGGGCCCGCCCGTTCTCCTCGTGCACGATGAGCCGCACCTGCTCGGCCCCGCGGCCCCAGGCCCACTCCAGACCGGCATCGAACAGCACCTCGGTCAGCCCGCTGCCCCGCTCCTCGGGCCGCACGAACACGGCGACCACATGCCCCTGCAGCCGCTCGACGGGATACCCGGCCCAGTCGGTCGTCCCCGGCTGCTCGATCAGCACGGTCAACGTCCCGACCCACCGCCCGTCCGGCGCCTCGACAATGATCTGCTGGGCCCCCTCGGCGCCTTCGCAGCCCCCGGCGGCCCGGTACATCCAGAAGGAGTCGGGCCGGGCGAGAGCTTCCTCGTACGTCTCGAGGAAGGCGATGTGGGCAACCGGGTCCTGGAGCGCCGCGAGCCGCAGCTCCCTGACGGCCGGCCACTCGTCCGCACGGATGGATCGGATGACGTAGTTCATACGACTCAAGCTAACGGAAAAACAAAAAAGGCCCACACCAATTTTGGTGTGGGCCTTTTTTCACAATTTGTTCGGCGGCGTCCTACTCTCCCACAGGGTCCCCCCTGCAGTACCATCGGCGCTGTAAGGCTTAGCTTCCGGGTTCGGAATGTAACCGGGCGTTTCCCTCACGCTATAACCACCGAAACACTATGAA